>CALFFK010000010.1 GCA_937957975.1 uncultured Neomegalonema sp.
GCGATGCGGGTGGTGTCGCCGCGTTCTTCGAGCAGGTCGGCGAGGCGCGAGGAATGCGTGACGACGACGAGCTGGGTGCGGGCGCTGGCATGGAGGATCATGGCGGCCAGTGGCTCGATCAGATCGTCATGCAGGCTGGCCTCCGGCTCATTCAGGGCGATGAAGGGCGGATGGCGATGTGAGCAGAGCGCCGCGATGAGGCAGAGATAGCGCAGCGTGCCGTCTGACATCTCGTGAGCCGAAAAGGGCCGCGCAAAATTGGGCATGGACAGCGCAACGGCGTGACGTCCGGCGGCTTCGGTGAAGGTCAGGGCCGAACCGGGGAAGGCGGCGTGGATCGCGGCCTCTATGGTTTGGCGTGCTGCTTCGTCGCCCAGATGTACTGCTGTTGCAAGCGTTGCGGCGAGATTGCGGCCGTCGCCGTCGAGCATCGGCGCGCAGATCGCGACCTGCGGCCAGCGCAGGGGGGATTCTTCGTCGGTACGAAACCCATGATGAAAGCGCCATGCGGCGAAACGGCGTTGCAGGGCGTCGAGTTCCGGGAACCGAACAGGATCGCGCAAGCGCGCCAATGCAGTTTCGGCCATCAGCAACATATTCGGATAAGGCTGCCACTTACCGTCTGGCGCGCGGGCCGTGATGTTTGGTCCCTTGCGCTGCATCATCAGGGGGGCGCGATCCCCAAGACGGGCGGCCACTGATTCTTCCCGCACCATTGGGTCCAATGCGAGGGCAGGGTCTTTCGGGCCGGGAATCCCAAGCCGCAAGGAATAGCGCAGCCCGTCAAGATCGGCCTCCAAGGCGATGGATTCTGCCGGTCCTGCACCATCGGCCCCGGCCCATAGAACCGAGCGCATTCCGCCCTCGTCCGCGATGGCTTGCGCCAATGTGCCAGAGGCGGCGGCATGGACGAGAGCGAGGGAGCGGTAGAAGTTTGTCTTCCCCGCCCCATTGCTGCCCGTCACGACCGTCAGATTGCCCAGCGGGACCGCGAGTGAGCGGATTGAGCGATACCCCTCTACGCGAACATAGCGCAGACGGCTCACACGTTGGTGGGCGGCGCTCAGGTGGAACTGTCCGATGATGAGGCGGCAGCGGTGTTGGCCGATGCGCCGTCACCCGATGTGCTCGCACTTGCACTTGCGCTTGACGAAGAAGTTTCGGCAACGACAGGGGCGGCCTTTGCCACACCAACCATCGCCGCACGCACAAGGCGATCATGGCATATGAATCCGGTCGAGATCACTTCGATGATCGTTCCGCTTTCGGTGCCGGGAATGGGAGCCTCAAACATTGCCTGATGCTTGTTCACATCAAAGCGTTCGCCGAGTTCTGGTTCGATAGCGGCGATCTTGTGTTTGTTGAAGGCGTTCAGGAACTCGCGTTCCACAAGCTCCAGTCCGGCGATCAGATCGGATGCTGCTGCGCGCTGTTCATCGGTTGCTGATTTTAGCGCCCGGTGCAGGTTATCATAGACAGGCAGCAGATCGCGGGCGAGGGGAACGGCGGCATATTTTGCGCCGTCATCGCGATCACGTTGCGCCCGGCGACGGGTGTTTTCCGCTTCTGCCAGTGCGCGCAGATGGCGATCCTTGGCCTTGTCGAGTTCCTCTTCGAGTTCCGCGATGCGGATCTCGTGCATGACAGATGGATCGACATAGGCTTTCGGCGCCTCCTGCTCGTCACTTTCCACAGCGGGAGCGTCACTCGCTGTTTCGTTGGTATTCAGCGGGGGGGCGCCCCCATTTTCTTCCGGTGTCGGCCCTGACATCAAGCGTGCCTCATTCTCTCAACTTGCGTTTTGACGGGGAACCACTGACCAGTTTGCTGACCATGCGCGCGGTGAAGTCCACGATAGGCATGATCCGCGCGTAGTTCAGTCGGGTTGGGCCTATAACGCCCAAGGCTCCCACGATTTGTCGGCTTTCGTTCATATAGGGGGAAATGACAAGGGCGGAACCCGAATGCGAAAACAATTTGCTCTCTGCGCCAATGAAGACGCGCACCCCTTCCCCTTCCTCAGCCAGATTGAGTACCTGCGCGAGATCGCGTTTGCGTTCCAGATCGTCAAACAACATTCGCACGCTGTCGATCTCGTCTTCCGCCCGTGCGCTGGACAGCAGGTTTGAAAGACCGCGCACGATGAGCGTACCGCCATCGGCAGATGATGCACCGGCCCATTCGGCTACTCCGCTTTCGACCAATGCCTGTGCTGCGGTGTCGAGTTCGGCGCGCACCAGTGCAATCTTTGCTTCAATGGCAGCGCGTGATTCGCCCAGGGTCAGGCCGCGCAGGTGAGCGTTCAGGAAATTTGTTGCCGAGGCCATGGCAGAAGGGGTCAGGCCGGGGGGCAACCGAAACAGGCGATTCTCGACATTGCCGCCTTCGGTCACGATGATAGCCATGGCGCGCCCGTCATTGAGCGGGGCGACCTCAATATGCTCAATGGGGGCATCGCGCGTGGGGGCGATGACGAGACTGGCGCAGCGTGACAGGCCCGACAGGGCGGTTGTCGCTTCGGTCAGAACGTCGTCGATGCCCCGGTCGTCCTCGTCATGCAGGGCGGTTTCGATGGCGCGGCGTTCGTCTGCTCCGATGTCGCCGACCTGAAGGAAGCCATCAAGAAAGAGACGCAACCCCTGCTCTGTCGGGATGCGGCCCGCGCTGGTATGGGGGGCCGCAATCAGACCCATGAGTTCGAGATCCTGCATCACATTGCGGATCGATGCGGGAGAGAGGGGGTCTTCGAGTTGTCGCGACAGCGTGCGCGAACCGACAGGATCTCCATGCTCAATAAAGGATTCAACGATGCGCCGGAAAATCTCACGGCTGCGTGCATCGAGGGTATCCGATGTGTCGAAGGCTGTGGCCATGGGTCCGCCGTGTGCTCTCCGGGTTATCCGAAGTATCGATATAGTCGATACGACACTACGGGTTAATCCTGCAAGAAAATGGCTGTCATGTCATGGTGGAACTCTTGGAGGACGCTCTGGAAGAGAGCTATTGGAGACGGCTGTGTCATTTGAGTGTCGACACTGAATGGCACGCGCTGCCTGATTGCGATGGAGGATAACAATGGCCATCCGGTTTCGTCCTGCGGCCCGTGCGGATTTGTCCGTTATGGTCGCGCTGATCGCTGCCGATCAGCTTGGTGCGACGCGCGAGGATGCGCGTGAGCCGCTTGCGCCCTGTTATGTTGATGCGTTCGAGGCGTTGATCAGTGATCCCAATCAGATACTTGCGGTTGCTGATGATGCGGGTGTGGTCATCGGGACGCTGCAATTGACCTTCATTCCCGGCCTGTCGCGCAAGGGATCATGGCGGGGACAGATCGAGGCGGTACGGGTGGCCGAAAGCCATCGTGGCAAGGGTGTGGGGGCGAGGTTTTTCGAATGGGCCATAGACCAGTGCCGGGGGCGGGGGTGCTCGCTTGTGCAACTGACCACCGACCGCAGCCGCCCGGACGCGCATCGCTTTTATGAACGCCTTGGTTTTGAAGCCAGCCATGTGGGCTATAAACTGAAACTTTGACCGCCCCTCCCTCGTGAATGAAGGATCGTGATGTGCTGAAAAAACTGTTATGTGCCGCCGCCGTGCTCTGTTCGGTGACGCCTGCCATGGCGGAGGAACCCTCCGATTTTCTGGCGGCGAATATCCTTGGGATTTTCTATCACGAACTGGGTCACGCCATTATCCATACGGAGGATGTGCCGATCTTCGGGCAGGAAGAGGATGCGGCGGATGTTTTCTCGATCTTTTTGGTCGATGCGCTTTTTGAGGATGGGGACGCGCAATCCCTCGCGCTGGATATGGCATCGGGTTTTGCGGGCGAAGCGATGATGCGGGACGCCGAGGAAGAAGAGATTGCGTGGTGGGATACCCATGGCCCGGATGAACAACGGTTCTACAACATGGCGTGCATCCTCTATGGTGCCGACACGGAAGCACGTGAAGGGTTTGCCGATGAGGTCGGCCTGCCGGACGAACGTGCGGAATCCTGTGCGGAAGAATACGATCAGGCGGCGGCAAGCTGGGGTTCCGTCATGGAAGAAATGTCGGACATCAAGGGACGACCGAAGCTGACCTTCGCGGGAAACAGGGAACTTGCGGTTTCGAAAATTCTTGAGGAGGAAGTCAGAAGCCTCAACCGCGAGATTCGACTCTCCCACCCGGTCGGTGTTTCGGTTGAAGCATGTGATGAGCCAAATGCCTATTATGATCCTGAGGCGTACAAGATCGTTTTCTGCACTGAATTTGTGGGGCATTTACAGCGGATCGAGGTGTTGCTGAAATGATTCAGGGCGTCCTTCGCGAAAGATCGGCATGAACACACCTGCCCATACCCTGCTTGCTGCCGCCTTGCTGGCCAAACCGGAGGCGCGCAAGCGCAATGCTGCGTTGATAGTGGGGTCGCTGATCCCGGATGTGACGATCCTATGGATGATCCTCTGGGAGAGGTTTATACGTGGGACGGATATGCGGACGATCTTTACGGAGAAATATTACGCCCCGGAATGGCATCTGGTTTTTGCGATCCCCAATTCCATACCGCTGTTCGCGCTGGGCGCGGCGGCGGGCTATGCGCTGGGATGGCCGCTGGTGTGGGTGTTGTGTGCCGCTGCGCTGGTGCATGTCATCGGTGATCTGCCGCTACATCACGATGATGGGCATCCGCATCTTTGGCCGTTCAGTGATTGGATCTATGCCAGTCCGGTCAGCTATTGGGACCCTGGCCATCACGGGATAGCGGCGGGGGCAGTGGAGGCCGCGCTCTGTGTGGTGCTGGGGGTGATCCTGTGGCGGCGTTTCAGCGGAGTTCCTGCGCGGACATTGATTGCGTTTGGCGTGGCGTTGGAATTGTCTGTGCCACTCGGCTGGTTGCTGACACTCGGATGAGGAACGGGGCACGTCTGGTGTTTCTTGCGCTGTTGCTGGGGGTGGTTCTGGTCAGCGTGCTGTCGGTAAGGCGATTGGGGTTCAGCGTCGAACCGCCCTATGACAAGATCGCCCATCTAGGCATGTATTTCGTGCTCGCGTTTTTTGCCGCGCTGGGTTGGCCGCAATGGCGCGGGGTGGCGCTGATCGGGTTGCCCCTGGTTGGGCTGGCCCTTGAAGCGGCACAAACCCTGACGCCCGCGCGCGAGTTTTCCTGGGCGGATGTATTTGCCAATGCCGCCGGGATTGGACTGGCTGTTGCTGTATCGGCGGCAATCACACGCTGGCTGGATCGGGGATAGAAAGCTCGATCAGGTTGTCGTCCGGGTCGCGGATATAAAGCGACATGATCGGGCCGGTCGCGCCGGTGCGCTGTACCGGGCCTTGTTCGATGGCGATACCGACGGCGTTCAGACGCTTGGTTGCCACCTCCAGCGAAACATTGAGCAGAAAGCACAAATCGCCGGAACCGGGAGTGGGATGGGCTGATTTTGGCTCAAACTCATGGCCCGCGCGGTGCAGGTTGATCTTCTGCACACCGAACGAGAGCGCGATGCGCCCCTCACCAAACATCTGTTTCTTCATACCAAGACCATCGCAATAGAATGCGATGGTCGCGTCGATGTCTTTCACCGTGAGGACGAGGTGGTCGAGGGAGGCAATCATAGAACGTGATGCCCGTAATAACGGGTCTCTCCTGGTAGAGGGGCCATTCCCGCTTGTGCGGGAATGAAGGTTTTTCCGGTCACTTCGGCAGGTCGCCTTCGACGCCCTTGATGAAGAAGTCCATGGTGGCGAGCATTCCGTCATCGGGAATTTCGCCCTTGGCTACGCGCTCCTCGCCATCGCGGTCAGTGATGGGGCCGGTGAAGGGATGAAGAAGGCCGACGCGGATTTTGTCTTCCATCAGCTTGGCATCGCGGGCGACGTCATAAGGCATGTTCACATAAGGCGACATCTGCACCATGCCGGGCTGGATGCCATCCCATGTATCCGTGCTTTTCCACGACCCGTCCAGAGCCATGCCGACGCGCTCGACGTAATAGGGCGCCCAATTATCGATCACGGAAGTAAGCTGTGCTTCCTTGCCGAATTCGTGCATATCCGACGCCTGACCAATGGCCAGGATGCCAGCATTTGCCGCTGTCTGGAGCGGGGCCGGGCTATCGGTGTGCTGGGTGATGATGTCCGCACCCTGCGCGATCAGGGCTTTCGCCGCATCGGCCTCTTTGCCGGGATCGTACCAGGAATTGACCCATTGAACCGAGATCGTGGCATCGGGGTTCACGCTCTGCATTCCAAGGAGGAAAGCGTTGACGCCACGAATGACTTCCGGGATCGGGAAAGACGCAACATAACCCGCCTTGCCGGTCTTGGACATGCGCGCTGCAATCATTCCGGCGATGTAGCGCCCTTCGTAGAAACGGGCGGAATAGGTGGCGACGTTATCGGCGCGCTTGTAGCCGGTGGCGTGCTCGAATTTCACATCCGGGAATTGCTTGGCGACCTTGACGGTCGGGTCCATGAACCCGAAGGAGGTTGTAAAGATCAGGCCATGGCCGCTGGCGGCGAGCTGGCGGATAATGCGCTCTGCGTCCGGGCCTTCCGAGACGCTTTCGATGTAGGTCGTCTCAATTTTGTCCCCATAGGCTTCCTCGATGGCCTTGAGGCCTTCGTGATGCTGATAGGTCCAGCCGTGGTCGCCGATGGGGCCGACATAGACGAAGCCGACCTTGAGTGGATCATCGGCAGCAAGGGCCGGGGCGGAAAGAAAGGCCGCAAATGCGGCGGCGAGCAAGCTGCGGAGCATGGAATCATCCCTCTGGTAACAATTGGGTAACTTTTAATTCCGCTCGCTCCAAAATGACAGGGGGAAGGAATATCGCTTCCTGAAACATAACAACCCCGGCGCAAGGCCGGGGTTGTTATGGGGTTTCCCTCCGTTCGATATGATATGTCCTACTGACCCATCA
The DNA here is from genome assembly GCA_937957975.1 of uncultured Neomegalonema sp. Lineage (GTDB taxonomy): Bacteria > Pseudomonadota > Alphaproteobacteria > Rhodobacterales > Rhodobacteraceae > JAHDDY01. Next base: position 6,909 of record CALFFK010000010.1, read on the forward strand.
AACCCGGTGGCAATTGCATGTCGCCCATGACTTTCTGCATTTCTTCCTGCGCGCGCAGACCTGCCTTGTCCTGAGCGGCCGCGACGGCGGCGATGATGAGATCCTGCACCACTTCGGCGTCTTCGGGTTTGAGGAGCGAAGGGTCGATTTTCAGGCTGGTCAGCTTGCCCTTGGCATTGGCGGTGGCGACGACCATGCCTGCGCCGGATGCACCCTCGACATGGATATGCTCCAATGCTTCCTGCGCTTCGACGGCCTTGGCCTGCATCTCGCGGGCCTGACCCATCAGCTTGCCGATGTCGCCCATATTTTTCAGTCCTTCGAACATTCAGTTCTCTCCCAGAAGGTCCATTTCGTCGTCATCGTCATCTTCGACGGGTGTGTCGGGCATATCGGGGGCAACCCCGACCGGATTCAAGGGGATGGACAGCAATTCTCCATCGGGAAAGGCCGCAAGGGCCGCTGCGACAAGGGGGTGCTTGCGGACGCGTTGATCAAGGCCGTGGCTGGCCTCGGCACGGGTTTCCGCGACGGTGGGCTGGCCTTCTTCGTCACCGATGCTGATGGTCCAGCGGGTGTCGGTCCAGTGGCGTAACCGTTCGGAGAGGGTTCCGGCCAGATGTTCCGGCGCACCGGCAGCGGGGCGAAACTCGATGCGGCCCGGTGTGTATGAGATCAGGCGCAGACCCGTCTCGACATCATGCAACAGAACGCCGTCGCGTTTTTTGCGGATGAGCGCCACGACGGCCTCAAAGTCCTGCGGTAACGGAACAATTTCTGCGGCGGGCGCGGGGGAGGCCTGGCTATGCGGCTGGAGGGCGACTTTCGGTGCAGCAGAAGCGGAGGCAACCCGCAGGGTGCTGGTTGCACCCCCGCTGGAGGAGCCGCCGCCCGATGGGGAGGGCGAGGCAGTTGGTGCAGCGGGGGCCGCGCTTTCCAGCTTGCGAACCAGATCGCCGGGGGTAGGCAGATCGGCCACGGCGCATAACCGAATGATGCTCATTTCTGCGGCCATGAGGGGGGAGGGCGCAGAGCGTGTTTCCTCCAGGGCTTTCAGGAGCATCTGCCACGACCGGGCCAGCACACGCATGGGCAATTTTCCGGCGAGTTCCCTGCCTCGCTCACGCGTTTCGGCGGGCAGGGAGGGATCGTCGGCAATATCGGGGGCAACTTTCAGAGTTGAGAGCCAATGCGCCGTTTCGGCCAGATCGTTGAGCGTAACTTCGGGGTCTGCACCGGAGCGGTATTGATCGCGCAATTCCATCAGTGCCGCCGCCGCCTCGCCCTGCATAACCATGGCGAATAATTCGATGACACGGCTCCGGTCGGCAAGGCCCAGCATCGTGCGGATGGATGCCGCATCCTTGCCGCCATCCGCGATAGCCTGATCAAGCAGTGAGAGCGAGTCGCGTACTGACCCCTCCGCCGCCCGCGCAATCAACGAGAGGGCTTCGGCCTCGATCTCTACACCTTCGGCTTCCGCGATCCGGGCAAGATGGGCAATCAGGCGATCCGGCTCGACCCGGCGCAGGTCGAACCGCTGACACCGGGAAAGGACCGTGACCGGCATCTTGCGGATTTCGGTGGTGGCGAACAGGAATTTGACATGGGCGGGTGGTTCTTCGAGCGTTTTGAGCAGCCCGTTAAAGGCGTTCTTCGAGAGCATATGCGTCTCGTCGATGATATAGACCTTATAGCGGCCAATCGCGGGGCGATATTTTGCGCCCTCGATAATCTCGCGCACATCGTCGATGCCGGTATGGGAGGCAGCATCGAGTTCGATCACGTCCACATGCCGCCCTTCGGTGATGGCCGTGCAATTCCCGCACGTGCCGCATGGTTCGACGGTGGGACCACCATCCCCATCGGTACCAATGCAGTTCAACCCCTTTGCGATGATGCGGGCGGTGGTGGTCTTGCCGACCCCGCGCACGCCGGTCAGGACGTAGGCATGGTGGATGCGTCCGGATTCGAAGGCGTTGCGCAACACGCGCACCATCGCCTCCTGCCCGATCAGGGCATCGAAATCCTGTGGTCGATATTTGCGGGCGAGAACCTCATAGGCCCCGGATTCTTCATCTGCCATACCCTCGTGTATCCCATTCCATGGGGCTGGTGACAAGCGGCGCGATGTACGGGTTATGGCTATTTCTTCATCGCCGCTGCGGCGAGGCGTTCGCGATTCAGTGTGTAGATGCCCGACGCGACGATGATCAATGCGCCGAGCCATGTCCAGCCATCGGGAAGCTGCCCGAATACGAAAAAGCCGTAGAGCGTCCCCCAGAGGATCAGGCTGTAATGTACGGGCGCGACAACAACGGCCTGCGCCGCATCAAGCGCCATGATAACGAGGGTTTCTGCGATGGCTGCAACAATCGCCATCCCGATAAGCAGGGCGATTTCGAGGCCGGAGGTCGGGTTTTGCCAGAAAAATGGCAGGGGAACCGTTAGAATCGCCCATGATACGATGGCGGTGTAGGCGACGGTGGTTTGCGTCCTGTCATCCCCGGCCAGCATACGCGACAGCACTTGCCGCAGGGCGAAGGCGGCGGCGGCGATGATAATAAGGCCAGCGGCGGGATGAATCACACCCATACCGGGGCGGATCACGATCAGGGTTCCGATGAATCCGATGCCCACGGCGGTCCAGCGGCGGATGCCAACCGACTCGCGCAGGATGATGGCCCCCATGATCGTCACCATGAAGGGGGCAACGAAAGTGATCGCCACCGCATCGGCCAGCGGCACATAACTGACTCCAATGATAAACAGCGTGGCCGAACAGGCCGCAAGCGCACCGCGCCCGATTTGCAGTTTCGGATGTGCGGAGTGAAGGACCGACCGGCCCCGCAAGGCAATGAGAACCATCACGCCCAGCAGTAACCCAAGCTGACGACACCAGACGATCTGAACCGGATGCAGTGTGTCTGTAAGGAACTTGGCCATTGTATCGACGCCGGAGAACAGAAACATCCCCGCCGCCATGAGCGCGATGCCGCGCAGGCTGTTACTGTTTTTCGGGGTTGGAGATGCTCTCAATGGTGCGATTGGGGGTATAGCGATCTCGTCTCTCCACCAATCATCGGAACCGATGGATCAGTGTTAACCATGGGGAGTGCGCTCGTCTATCGCTCAACTTTTGTAAAGCGCGGTCAGTTCTGATGATCTGGCCTGATGGCGTTTTGCACTACCCGTGGCATCGCTTTGCCTTGCGGTCACTGCCGCACCAGCATGGATCGTTGCGTCCGGGGCGGTAAGGACCAAGCTGTTCGCCGTTGGTATAGACCCACGCACCGGCGTCACGAATGAAGTGTGAGCGTTCGTGCATCTGGCCAAGGTCGCCGGTCCGGGGTGGTTTGGGGCGAAAGGCGGCAGCGAAAGTGACGGTGCCTTTGGTGTCGTTCAGGCCGCCCTTTTGCGTATCGAGAATAACGAGGTTCAGCCAGTCCGTTGCGGCAATGCTGCGGGCTATATCGGTGTGTTCGGTCGTGCCGCGCGATGTGCTGTGATGGGTGGTGACGAGGTATTCGATGGCCCCCTCGCAAAACGCAGTATAGCGCGAGCGCATGAGAGCCTGCGCTGTCTCGGCTGGGCGCAAACCGGACAGACGGGGTTCGCAGCATTCGGCGAAGGGCGCACCTGAATGGCAAGGGCACGGACGATTCATGGCTTATTGTAATCCTTGTTTAGCCGAATTGGATTGTCACTCCCTGCAATGATTTATCGCAAAATGGGTCACACTGGGGGCGCAGGACGTAAAAAAGGGCCGCTCTCATCGAGGCGGCCCCATCGTTTTATCATATGCCGTTATGTCGTCTGAACAGGAACGACATGGGGTTGTCAGATCTCAGCGGCCCATCGCGCTTTTAACAGCACCGATGATGGCCATGAGAGCGCCGCCACCAACGCCGCCCGTGGCAAGGCTGCCAACGATAGAGCCGACATCGACGCCACCGCTTGCTGCGCCTGCTGCGGCACCGCCCATGCCGAGCATTCCCAGAATGCTGCCGCCAAGGCCGCCGCCGAGGATACCCGCGATGGAGTTGCCCGCTGTGCCGAGGCTGAGATTTTTGAACAGACTGCCCGCGACGTTACCGCCTATGGCACCTGAAGCGAGTGAAATAATCATTGGAAGCATTGTATCGTCCCCTTAACCTGTTTGCCTGTGGCGACGTGCCACGAGATTTGTCCGGTTCAAGCACTGCTTGCCATTGCGATCATCCGCCGCAACGGCGAGGCTTGACGTTATATGGAATCGCAATCCCAAACCGATTTACATCCCTCGCGATTTCGTGAGAGATGTCAAATTGATTAAGCAAATCATGGTTCAACCCAAAGGTGCGTATGGGTATCAGGCTCCTTCGACGATCACGATTTCCGAGTCGGAATAGGCCTGTCGCAGTTTTGCCGCTTCCTGATACCCTTCGGAGTTATAGCATTCGAGCGCCCGCGCGTAGCTGTCGAACTCCACGACGACATGGCGCGAGCGGATCGTGCCTTCCGGCCCCTCGCATTGTCCGCCCCGCACCAGGAACTTGCCGCCGAAGCGTTCCAGAACCGGGGTGTCGAGCTTAACATATTGTGGGTAGTTTTCGACATCCGTGACATCAACATGGACGATCCAGTAACCTTTTGGCATTTCTTTCATTCCTCTCGAAGTTTCCGGCAAAGGGCCGCATGATGAATCAGATCGAAGAATACGAGGAACGCAAGAAACTTCGGCGCAGCAGGTTCCGCTGGCGCGTCGTTGCCTTGCTCGCAGTGCTGATCGCAGGGGGCGTGGCGCTGTCGCGAGTGCAGCCGGAGCGCGGCGCGCATGTCGCTCGCTTCGATGTGGACGGAATTATTATGGGCGACCCTGATCGCGCCAAGCTGCTGCGCCGTATCGCGAAGAATAACAACATCAAGGCGCTGGTCGTGCGAATCAATTCGCCGGGGGGCACGGTTACGGGGTCAGAGGAACTCTACGACGTGCTGCGTGAGGTGGCAGAGAAAAAGCCGGTCGTGGCGACGATGGGAGATGTGGCGGCGTCGGGTGGTTACATCACGGCACTGGCTGCCGATCATATCGTAGCGATGAGCAATACGATCACTGGTTCGGTCGGTGTGATCTTTCAGGCTCCGAATTTCCATGAACTGATGGAGAAAGTCGGTGTGCAGATGGTTGAGATCAAGAGTGGGGATCTGAAAGCTGAACCGACGCCCTTCAAGCCTGTCGATCCCGACATTATCGCGGCAGAGCGGGAATTGGTGGATGATTCCTTTGAATGGTTCCTCGGATTGGTGGGGGAGCGACGCGATATTGGCGATAACGCGATGGCAGAGATTCGCCGGGGCGGTGTCTTTACCGGGCGCATGGCGCTGGAGCGCGGCTTGATCGATACCCTGGGTGGCATGAACGCAGTACGAGAATGGCTCAATGAAGAACGCGATGTTGCGAAGAACCTCGAACTCGTCGTCTACGAGGTGAAGGAAAAAGGGTCGTTGCCCTTTGATTTTTTACTCGGTGGGAGTGCTTTGCGTAGCGCACAGGGCGCTTTTGACGCATTGGGGGTTGGTGAACGGATGAAGGCCGGGCTTTGGGCAATCTATCGCTGAGGTGAAAATCCATAAAAAATAGGGGGTTGACGACATGGCCCCCTCACAGTGTAGTTGAAATGGTTAAGGAGTGTGGTGGCAAGAGTGCCATCGCGGGACGTACGCGAGAGCTATTCGTGGGGGCAAGAATGATAAAATCGGAACTCATTGCGATACTCGCTGAGGAAAACCCGCATCTCTATCAACGGGATGTGGAGAGGGTCGTCTCGACTGTATTTGAGACGATTACCGATGCGTTGGCCGAGGGAAACCGGGTCGAACTGCGCGGTTTTGGGGCATTTTCCGTCAAATCACGCGAGAGTCGGATGGGCCGCAATCCTCGCACAGGCGAGTCTGTTCCTGTGCCTGCCAAGCATGTCCCTTTCTTCAAGACAGGCAAAGAGTTGCGCGAAAGACTTAATGAGGATTATAAAGGGGACGAGTAATCCGGCGCGAGGTCACCTCCGATGCGTTTCCTGACGATCCTTATCTCGATTTTTGTGGGCATCATGCTCTGTGCCGTCTTCCTTGGGAACGGCCATGGAGTTCATGTCAATCTGGAACCCTTCGTGAAACGGCCTTTGCCGCCAGCGACACCCTACAGAATCATGCCGCTTTGGGTGGTGATGATTTCCTGTGCGGGTATTGGTGCAGTGCTTGGTTACCTACTTGGCATCAGTGGCAATAATTATACAGCGCCTGCCACGTCCGCGCCCGCTTCGGGGCCGAAGAAGGTAGCCGAACATGATTATCTATTGATCGACGCAGCCGGAAATCGGCGTGGCTGATGGCTGATGCAAAGATCTGTGGGTTATCGACGGCGGAGAGTGTCACTGCTGCCGTTGAAGCAGGTGCACGGTTTATTGGTTTCGTATTCTACCCTCCCTCGCCCCGTGCTGTGACGACGGCACAGGCGGCTGCGCTCGCAGTTGAAGTGCCGCCGGGGATCGGGAAGGTCGGATTGTTGGTTGATCCAACGGATGAAGACATTGATGCGGTAACGGCGACCGTGCCGCTCGATTTTATACAGGTACACAAGGTCAGTGATCGGGATCGGTTGGGCGTGATCCGGGCGCGCGCTGGGTTGCCCCTCATAGTCGCGCAGGCCGTCGAGACGACGGATGATGTTGATGCGGGGCTGGCGTTTGTGGGGGTGGCGGATATGCTGCTCTTTGATGCAAAACCGGCGCAGGATGCGACGCTGCCGGGCGGCAATGGGGTGGCCTTCGACTGGCGGCTTTTGGCGAACCGCCGCATTCCAGTACCATGGATGCTTGCGGGGGGACTGACCCCCGATAACGTGGCGCAAGGCGTGAGGCTGACCGGAACCCGGATCGTCGATGTTTCATCGGGCGTCGAGAGCGCCCCCGGCGTCAAGGATGCCGATGCAATCCGGGCATTCGTAACGGCGGCGCGGTAACGTCAGACCTGTCGCGCTTCGACCCGCGCCCGTGCCAGCCCGCTGTCGCGGTCGGGGATACCGAGAAGGCCACAGACCTTGCGGACAAGATGATCCTCTTCAAAATCGCGGTCGCCATCGGTTAGGATAACATCCCATAGGTCTTCGAGAATGCGCACACGGTCTTCAAAAGGCGTGGATTCTTTCAGGGCATGGGTAAAGCGGAATACATCGACCGCTTCCTGCTGCGCTGTTTCCGCCTTGAGAAGCAGAGCCTGGGCGGCTGCTTCATCCAATTCTTCCTCCCGCATCAGGATGCGAAGGATCGCGGCCCGCTCTGTCGGAGCATAGTCGTCATCGCGGCGGGCGGCTTCGACGAGCAGGGCAGCAAGAGCCAATGCGCCGGAGATGTGATGCCCGGCGGCGGGGTCTTCACTACGGAACAGGCGGGCAAGGCTATCGAACACGATGATTTCTCCGGGAAAACTGTCCCGGAGAAGATCGTGCCGGGAAAAGCGGTTTCAAGCTGTATTGTCGAGCAGGGCCATTACGGCGGGCCATGCGGCAGGATCAGTGACTGACTTCTCACGGCAGAAAGGATTACAAAAGCCGATTATCCTGCCGTTTATTTTTGCAAGGCTGTCAGGCTGAACCGGCTCGCGGGAATAGGGGCAGGTCGTGTTGATCGCATCGGATGCGTCGCCGTGATGGCGACTGGCCGGTAGCGGAGTGGGGCGAGGCGCGTTTTCCGGCCCAGTGGCGGGCAGATCGAGATCGTAGCGGGTGAGGATACGCGGATCAGCATCGGCCATGGCGTGCCAGCGGCGGAAGGATGGGTGGGCGTAGATCGTCTTCACATAGGCTTTGGAAGGGGCATTCAGCGCAAAACCATAGGTGATAAAGCGCGTGGCGACAGGGGCGAACATGGCGTCCACCGCGCCAAATGTTTCTCCGCCCAGATACGGACCACCGAACCTGTTGAGCGCCCAGGACCAGAGTTCCTGTACCCGGTTTGCATCTGCGCTTTCCGCTTCGGTTGGTTCGAACCCGTTATAAATACGGCGCAGATTCATCGAAGGGCGATCACGCAGGGCGCGGAAACTGGCGTGCATCTCTGCGGCCAGTGAGCGCACACCTGCTCGCGCGGCCACATCCTGCGGCCAATGGCCCGCATCGGGATGGCGTTCGGCGAGGGTTTCGGCAATCGCAAGGCTTTCCCAGACCAGCGCGTCTGCGCCGTCGATCTCCAGTGCAGGAACCGTGCGGGCGGGGGCATTGCGGGTCTGCATATCTGTGAAGGCATCGGAATACATCGGTATCCATGCAGGGCGGAAGGGAATCCCGAATGCATCAAGCAGCAGCCAGCCGCGTAGTGACCAGCTCGAATAGGCGGCATCGCCGAGATAGAGAGTATAAGCCATGGAACGCTCCTTTTTCGTATCCGATGGTGGACGATATAACAAAGCGGGACCAGTCACCTTTCATGCGGTTGCCTATAACGAATGGTCATTGACGACAGGCGCGTGAGCCACATCTGTGTGCGGGATGGGATTGGATAGTTTCGGAACGGGCCTGAATGTGGCGGTCTTCGGTGCGGGGGGTGGTCTTGGCTCTGCCTTTGTCGAGGCACTGGTGGCAGAAGACGGGGTTGCGTGCGTCCATGCAGTGTCACGGGGGAGTTTGGATTTTGGGTCCATAAACATAAAGGTGTGCGGGCATTCCTTTGATCCGCTGGACGAAGCGACCCTTGGTGACGTGGTGGCGGCAATGACGGCAGAGGGGCCTTTGCATCTGGTCATTATCGCGCTGGGCATTCTGCATGGTGACGGGATCGCGCCTGAGAAAACGTGGCGTCATGCGGATGCGGAAGTGATGGGGCGTGTGCTGGCTGTGAACACCATTGCGCCGACCCTGATCGCGAAGCATGTGCTCCCCACTTTGGCAAAGGGACGGAAAACCGCGCTTGCGGCGCTATCGGCACGGGTTGGCAGCATTTCCGATAACAGGCTTGGCGGCTGGGTTTCATATCGTGCGTCGAAGGCGGCGCTGAACATGATGATCCGCACCTTTGCCATCGAATTGGCGCGGGTGAATAGTGATGCGGTTTTCGTCGGTCTTCACCCCGGAACAGTGGAAACGGAATTGTCCAAACCGTTCCGGCAAGGGGTTCCCGATGGGAAACTGCTTACACCGCACCAATCAGTCGCAGGGATGTTGGTGACGCTCGACGCAATTAAACCGGATGCCAGCGGAAAAATCCTTGATTATATGGGAAAAGAGCTTCCCGCCTGATTTCAGCGGGTTGGGCTGTGGTGCGGAGATGCCACACGGGTTCGTGATGCAGTGCACACGGAAAAAATCAAGGGTCGGCGGAACCTTCCGGGCTTGGCGGAGCTTTGAACTACATAATTCACTCATCGACAAAATCGCGGAGTTTGCGTCATGGCCGAGTCAACACGTCCCAGCCCAGAAGATCGCAAGGTCATCTCCACCGCCATGTCTACAGCGATGTTGGATGCTGACACCGAATTGAGTCTTGCACGTCGCTGGCGCGATGAAGATGACGTGGAAGCGTTACACCAGCTTACCAATGCCTATATGCGCCTTGCCATCTCCATGGCATCCAAATACCGCCGCTACGGCGCGCCCATGGGTGATCTGATTCAGGAAGGTGCAATTGGCCTGATGAAAGCCGCTGAACGCTTTGACCCGGATCGTGGGGTGCGTTTTTCGACCTACGCAGTTTGGTGGATCAAGGCGTCGATTCAGGATTATGTCATGCGGAACTGGTCGCTTGTGCGAACCGGCTCCACCTCCTCCCAGAAATCGTTGTTCTTCAACCTGCGCCGGGTGCGGGCCGAGAAAGAGCGCGAAGCCGCTGAATACGGGCGTCAATTCGGGACGATGAGCAATGATACCCGCAATGCCGTTGCCACCGCCCTGCGTGTGCCGCTGCATGATGTCGAGATGATGGAATCGCGCCTCGCTGGAACCGATTTCTCGTTGAACACCCCGCAAGGCGATGAAGAAGGCCGCGAATGGGTCGAAACCATCGAGGATGATGCGCCAATCTCCAGCGATTTTGCAGTTGATGAAGAAGATACCGCGCGGACTCACACCTGGATCGCCAGTGCGCTGACGGTGCTAACTGACCGGGAGCGGATGATTATCACGGAACGCAAACTCTCGGAAGATCCTTCCACACTGGAATCCCTTGGCGGTCAGCTTGGGTTGTCGAAAGAACGGGTGCGTCAGTTGGAAACGCAAGCTCTCAAGAAAATGCGTGGTGCTCTCGAAGCACGGCTTGGATCGGCGGCCCATGAGGTCATGCTTCAGCAGTAAGATACAGGCAGCTTGCAGAACAGATAAGGGCTTTGGAGAAATCCAAAGCCCTTTTTTGTGTTCCGAGCCGTAATTTCCGTTATCCATGGGCCATGACCTATGACGATATTATTGCCGCGCGGGGGCGGTTGGCGGGGCAAGCGGTGATGACGCCGATGCTGAACGCGGCGCAGATCGATGCAATTGCCGGAAGGCGGGTATTGGTGAAGGCGGAATGCCTGCAACGCACAGGTTCTTTCAAGTTTCGGGGGGCATGGAACCGCGTTTCCGCCCTGTCGGATGAGGAACGGCGGCGCGGCGTGGTGGCCTCATCTTCGGGTAATCATGCGCAGGGCGTCGCGTTGTCATGTCAGTTGCTCGGCGTGTCTGCTGTTATTGTTATGCCCGCTGATGCGCCCAAGGCAAAAGTGAATGCCACACGGGCGTATGGGGCAGAGGTCCGCTTCTATGATCGTGCCACAGAAGATCGTGATGCGGTCTGCATGGCGCTTGCGCAGGAGCGTGACGCGGTGGTCGTGCCACCCTTCGATGATCCATACGTGATCGCAGGGCAGGGTACTTGTGGGCTGGAGATTGCGGCCCAGGCGCGGGAGTTGGGAGTCGAGCAGGGAACGATGCTCACATGCTGTGGCGGTGGAGGGTTGTCATCGGGAATTGCACTGGCGCTGGAACGGGATGCGCCCGGCCTGACGGTACGGCCTGTGGAGCCGGAAGGGTTTGATGATTTCGTGCGTTCGCTCGTGGCGGGGGAGCGTTTGGCCTGTGCGGCGGGCGGGATGTCAGTGCAGGATGCGATCCTGACATCCATGCCGGGGCAGTTGACCTTTCCGATAGGGCAACGCCTGTTTGGTTCCGGTCTTGTTGTCAGTGATGATGAGGCGCTGCGTGCCGTGGGCCTTGCGTGGCAATGGCTGAAGATTGTGCTGGAGCCGGGCGGGGCCGCTGCCCTTGCGGCGGCGCTGTTCCGGGGGGCGGCGCTGGATGCAGGGCCGGTGATCGTGACGGCCTCAGGGGGCAATGTTGACCCGCCGATGTTCGCGCGGGCGATGGCGACGCTGTAATCAACTATTCTCGCGCAGGATACGGCCAGCGAGATAGAGGGAGCCGCAGATAAGGATACGCGGGGGTTCAAGGTCGGTGCTTTCTTCACCCGTAATCAGGCGCAGGGCTGTTGTGACGTCTTCGACGGCGATTGCATCGAGATCGATGTCGAGCGCCACATCCATCAGGTCTTCAGCATCCAGTGTGGCGGCCTCGCCGGGGATGGAGACGCAGTAAACGCGGCGGACGAGGCCGTGAAAAGGTTCGAGATAGCCGGTCGGGTCTTTGGTATTGAGCATCCCGCAGATCATGTGAAAAGGCTTTGGCGATTGCTCTTCCATATCGGCAATCAGGGAAGCGATGGCCTCACCCGCCGCCGGGTTGTGGCCACCATCGAGCCAAAGCTCTGCCCCGGTGGGCGCAATGTCGAAAAGCGGCCCGTGGCGAAGCCGTTGCATCCGGGCGGGCCACTCGGCGTTTGTGACAGAGGATGTGGCAATTTTCTCGTCATCATGGCCGAGCAGGGCGAGGGCCATAATCGCCGCGCCCGCATTTTCGAGTTGATGCTCACCCGGTAGAACAGGCCGGGGTAGATCAATCAGGCCGTCGGGATATTGCACGGAAAAGCCGTTCACCTCGCGCCGCACAGACCAATCTGCGCCAAAGGCATGGACCATCGCTTTCTTTCGCGCGGCCTGTTCTGCGATGACCTTGAGAGCATCTTCCTCTTGCCTCCCCACCACCACCGGAACTCCGGGCTTGATGATCCCTGCTTTCTCGCCCGCGATTTCCTGTATTGTCTCACCGAGATAGGATTGGTGATCCAGAGAAACCGGAGTGATGATCGTCAGGGCGGGGTCATCGATCACATTCGTCGCGTCGAGGCGTCCGCCCAGACCCACTTCGAGAATGCAGTAATCTGCTGGAGTGCGAGAGAAGGCGAGGAGGGCGGCGACGGTCGTGACCTCAAAAAAAGTAATGGGTTCACCGCCATTCACAGCCTCACATTCTTCCAGCAAGTCGGCCAATGCGCTTTCTGCAATCAGTTCACCATTCAGACGGATACGCTCGTGGAAACGGGCGAGGTGGGGGGATGTGTAGGCATGGACGGATTTTCCTGCCGCCTCCAGCCCCGCGCGCAGGAAGGCTCCTGTTGATCCCTTGCCGTTTGTTCCGGCGATGTGGATGACGGGTGGGAGCGAGCGTTCCGGGTTGCCGAGACGATCCAAAAGCCGCGTCATCCGGTCAAGGGACAGGTCGATAATCTTTGGATGCAGGTCTAACAGACGTTCGAGAATCGCGTCACTATGGGCAGGAGAACTCATCGTCTCAGGGGGCGTCAGGTGCGAGGGGGTGAGTGTCATCGATTGCGTTCCCGGCAGGGGCAGGCAGGGCTTCCTTATGGGCGGGCATTTTCAGCAGAAGGCGCAGCAAGCGTCCGATCTCAACCGGCATTTTGCGGCGGTCAACGACCATGTCGAGCATACCATGCTCCAGCAGATATTCGGCGCGCTGGAAGCCTTCGGGCAGTTTTTCGCGGATCGTCTGTTCGATTACGCGAGGGCCAGCGAAGCAGATCAATGCCTCTGGTTCGGCAATCTGCACATCGCCGAGCATGGCATAGGATGCGGTAACACCGCCGGTGGTCGGGTGCGTCAGGACGGAGATATAGGGCAGTCGCACCTCGCGCAGCATCTGTACGGCGATGGTCGTGCGGGGCATCTGCATCAGGGAGAGAATCCCCTCCTGCATCCGTGCGCCACCCGCCGCAGAAAACATGATGAAGGGCGCGTTTTCATCCACTGCTGCGCGCGCACCGGCCAGGATAGCATCCCCGGCAGCCACACCCATCGACCCGGCCATGAAGGAGAAATCCGAAGCCGCCGCGACAGCCTTGACGCCAAGAATATCGCCCTTGCCGATCAGGATTGCATCCATTCGGCCCGTTGCTTTGCGGGCTTCCTTCAGGCGATCAGTATAGCGTTTCTCATCGCGGAAATTCAGGGGATCGTTCACCGGCTGAGGAGGAATGATTTCCTTGAATGCACCATTGTCAAACAGGGCTTCAAACCGTGCCTGTGGCGTAATCCGCATGTGATGGGAGCAATAAGGGCAAACCTGCCGGGATTCTGCGAGTTCGCGATGAAAGATCATCTGGCTGCAATCAGCGCATTTAAGCCAGAGATTATCCGGCGTCTCGCGACGATTCAGAAGCGTACCGATACGGGGACGGACGTAATTCGTGATCCAGTTCATAGCGATGGCGTCCGGGTGCGTGTTCTCATACGCGTCAACCTATCACCCGCGCGCCGAATGAACAGCATCAGCAAGCGATTTCACGAAAGCCGTGACGTTCTTGACAAGACCAACTTTTGCGCCGCCCTTGCGATCTAGCTTTCCAACGATGGTGTCAATGATGGCCGAGCCAACGACAACGCCATCGGCGACCTTTGCCAATTCCGCGCCCTGTTCCGGGGTTTTTACGCCGAAGCCCACGACAACGGGCAGATCGGTCTTGGCCTTGATGCGAGCAATTGCGGCCTCGACCGCTTCGGTATCGGCACTGCCCGCCCCGGTGATGCCGGTAATCGAGACGTAATAAACAAAGCCGGATGTGTTATGGAGGACCACAGGAAGACGTTTCTCGTCGGTCGTCGGCGTGGCCAGACGGATGAAATCAAGACCGGCTTCACGGGCGGGGATGCACAGTTCAGCATCCTCTTCGGGTGGCAAATCCACCACGATCAGGCCATCGACACCAGCGGCCTTGGCATCGGTCAGGAAGGCATCGACGCCATGATTGAAGATCGGGTTGTAATAGCCCATCAGCACGATAGGCGTATCATCGTTGCTCTTACGGAAAGTGGCGACGGCTTCAAGCGTTGTTTTCAGCGTTTGACCAGCGGCCAGTGCGCGTTGCCCCGCAAGCTGGATTGCGGAGCCGTCGGCCATCGGGTCGGTGAAAGGCATTCCGACTTCGATGATGTCAACTCCGGCTGCGGGCAAGCCCTTGAGCAGCTTTGCAAAGATATCCGGGTTCGGATCGCCTGCCATGACGAAACTGACGAAAGCCGCTTGGTTTTCGTCTTTCAGCTTCGCGAAGCGCCGTTCGATGCGCGACATGGGCGATGTTCCTTCCGGGAGTGTGGCCGTCGTGATGCCAAACCGATATGGTTAATTGCGTTGGGTTTCTAAAGGTTAGACCCTTGCGGGTCTACCCCCCTTTACAGGCCGTCAGATTTCGATGCCGAGGGCTTCGGCCACGGTGAATATATCCTTGTCGCCCCGGCCACACATATTGAGGACGATGATCTCTTTTTCGTCCATGTCCGGCGCAATCTTCATCACATGCGCAAGGGCGTGGGCGGGTTCTAGGGCGGGAATGATGCCTTCCATTTCGCAGCAAAGCTGGAACGCCTTCAACGCCTCATCATCATTGATCGCGACGTATTCGACGCGTTCGGCTTCCTTCAACCAGGCATGTTCTGGGCCGATGCCGGGGTAATCAAGACCGGCGGAGATGGAATGGGCCTCTACAATCTGTCCATCATCATCCTGCAACAAATAGGTGCGATTGCCATGAAGAACGCCGGGGCGCCCTCCGGTCAGGGACGCGGCGTGCTCGTTGGTATCGACGCCCTTGCCGCCCGCCTCCACGCCGATCATTTTCACGTCCGGCTCATCAAGGAAGGGATGGAACAGGCCCATCGCGTTTGAGCCACCGCCGATACAGGCAACCAGCATATCGGGCATCCGGCCTTCGGCGTGTTTGATCTGGCTTTTTGCTTCCCAACCAATGATTGACTGAAAATCGCGCACCATGGCGGGGTAGGGGTGCGGACCCGCCACCGTGCCGATGCAGTAGAATGTGTCTTCAACATTCGTTACCCAGTCGCGCAGAGCTTCGTTCATCGCGTCTTTCAGGGTCGAGCGACCGGAGGTGACGGGGATGATTTCGGCGCCCAGCAGCTTCATGCGAAAGACGTTGGGTTTTTGGCGCTCCACATCGGTTGCGCCCATAAAGACAACGCATTTGAGGCCGAATTTTGCGCAGACGGTTGCGGTGGCCACGCCATGCTGGCCCGCCCCGGTTTCGGCGATGATGCGGGTTTTTCCCATACGACGGGCGAGCAGGATCTGCCCAAGGACGTTGTTGATCTTGTGCGCGCCGGTATGGTTCAGCTCATCGCGTTTCAGATAAATTTTTGCGCCGCCGAGATGCTCGGTCAGGCGGGAGGCGAAGTAGAGAGGCGACGGGCGACCCACATAGTAGCGCCACAGGTTCTCCATCTCGGCACGGAAAGAACGGTCGGCTTTGGCTTCGTCCCATGCTTTCTCAAGTTCGAGGATCAGTGGCATCAGCGTCTCGGCCACAAAGCGCCCACCGAACTTGCCGAAGCGGCCTTCCTCATCGGGGCCGGAGCGGAAGCTGTTATGGTCCTGAGCGGTCATGGTCGATCCTCGCGGGCGGGGCGAGGGAGGACGTATCCACTCGCCATTTTG
Source organism: uncultured Neomegalonema sp. (assembly GCA_937957975.1). Taxonomy (GTDB): domain Bacteria; phylum Pseudomonadota; class Alphaproteobacteria; order Rhodobacterales; family Rhodobacteraceae; genus JAHDDY01. The sequence goes on from CALFFK010000010.1 coordinate 22,771, forward strand.
TGATGCGGAACCGGGTTTAATCGCGATTGGGCAGAAACGAAACCGTTTTCCGCGTCGCAGGGGAGAGCAGGCCGTGAAGATAACCGAATGTCTTGCTATTGTCTGCTCGCTGACAAGGGATCAGGGCAAGATTGGTAGTGGTCTGGGCTATCGTTCAATCTGTAAGGGCGAAGGGACGGATTCGTCGTAAGCAGGCAGTTTAGTGGTTGTGATTGCATCGAGTGGCAGGTCTTTGCGTTCGAGTTGTAATGCGGGAAACAGCGAAGCCTGCCTCAACATTTGCGTAAATTGTTATGGTAAATAATTTTAAAATGATTTCCGCCATCAGCGGCTTCAAAAAATCAGGAAGGGATTTCCATCTGTGCAGAATTCATGTGTTTCTGATAAAAAAAGGCGACCCCGGAGGGCCGCCTGAAGTGGAGATGGAGTTGGTGTAACGCTCGATATCCTGTATCGCGTCCAACTGCGCCCAAACAAAGGCAATTTGAAATATTAAGAAAGATTAGTGTGCGTTTTACGAAGCTACTTTTCTTGCTTCATTTTATTGTAAGATGAGATTTTCATTGTATAATGCTTTAATGTATTTTTTTAATTTTTAATATTAAGATTAATCTGTATCTCTTTGAAATCTTTTGAGTTGAAAAAAATCTTTTAGAATCTTACGGCACTCTTTCTCTTCGATTCCGGTAATGATTTCTGGCTTGTGATGCAGGTTGGGATGGTCATAAAGACGTGGTCCGGTCTCGATTCCGCCGCTTTTGGGGTCGCTTGCACCATAGTAGAGCCGCGCGATTCGGGCATGGGCGATGGCGGCGGCGCACATGGGGCATGGTTCCAGAGTGACCCAGAGAGTGCAATTGGTCAGGCGCTCCGACCTGATTCCTGAACAGGCACGGCGGATGGCCAATATTTCGGCATGGGCTGTGGGGTCGTGACCTTCGCGGGTTTCGTTCCCGGCGGTGGCCAGAATCTCGCCATGTGCCGAGACGATCACCGCACCGACGGGAACTTCGCCTCGTGCTGCCGCTGCACGCGCTTCGTCCAGCGCCTGTGGCATGAAGGTGGTGAAGGGCATTGCGAACTCTCCGGTGGATGAGCGAAACATAGCGTGCCGGGTTCCCTTCTGCTATCGCAACGCCATGAGTGATGAGCAAAAACCCGAACGAATTGCCAAACGTCTGTCGCGTGCAGGTATTGCCTCGCGTCGTGATGCCGAGAAGATGATTGCGGAAGGGCGGGTATCGCTCAATGGCAAGATATTGGATACGCCAGCGGTAACGGTGACGGCAAAGGATCGAATTGTTGTGGACGGTAATCCGCTGGGCGAAGCGGAACCCGCGCGCCTGTGGAAATATCACAAGCCACGTGGCGAGGTGACAACGGCGCGCGACGAGAAAGGCCGAAAGACCGTTTTCGATGGCCTGCCTGCCGAGATGCCGCGAGTGATGCCCGTGGGGCGGCTGGACATAACATCCGAAGGGCTGTTGTTGCTGACGAATGATGGCGAGTTGAAGCGTAAACTCGAATTGCCCTCAACGGGTTGGACGCGCCGGTATCGGGTGCGTGTGCATGGGCGCATTACTGATGAGATATTGGAGCCGCTACTCAAGGGGATCACTGTCGAGGGTGTGCGTTATCAACCGATGCAGGTGCAATTTGACCGCCAGCAGGGCGCAAATGCGTGGCTGACCGTGGGGCTGCGTGAAGGTAAGAACCGGGAAATCCGCAAGGCGATGGAAGCCATTGGACTGGTTGTTAACCGATTGATCCGGGTTTCTTATGGGCCATTTCAACTGGGGCAACTCGAAGAAGGCAAAGTCGAGGAAATCCGCCAGCGTATCCTGCGCGATCAGATGGGTGAGAGTGATGTGAAGGGTGATGCAAAACCCGAAAGCAAGGGGGAAGGCAGGGCCAGGGCCAAGCCGCGCGCTGTATCCCCGGCCAAGAAGGTAAGGCGGGCAAAAAGGGACACACGATGAACGATCTGGCTGTTCTGGACCAACCCTCACCAAATATCGATGCGCGTGATGGTGGGATTGATATGCTGGTGCTCCATTACACTGGCATGCGAAGCGCGGCGGCGGCGATCGAGCGGTTGTGTGACCCGGAGGCGAAGGTCTCGGCGCATTATGTGATTGAGGAAGACGGGACGTTGCATCGGCTGGTGCGTGAAGAGGATCGCGCGTGGCACGCCGGGGTTTCGGAATGGGGCGGTATACCGCTGTGCAATGATTGCTCTATCGGGGTCGAAATCGTCAATCCGGGGCATGAATGGGGATACCGCCCGTTCCCGGAAGCACAGATGCAGGCGCTTGAGACGCTGGCCGCAGGAATTATGACGCGATGGTCAATCCCGCCAGAGCGGGTGCTGGGGCATTCCGATATTGCGCCATGTCGCAAGGAAGACCCCGGCGAATTATTCGACTGGCCGCGTCTTGCCCGCGCAGGTTTGGCCGTTTGGCCAAAGGCTGCGGAGGATCGCGAGCCGGGGAGGTTTCTGGACCCCGAAGGAGTTATCGGGTTGAGCCGCGCGATGGCGACAATAGGATATGATATGCGCGATTTCGGGAAGGCATTAACCGCCTTTCGCCGCCGTTTCCGGCCTGATGCGCTGGAGGGCGTGCCGGTTATGCGTGATTTCCTGATCGCGCGGGAGGTTGCTTTGCGCTATCCGGTGGCGCGGTCTTTCGAGCCGGTGGTCGTGATAGATGATTTCATCAGCGAGTGATGCGCCATGCGCCTGTCATGCGCCGACGTTCCCACTTTCACGGGAATGATAAGGGCGGTGGCGACTACCCCAACAACCGACTGATGATTTCGTAGGTGTCACGGGAGCAACCGTCACGCTCAAGGATGCGGCGCATGGCGGCTTGCATCTTGTTCTGGCGTGGCTCGTCATAGCGTCGCCATGTCTCGAAGGCAGTGGCCATGCGGGCGGCGGTTTGTGGGTTCATGGTATCGAGCCATGCAACCTGTTCGGCGAAAAAGTCGTAACCGGAGCCGTCGGCGGCGTGAAAGCGCCAGTGATTGGATGCAAACGCCCCCACAAGCGAGCGGAAGCGGTTGGGGTTGCGCCAGTCGATGTCGTCGCGGGCGCGCAGGGTTTTTGCACGATCCAGCGAATCCTCACGTGGCATGGCGACCTGGAGTGAGAGCCACTTGTCGATGACGAGGGGATCATGTTTCCAGCGGGTGTGGAAAGTGTCGAGGGCTGTATCTGCTGCCTCGCCGCCGATGCGAATGAGAGTGGCGAGGGCTGTGGCACTGTCAGTCATGTTCCTGGCGGAAGCGAATTGGGCCTCTGCCATTGCGGGGGTAGGGCCGTCCTCCAGATTGGAGAGGATGGCCAGAGCCGTGTTCTTGAGAGAGCGTTTTCCTGCGCTGGTCGCATCGGGGCTATAGGGGCCGGGGGTTGCGTTGGCTTCATAGGCCGCGATCAGGGGGTCTTTTGCAGTGGTGGCGATGGCCGTGTCGAGGGCAGTCTTGGCGGCATAAACGGCGTCTGGATCGACGGTTTCACCTAATGCTGCGAGGGATGCCGCGATTTCTTCCTGACCGGGGGTTGAGAGCAGCAGGGCGAGAAAGGCAGGGTCGCCGCCGCGTTCGAGGGCGGTGTTCAGCGCAGCGGGTAGAATAGGGTCTATGGTCGCGACTTTGCCGGTCGCCATGTCTTGTGCCGCTTTCAGAGCCAGATCACGGGCGGCTTCGGCGCGGTTGAAGGCGTCGGTGTCATGGGCCAGCAGCAAGGCTTTTTCGGCATCTGTGTGCGGATAATCAAGAATGACGGGGGCCGAGAACCCACGAAGTAGCGAGGGGATGGGCGTTGCCGCCGCGCCGCTGAAGGTGAAGGTCTCGCTGGGGTGAGTAAGCTCAAGGATATGGGTGTCGCGCGCCTCCCCATCAGGGCCAGTCAAGTGCAGGGCTTCGCCTTCGGCGGAGAGAAAGCCGACAGCAAAGGGGATATGAAGCGGCAGTTTGTCGGCCTGCCCCGGCGTGGCGGGAGTATTCTGGGTGATGGTGAGGGTTGTCTCGTCGCCCTCATGGGCCATGCGCACGCGGATGCGGGGGGTTCCGGCCTGTGACCACCAACGGCGGAACTGGGTGAGGTCGCGACCTGACGCGGCCTCGAACACAGCGGCGAAATCCTCAATGGTGCAGGCTTGACCGTCATGGCGCTCAAAATAGAGGTCCGTGGCCTTGCGGTATGTCTCCGGGCCAACAAGAGTGTGGAGCATACGCACCACCTCCGCACCCTTTTCATAGACTGTGGCGGTATAGAAGTTGTTGATCTCGATGTATTCTTCGGGGCGTACCGGGTGGGCAAGCGGTCCCGCATCCTCACGGAACTGACGGGCGCGAAGCATCGAGACTTCCTTGATGCGCAGCACGTCTGGCGAGCGCGTATCCTCCGAAAATTGTTGATCGCGAAAAACGGTCAGCCCTTCCTTGAGGCAAAGCTGGAACCAGTCGCGGCATGTGATGCGGTTGCCGGTCCAGTTGTGGAAATATTCATGGGCAATGACGCTTTCGATGGAGAGGTAATTGCCATCTGCCGCCGTTTCCGGTGAGGCGAGGACGAGGCGGGTGTTGAAGATGTTCAACCCCTTGTTCTCCATCGCGCCCATGTTGAAATCATCCACGGCGACGATCATAAACAGCGGCAGGTCGTATTCGCGCCCATAGGCTTCCTCGTCCCATTTCATCGAGCGTTTGAGGGCATCCATGGCGTAGTCGCATTTGTCCTCGTCGCCGGGGCGGACGTAGATTTCGAGCGCGACATCCATGCCTGATGCCGTGGTGAAACTGTCCTCGATCTTTTCAAGCTGGCCCGCGACGAGGGCGAAAAGGTAAGCGGGCTTTGGATGGGGATCGTGCCATATGGCGAAGTGGCGACCATCAGGTAACTCGCCGGTTTCGCCTCGTTCGCCGTTGGAGAGAAGGATGGGGCAGGTTGCGCGGTCGGCCTCCACGCGCACGGTATAGGTGGTCATCACGTCGGGGCGATCAGGAAAATAGGTGATCTTGCGAAAACCTTCGGCCTCGCATTGGGTGCAATACATGCCGTTGGAGATATAGAGGCCTTCGAGCGCCTTGTTGGATTCGGGGGCGATTTCGACATCGGCGCGCCATGTGAAGCGTTCAGGCAGGCCATCGCCGGGGACGCGCAGTCCTTTATCGTCGATCTGCGGAGTGATGGCTTTGCCGTCAATGGTGGCGGAATGGAGTTTCAGCATCTCGCCATCAAGCACGAGGTCAGTCGATGCACCCTGCGCCCTCTGGGGGTTGAGGGTGAAGACGATCTCGGACGATACGCGCGTCGCCGCCGGGTCAAGCGCAAAGGTCAACGCGACGGATTCGACCAGCCAGACGGGCGGCGTGTAATCGGCAAGACGGATTGCGGTGTGGCGGGGAGCGGTATCGGTGCGCATGGGTTCTCTCGCGGCTATACGGCGTATGGAATCATGTAGTCGCTTTGCGGTTCAATTGCACGACTATCGCATTCCCGGCCTCGACCGGCCAATTTGCCGCGTCAGCAGCACTACCGGGATTAACCCCACAGCAACGATGGCCAGTGAGGGGGTGGAGGCTTGCAGCAGTCGTTCATCGGAAGCGAGGCGATAGGCTTGCACGGCCAGCGTGTCAAAGCCAAAGGGACGCATGATGAGGGTGGCAGGGAGTTCTTTCATCACATCCACAAAGACGATCAGGGCCGCCGTCAACAACCCTCCCCGGATGAGCGGGACATGGACCGATAGCAGGGTTCCCCGTGCCGAGCGGCCCAACGCGCGGGAAGCGTAGTCCATGGAGGGAGTGACTTTTTCCAGACTGGCCTCGACGGTCTGCAATGCCACAGACATGAAGCGCACGACATAGGCATAGAGCAGGGCGGCAATGGTGCCGGTTAGCAAAAGGCCGGTTGAGATGCCGAACAGCCGTTCCACCCAACCATCAATAAAGTTGTCGAACGCCCCCAGCGGCAACAGTAAGCCGACGGCGATAACCGATCCGGGGATGGCATAGCCGAGAGACGCAATGCGGTTGGAAATGCGTGTCGCGGGACTGTCTGACAGGCGCGCAGCATAACCAAGAAAGAGGGCGAGGCCAACAGTCAGGCCCGCGCCTGCACCAGCCAGCAACAGGGAATTGAAGGCAAAGCCCAGATAGCGGGGGCCGAAAAGGTCGTGCCCGCCCTCCCATGTCATATGGCCAAGAACCAGCAGGGGGAGAGCAAAGCCGAAGATCGTCGGGATGGCACAGAAGAATGTGGCCGCAATTGCCCGTCCGCCAGTGAGTTGAAATTCGGGGGGGCCGGTAAAGCGTTTACCCGCCGGATGGTAACGCGCCGCCCGCCGCTGGATGCGCTCCATGGTCAGCAGGATCAGGACGAAGACGAGAAGACAAGCGGATAGCTGCATGGCGGCAATCCGATCGCCCATGAGAATCCACGAGCGATAGACGCCAGTGGCAAAGGTCGAGACGCCGAAATGGGACACGGTGCCAAAATCTGCGAGGGTCTCCATCAGGACGAGAGCGATGCCGGTGGCGATTGCAGGGCGGGCCATGGGGATGGCAATGCGGAAGAAGGAATCCCATGGGCCATGGCCAAGGGTGCGCGAAACTTCAAAGGCCGTCACGGATTGTTGGAGGAAAGCGGCGCGCGCGAGGAGATAGACATAGGGGTAGAGTACAAGCGTCAGCATCAATCCTGCGCCGCCCAGTGAGCGGATCTCCGGGAACCAGTAATCGCGTGGCCCCAACGAGAAGGCAGTGCGCAGGGCGCTTTGCACCGGGCCGGGATGATCGAGCAGGTTGGTATAGGCATAGGCGAGAACATAGGCGGGGAAAGCCAGTGGCAGGGCCAGCGCCCATTCAAGAATGCGGCGTCCGGGAAAACGACACATGGTCACGAGCCATGCTGTGCCGACCCCAATGATAGCCGTACCTATGGCGGTAATGAGCGCGAGCTTCAGGGTATTACCCACATAGAGGCCGAGTCTGGTTTCGGCCAGATGAGCGAACGCGCCCTCGTCGGACTGAAACAGCGAGACGATCACTGCGAGTATCGGGGTAGCGATCAAAAGCGCAACGATGACCGCGATGATCGTCGCAAGCGTTGTTGGCAGGCGACGGTTTCGCGTCTGTCGTATTTCTTCCAAAAGCGCCACTGTTCGATCACGTCCTTCTTATCGACATGGGGTTGTCGTAACGCACCCCGCGACACAGTTGAAGTGACATGAACGCGCAAAGGAGCGGAACGCCATGATTTCACGCAGACAGATCGTCCTCGGTGCTGCAGCGAGCGGATTGCCGATCAATGCTGCATCTGCCCTCGTGCCAACACCGCAACAGACGCCAGGGCCGTTTTATCCTGACATCCTGCCCCGCGAGAGTGATGCCGATTTGGTGTCGATTGCAGGCGGGCCACCCGCAGCAGGCGCCGTGATCGTGGTCGAGGGGCGGGTACTGGGGACCGATGGTCGCCCGGTAGTCGGGGCATCGCTGGAGTTATGGCAAGCCAATGCATATGGGCGTTATTCTCACAGTGCAGATCGCTCGAATGTCCCGCTCGATCCGAATTTTCAGGGGTATGGCGTGGTGCGTACGGATGCGGATGGGCGCTACCGTTTTCGTACGATCCAACCCGGAGCCTATACAGGGCGCACACAGCACCTGCATTTCTATGCAACGGGGCCGGGTTTCGAGAGAACACCGATGCAGATGTATTTTGCGGGTAATCCGGGGAACGAGGTCGATTTTCTCTGGCGTTCATTGACCGGGCCTGCCGCGCGCGATGCGGTGACGGTCAATTTTGAAGGCGGCACCGGGACGTTCGACATCGTTCTGGGGTAAGCAAAAAGCCATCCCCGAAGGGATGGCTTGAATGACTTTTTCTATCTTACGGCGTGATAAACCGTGTTCCGGCACCAAGCAGTGTATTCGTGCCGCCGAGTAATTGCGTCAGTGTCCGGTTCCAGTTCGTGACCGGCTGTGGTGTTACGTAGATCGTATCATCCGGGCGCAATTTGAAGACCGTCGCGGCAGAGAGGTTTGCGATATTCTGGGCATTGAGTTTGAAGATATACACTTTTGCCCGGACTGAATCCGCGTTGTCGGTGCGAATCACATGGATACCGCGTGGATCGCCTTCTCTGGGGTTAATCCCCTCTGATTCGAACAGGGCGTCTGCGAGGCTGATTGTTGAGCCGAAGGGCATCGGCATCCGGGTCGTCCTGCCCACTTCACCTGTCACATAAACATAATCCCGTGCGAGGGAATCGAGTCGTTCGGCTGTTTCGAGGCGAGACAGTTCGAGAGTTGCCCGGCCACGTTCATCTGCGCGTTCGCGTAGGATCTGTTCCTCGCGCGACAGATCGAATTGGCCCCGGCGAAGCTCCAGTTCCTGATCGCTGCGGTTGGCATTGCGCTCCAGCAGATCAGTGTTGCGTGCCTGAATATCGGCATTGCGTTGCTGAATAGTGAGTTGGGCATTGTCGCGCTCAGCCTGTGCGCGTTGCAGTTCCAGTAACGCATTCGCCCGTTCATCACCTGCACGCTGCAATTCAAGGGCAGCCTGTTCGCGGTTGTCTTTGGCTTGTTGGAGATTGAAAGCCGTGCGTTCGCGTTCTTCGCGGGCTATCTGAAGCTCAAGTTGCGATTGTTCACGCTGGTCCTTCAGGCGTTGCAAATCGAAGGCGGCTTGGTCGCGTTCATTCTTCAGGCGCTGAAATTTGAACGCTTCTTGCTCGCGCTGTTCGCGCTGGGCTTGCAGGGTGCCTGCTTCGGCCTCGCGTTGTTCACGAAGTCGCTGGAGTTCAAGCTGCTGATCTTCGCGTTGTTCACGGAGGCGCTGGAGTTCGAGTTGCTGTTCGGCGCGGCGGGCATCCGCTTCTGCCTGGGCCAGACGGGCGCGTTCGAGGGCGATACGTTCCTGACTCAAGCGCAGGTTTTCCTGACTGCGGACATCGTCGTTGCGAGAGAGCAGAAGCTGTTGTTCGGCGAGCCGACGCTGGGATTCCTGGGAAACAATCTGCTCACGTTGAAGGCGCAGACGATCCTTGTCTATATTGACGGATTCGAGCGTGCGGGTCAGTTCAGCCTGTCGCGCCTCTTCGCCCGACGGATCCTGCACGATGACCTGATCTCCGTCGCGCATAACTGTACGCGAACCTCCCCCTTCATACGCGATTGAAGAATAGGGTACGCGGTAACGTTGACCATTTTTGCGAACGAGTTCGACCGTTGCTGCATCGTAAATCGTGCTATCCGTCGCAACCTTGAGCAGGGCTTGACGCAAGGTGACAGGGTCCATTGTTACAGGGGCTGCAAGTGGCCTGATACTGCGCCCCGTGATCGAATAAAACTGACTCTTGAAGTCTGTGACATTCACCAATGCGACGGGTGAAATATATACTTTTTTCATCCGCTCCAGAACTTCGCTACGGACTTGTTCGACGTCTTTGCCTTCGACGTTAATGTAATCGAGTTGCGGAACGAAAATACGGCCTTGCTGATCGACAAGATAGCTGTTTTGAAGCTGTGCGTCGGCGTTGTTCTGGTCGTTTGTCGCGACGTTTGCTATCTGGAGGACATCACCTTTGCCAATTTTGTAGGAGATAATGGGATCTTCCGGCAAACGGTTGGACGCGGATGATTGTGAGGTCGCATAGACGGCCACGGGTCCGTCGGCCTGGGCCAGCCGCGTGGGGGAATATGGTGCGGGTGCTGCGCCGAATTGCCCGGTGCCTTGCAGTTGGCCGGGTAATGGCCTTGGGTTGTAAGGCCAGCGCACATTCGCTTCCTGTGCCGCCGCAATAGTCAGGTTCACGATCTGAAGGTCGTAAGGGAAGCGTTCATCATCCTTGATGAAGAGTGACTTTTCACTGGGCGCAAAAGATGGATGGTAAATTGCGCCACAGCCCACCAAAAGGGCACTCGCCGTGATGCCGAGGGCGACGGAACGAAGGATACCGGAGGGTACGGCCTGACTGGAGAAAATCTTCACTGCCACGGTCTCTTTCCTGTTGTCTTGCGGTTTCAGGATACCCTTAAGTTCCGGGTTTGCCTTAGGATGGGCAATCCGAATGCGAAAACTGGGCCAGCCTGAATTCATCCACCGATTGTTATACCATCTGTCGATGCAGTCAAAAGGATGTCTATTGTACCAAGTGTCCGAGTGTCGTGATTCGTAGCACAATAGAGCTGTTTTGCTTCATCGTTTCGCCGCAAGCTTACCGTTGCGGTCGGTGATGAGCAAGGCATTGCATGAGCATTGCGATAGGCATGGAATGCTGCTTTCAGGTCGAACATTGAACAGTCGCGCGTCTCCTTTGCTGGAATGGGTGGACGGGAGGTTGGATGTTCGTGTCATATCTGCATTCTGTTGCCTGATTGCCCTCCGCTAAAGAAAGAGTCCAATGACCCGACGCTATGATGCTGTGATCTTCGATTTGGACGGAACACTGATTGATAGTGCTGAAGCGATTACATTGATCGCAGGGCGCTTTCTGGCCGAGCATAATATACCGCCTATTACCATTGAAGAGACACGCGGATTCGTGGGGAACGGGGGAGACGTTTTTGCGCGCCGAATGCTGCGTGCGCGGGGGCTGGAGGCAGAAGGGGCCGAAGGCGATGCCCATGTCACACGGTTTTTCGAGTTTTATGCGGCGGCTCCGGGAGAGGAAAATCCGCCTTATTCGGGGGCGGAGGACATGCTGGATGCGCTGGTGGGTTTGGCGCTGGGAATGTGCACCAACAAACCATACGAGCCGACGTTGAATGTGCTGGATGCATTGGGTTGGCGACAACGATTTGGATCAGTGGTGGCGGGGGATACGCTGGCGGTGAAAAAGCCTGACCCTGAACCCTTGTTGCATACGATGCGTGAACTGGGTGTGCCGCATCAGCGGGTACTGTTCGTCGGGGATAGCGAGGTCGATACGCAGACGGCGCTGGCCGCCGGAGTCGATTATGCGCTGCACACGAATGGGTATCGCAAAACGCCGGCAGAAGAGTTGCCTGCATTGCTGCGCTTCGATGATTTTTCGGCGTTGTCGGATTTTGTCTTGGGGACAGCGGATGGGAGCGGGCGATCCTGATTGCTATAAGATATGGCCGCCGCCGCCATCCTTGACATCCCGCCTGTCCCGTGGCCTTTCCCTTCCGAAACCTCCACACGCCGGAATACCGCCATGCACGCTTATCGTACCCATACCTGCAATGACCTTCGCAAGAGTGACGAGGGGCAGAATATCCGCCTTTCCGGCTGGGTCCATCGTGTGCGTGACCATGGGGGGGTGCTGTTTATCGACCTGCGCGACCATTACGGGATGACGCAAGTGCTGGCTGATAGTGACAGCCCGGTCTTTTCGGAAATCGAGAAGGTGCGTTCCGAATGGGTGATCCGCATAGACGGGAACGTCAAGGCCCGCGATGCAAACCTTGTGAACGCGAATATCGCGACGGGTGAGGTCGAGGTGTATATCCGTGACATGGAGGTGCTGGGCAAGGCGGATGAACTGCCCTTGCCGGTCTTTGGCGATCAGGAATATCCTGAAGAAACGCGCCTGAAATACCGTTTTCTCGATCTTCGGCGCGAAGGGCTGCACGAGAACATGAAGCTGCGCTCCCGCGTCTTTACCCATACGCGGCAGGCGATGGACGGGATCGGGTTCACAGAATACCAGACGCCTATTCTCACGGCATCCTCGCCAGAGGGCGCGCGCGATTTTCTGGTGCCGTCGCGTCTGCACCCCGGTACGTTCTACGCGCTGCCGCAGGCTCCGCAGCAGTTCAAGCAGCTTATCATGGTTGCCGGGTTTGATCGCTATTTCCAGATCGCGCCGTGTTTCCGCGATGAAGACCCCCGCGCTGACCGTTCGCCCGGTGAGTTCTATCAACTCGATCTGGAGATGAGCTTTGTTGAGCAGGGCGAGGTTCTGAACACCATGGAGCCGGTGGTGCGTGGCATCTTTGAGGCCTTTGCGGATGGCAAGCCGGTGACACAGGAATTTCGACGGATTCCCTATGCCGAGTCATTGCTGAAATATGGCTCCGACAAGCCCGACTTGCGTAATCCTATCGAAATGCAGGTCGTCAGCGATCATTTTCGGGGATCGGGCTTCAAGATTTTCGCGTCGATGCTGGAGAAGCCGGAGAACGAAATCCGTGCCATTCCTGCGCCCAAGGGCGGCAGCCGCAAGTTTTGCGACCGCATGAACGCCTGGGCGCAGAAAGAGGGTCTGCCGGGGATGGGGTATATCTTCTGGAAAGACGGAGCAGGGTCCGGGCCGCTGGCTAAAAATATTGGACCTGAACGGACCGAGGCTGTGCGCGAACAGCTTGGTTTGGGCGATGGTGATGCCGCCTTCTTCCTTGCGGGCAAGCCCGATAGCTTCCTCGCCATTGCGGGCCGCGCGCGGGATGTGATCGCGGATGAATTGGAACTGGCCGATAAGGACCGTTTTGAGCTGTGCTGGATCGTCGATTACCCGATGTACGAATATGACGACGAGAATAAGAAAGTCGATTTCTCGCATAACCCCTTCTCGATGCCGATGGGCGGAATGGAGGCACTGGAGAGCGGTGATCCACTGAACCTGTTAGCCTATCAATACGATGTGGTGTGCAACGGCTATGAACTCGGTTCGGGCGCAATACGGAACCACAAGCCGGAAATCATGCTCAAGGCTTTCGAGATTGCGGGCTATCCGGCGTCCGAAGTCGAAGCCCGGTTCGGCGGGATGCTTAACGCCTTCAAATACGGCGCCCCGCCCCATGGCGGCATGGCGCTGGGTATGGAGCGGATCGTGATGCTGCTGGCCGGTGAAAACGCCATCCGCGAAGTCGTCATGTTCCCCATGAACCAACGCGCCGAAGACCTGATGATGGGCGCTCCGGCAGAAGTGGATCAAACGCAATTGCGGGAACTGGGGATTCGCTTGGCTCCGAGGGACTGAGAAAATGCTGGAGCCGCTTCATGCTTTAGATTTTGATATTTTGGTCAAGAATCATGCAGATGCGATTCTTACTCAGGATTTTCCAGATGATCTCTGTGCTGTTATTGAGATCCTTGCGTCCTTTAAGCTTGATGTGGCCGAGATTATTGGTGGCGGTGGCGGTGAAGCGATCTTTACCCAACGATTACGCAAGAGCCTTACTGATGCAGGCTGGCCAAAGCATGTGTTCAATGTCCAGACTATTGTAGATGGAGCGGAGAGAGAGGCTATTGGTCACGAAATTGATCATGTGAAAAATTGTTCAAACGGTACGCTTGCCCTTGAGATAGAATGGAATAACAAGGATCCATTTTATGATCGAGATTTGGAGAATTTCCAAAGACTTCATGTGATCTCCGCTATTAGCGTCGGCATTATCGTGACACGTGGTGCGAGCCTGCAAGATGCTTTCCTTCGGCGTATATCATCAAGATTGCAAAGAGACGGTATCGTTGATGAGGGTGGTCTCGAAATCTATGGAATTACTGAACGCACATCTGCGCAGCGCAGGGCCGTAGAAAAAATGACGCAGCGTCAAATTCCATTCGCAGATGCTTTCAGCCGTAATTTTGTATCAAGTAAATTCGGACAGGCGACCACGCATTGGTCGAAACTGCGTATACGTGTAGATAGAGGAGTTGGGAATCCTTGCCCTCTCTTATTAATTGGTTTGCCTGAGACAATTCTCGAAGGCTGAACTACTCCGCTGCGACCGTCGAATTATAGTCGTATGTCTTCCAGTCCGGTTTGTAATCCGCATCTGCCTGATTGCCCCATACGCTCCAGCCATCACGCACGCCGCGACCGAAGAGTTCGAGATACGGTCCCCAGCTACAGCTTTCGATCAGGTCGTACTGCTCATCCGGTTTGCGCGAATGCTCACGCTTGCGGGTTTGCATCATGTTGACCTGTCTCCGTCCCGGCGGCAGCGTTCGGACGTTTTTCCCGCGTGTTCCGAATAACAGGATTTCTGTGACATTGCGGAAATAGAAACCTACCCCGCGCCCATCAGACCCGCCGTCCTTTCGAATCTTGTGCCAGATGACATTGGACTTGTACGTGAATCCCCACGCATCCATCACTTTAAGCCCTTCGGGCAATAAGGCGTTCGGCACCCACATATAGCAATGGGCGCGCTCCTCCATGAAATCGGAGACGGTGAGATCACAGATTGCTTCGACATCGAGTGTTTCGTATCGCGAAAGACGCTTGTGTTCAGGGGCGACTTTCCCAGTGCGATTTACGAAACGCCATGGTGGATCGGCCAATACGGTAGAGAAGCGATCTTTCCCGACGAAATCGGCCAAATCCTGCGAAGCGTCTTGTGACATCGGGTTTACGATCCGTGAAAAGCTGAATTTATTATAGGAGAACCTTACTGGAACGGATCGCTGTGTCAAACCTTCAGATTTATCGATGGAGGGCAATCTGCTGATGCGACAGGAAGTGTTGAAACACGATTCATTCCTGCGACCGGCGGTGTAACGAAATCCCTTTGTCGAAACCCGCTGCTGACGTTAGGAATAGGCGCTTGGTGATGAAGGGGTAGTGCGATGAGCCGGGTCGTTTATGTCAATGGCGAGTATGTCCATGAGGAGGACGCCAAGATTTCGGTCTTTGATCGGGGTTTTCTGTTCGCCGATGGCGTCTATGAAGTGGCGGCGGTCATCGGTGGCAAGCTGGTGGATAATGAGGCCCATCTGGCGCGTCTGGAACGCTCGCTGACAGAGCTGAAAATGCGCTGTCCTGTGCCCTTTACGGAAATTCCCGTGATCCAGCGCGAACTTGTCGAGGTGAACGACATCGACGAGGGTATGGTCTATTTGCAGGTCAGCCGGGGTGTCGCCGACCGGGACTTCAACTTTCCAAAGAAAGAACAGCCGAGCCTTGTAATGTTTACGCAGGATCGACCTGTCTCCAGCAGCCCGAAAGCCGTGCGTGGCATCCGCGTCAGCTCGCAGCCCGATATTCGCTGGAAACGGCGTGACATCAAGACGGTACAGCTACTCGCGCAATCATTGGCCAAGGAGGCGGCGCTGTCCGCCGGGGCGGATGATGCCTGGATGGTTGAGGATGGGTTCGTGACGGAAGGATCATCGAACAATGCGTTCATCATCACGGCGGACGGAACGCTTGTAACGCGCCAGCTTGGCAATGACATTCTGCACGGTATCACCCGCCGGGCGGTTCTGGAGATCGCGGCAGAGGAGGGGCTGACCGTCGAGGAGCGGCCCTTCACCGTTGTGGAAGCGCAAGGGGCAGCAGAGGCGTTTTCAACCAGTGCTTCGGCCCTCGTGATGCCGGTTATCAGCATTGATAACAAGACGATTTCGCAGGGCGTGCCGGGGCCGATTACCCGGAAACTGCGCGAACGCTATATCGAAATCGCACAGGAAACAGCGGTTTGATTGATCCAGTTTTACGCCAGTACGAAGCCTACCCTTATCCCGAACGTGACCCTGCCGATGAGGCGACGCGGTTGATTACCGGATCGCCCAGCCATCCGGTTGAGCTTGACCATTTTCTTTTCGAGGGCGCACGGGACTGGTCGCGCCCCTTTCGGGCGCTGGTGGCCGGGGGAGGCACGGGCGATGGCCTTATCATGCTTGCGCAGATCCTCGCGGATCATGGGGTGGATGCGGAGATCATATATCTCGATATGTCGGTCGCCAGTCGCCGGATTGCCGAAGCGCGGGCGGCGGCGCGGGGGCTGACGAGTATTCGTTTCGAGACCGGCGACCTGCTGCGTGCCGGGGAATATGGGTCATTCGATTACATAGATTGTTGTGGGGTGCTGCATCATTTGCCTGATCCCGATGCAGGATTCGCCGCATTGCGGGGTGCGCTGGCCGAGGGCGGTGGACTTGGGGGCATGGTCTATGCGCCCTATGGCCGGGCCGGGGTCTATGAGATGCAGGATGCCTTGCGGGCGCTGGTGGCGGATGATCCGCCAGAGGCGCAGGTGGCGCATACGCGCGGGGTGATCCAGTCGCTCGTGCCAACCAATGGATTGAAGCGCAATCCGTTCCTGAATGACCATACCCATGGCGGCGATGCGGGCCTCTATGACCTGCTGTTGCATAGCCGGGATCGGCCTTATGATGTGGATGCGCTGTTCGATGCGTTGGAGCGGGCGGACCTTGATTTCGCCTCCTTCACGACACCGGGCAGGTACGATCCACGCCTGATGCTGGCTGATCCTGTCTTGCGCGAGCGGGCGGGCGCATTGACCTATCGTCAACGTGCGGCACTTGCGGAAAGGCTGGTAGGGAATATCAAGGTTCACAGCTTTTATGCCACGGCGAAAGGCGCAGAACCCCGGATTGCGTCACCATCACCGGATGCGGTGCCATCATTGATTGGCGTATCGGGCGCGGCGCTGGCGGAATCAGTCTACAGGAACGGTGTGATCCGGGGCGAGGTAGACGGTATCGGGTTTCAGCGCGCCTTGCCCAAGGATGCCGCCGGGATTCTCACCGGGATGGACGGACGGCGCAATCTTGACGAAATCCGCAGCATGATTGGGTGGGAAGCAGAGCGTTTTTACAGTCTCTTTAATACCCTCTATCAGCCATTGAACAATTTCGGGCTGATGCGGTTCAGTCGTCTGAAGCGGCTTGCGTCTCGATCGTAACGGTGCCTTCCAGCATCCGGTGAACGGGGCAGCGGTCAGCGATTTCTATCAGGCGGGTGCGTTGTTCTTCGGTCAAGTCGCCGCTCAGGTGGATCGTGCGCCGGAAGGTGCTGTTATGGCGATCCGCTTGTTCCCAGGTGACATCGATCTGCGCCGCGTCAACATTCCATCCCTTGCGGTTCGCATACATCCGCATTGTCATTGAGGTGCAAGCGCCTAACCCGGCCCCCACGAGTTCAAACGGTGAAAAGCCCCGGTCAGTGCCGCCAACCCGTACTGGCTCATCCGCCCATATGTGTCGGTCACGGGGGGCATCTATGGCGGTGAAAAAGCCTTTGGTATCCAGTTCGCGGACATGAACGCCAGCTTTTGGCGAGGGGACGCTGGCGACCGGGGGCAAATACTGGCTTGCCCAGACCGCGATGGTATCGGCGGCGTATTCGGCATCAGCGGGGCGGGTGAGCAAGTGGTCTGCGTCGTCCAGACTGATGAAACTTTTGGGATGTTTTGCCGCGATGAACAGGCGGCTCGCATTTTCAACGCCGACGGTGGCATCCAGCGGCGAGTGCATCACGAGGAACGCACAGCCCAGTTTGGCGAGGCGATCATCCAGTCTGGTATTGGCAACATCGTCCAGAAATGATTTGCGGATTGTGAAGGGGCGACCGGCCAGACTGACTTCCGCCTGGCCTTCGCGTTCGATTTGTTCGCGTCTGTCCTCAAACTGATGGACGACATGGGCCGGATCGGCGGGGGCGCCGATGGTGGCAACGGCCCGTACTTCCTCAATGCGGCCAGCGGCGGCGATGACGGCGGCCCCGCCCAGTGAATGCCCGACGAGGAGGGCAGGGGGCATCCCGTAATCGCGCAAGGCATCCGCCGCTGCGACCAGATCATCGGTATTTGAGGAAAATGTTTCGTTCGCGAATTCGCCTTCGGAATGACCCAGTCCTGTGAAATCGAAACGCAACACGGCGATGCCGTTTTCTGCCAGACGCCGCGCAATTCGCCGCGAGGCTATGAAATCCTTCGAGCAGGTGAAGCAATGGGCGAAGATTGCGGTTGCGCGTGGCTCACCCGCCGGAAATTCCAACCGCCCGGAAAGTTTTGTGCCGTCACGGCTGTCGAATATGAATTCTTCGCTTCGCATGGCCGTCGCCCTCGATTCGTCGCATCGGTTACAAGGAATAGCGAAATTGCGCCTGCAACACGATAAGGTTCGGCAGAAAAGCACCTTTGGCCCGGATTTTTGGCCTTGTGATGCGCCCTTACCGGATTTCTGAATGTTCAGGTCAGGAAGCGGTCATCGAAAGGATAACGGGTCAGGTTTTCATACCCGTCCTCGGTAATAAGTACCTGATCTTCCAGCTTGATCCCGCAAGAGCCGCCAACTTCGCCGTAATAGACTTCGACGCAGAGGGTCATGCCGGGTTCCAGAGCCGTATCATGCATTCCTGCTTCCCAGTCCTGTGGATAGCGGACTGAAGGGTATTCGTCGCACAGGCCGACGCCGTGATAGACGACACCATAGCGTTGGTCGGCATATTTCTGCGGTAGTGGCTGCGCCATGCGTGTGAGTTCGTCGATGGTGAGACCGGGGCGCAGAAGAGCCATGTTCGTTACAATATGATCGTATGCGTCGCGGTATATCTGTTTTTCATAAGCGGTGGGTTCGGCATCGCCGACGATCCATGTCCGGCTGAGATCGGCGCAATACCCGTAGGGGCCGATGAGATCGGTATCAAAGGCCAGTATATCCCCTTCTGCCATGATACGCGGCCCTGCCTCCTGAAACCACGGGTTTGTGCGTGGCCCGGATGAGAGGATGCGGGTTTCGATCCATTCGCCGCCGCGAATATGGTTGCCATGCTGAAGAATGGCCCAGGCGTCCACTTCAGTAATGCCGGGACAAACCATCGCCTCCATTTCGTGCATCGCGGCCTCGCAAGCCGAGATGGCGCAACGCATGGCGTTGACTTCGTTGGCATCCTTGATGACGCGCGCAAATTCAGTGACTTCCTGCCCGTTCGTGATTTCGATGCCAAGGTTTTCGAGGGCCAGATGACCGGCGCGTTCCATGCGATCAACGGCGAGGCGGCGGTTGTCGCCGCCATGCACGCGCATCAGGTCATCGACTTCGGCAGCGAAATGCGCCGCGTGCTCGTTCACCAATCCCGCACTTTCGAAATAGAAGAAGCTCGCGCCATGGCGGACTTCGCGAATAAGGGGAAGGTGGGTGGTGAGGTGTTCCGAACCGTGAAAATCCCACAGCACTACATATCCATCCGCAGATACAAAACACGCGCGCGCGGGGTTATGCGTTGTCCAAAGCTGCATATTTGTGGAATCGGTGATGTAGCGAATATTCAGCGGGTCGAAGGTCAGGACGCCCGCAAGATCCCGCTTTTGCAGTTGCCCGACGATCCGGGAAAGACGGTATTCGCGCAAACGCGGCATGTCGGGCGGGGTAATGCCGAGGGCTGCCCATTCGGTAAAGGCCAGATCGGTCGGGCCAATTTCCACCCGGTCGTTATCGAGTGGGGTTCCGTCGGGCTTGAACAGGGTCGTTGCACGGCGGCGGCTGGGGTCGATCTTGCGGTTTGATCCGGTTTGGATGTTCATGGCGCGTCCTCCCTGCTTTCAAGGTGACGCAACCACATGACCTCGCACCCGCCGGTTTCCGACGCAAGCGAGGTCGTTTTCGTGCATCAGAACGGAATTTCGTCGTCCAGATCGGGTGCGTAGTTTTCGCGGGGTGGTTCGCTGCCGCCGGAATACCCCCCCCCGTCGCCGCCCTGTGAATAGCCGCCAGAACCCTGATCGTAGTTGCCACCACCACCACCACCGCCTTCATTGCGACCATCAAGCATTGTCAGAGTACCGCCGTATCCCCGGAGAACGATTTCGGTTGAATACTTGTCCTGACCGCTTTGATCCTGCCATTTGCGGGTTTCGAGTTGACCTTCGAGGTAAACCTTCGATCCCTTGCGCAGGTATTGCTCGCACACACGAACAAGACCTTCGTTGAAAATCGCAACCCGATGCCATTCGGTGCGTTCACGGCGCTCACCAGTTTGTTTGTCTTTCCAGTTTTCGGATGTTGCAATGGAAAGGTTGCAGACCTTGCCGCCGTTCTGAAAAGACCGGACTTCTGGATCGCGGCCCAGATTGCCGATCAGAATGACTTTGTTAACGCTGCCAGCCATTTGCTGATTCCCCGAATAAATTTGGAACTTTTGCGGAACACTAAACCCTTCATACTTCATTGCCAATCCTGGAATTGGTTCTGCTGCAAGAATTTGTTCACCCGGCCCTGTGCATTGTACGGGCCATCGAAGTCGTGATCGGAACGTGATCGCGGCGACAGGAGAACGAATGATGAAGCCTGATGCTTTCGCTCTGCGCAGTATGCGCATCCTTTTCGTCCTCGGTTTGGCTGGTGCGGTTTCTGCTTGCGCATCTTCGGGCCAGCAGAGGCAGGTTTATGCCCCCCCTCCACCACCTCCTTATGCGGCGCAGCCCCTTGCGGCACGGCCGCCCGTTGCGCATCGGCCGGTTGCGCAGCAACCCGGTGTGCAGCGGCCCTTCGCGCAGCCGCCTGTGACGCAAGCGCAGCCCCGGCCCCATGTGGAGCGTCAGGTTGCCATCGGTGGCACGGTTTTCCCGGTAGACGGGACCGCAGGTAATGTCCCCGCCGGATCACGCCTTGTCGTGCGCGTTTATGATGCTGCTGGCGGTGACGTGAATATCCGGGCGGCCGAAGGTGCTTTTCGGGTCTCTGAAGGGCTGCCGGTTCGTTATAAAGTGCCGGTCGCGGCGCGGGCCATGAATGGCATGGAATTGCCCGCCGTTGCCGCCCGTGTCGAAGGCCCGCATGGCGGGGTGATCTATCGCAATGAAACGGCGGTGTTGCTGAAATCAGGTGCTGCGGGTGATATTCCCATGACCCGTCAGGGCAGGCAGGCGGCAAGCGCCGTAACGAAGGTATGGCATGCGCCAGAAAACTAAACCTATTGCTATGGGTTGAAATAATACATCGAATTTCGCGCTCCACAGGAAGGTGAGAGTCAGTTAAAACTGATCCGGGTTCAATGCAAAACGCTGATGTGTTGGGGCGCGTGGCCCCAACCCCTTACCCACGTTTGCGCCCGACCAGTCCCTTGGATGGATCATAGGCGTAAATTGCCGCGCCAAGGAATGCCGCCGTTATGGCGATGACGACCCCTGCCGCCATCCAGTTCACTTGCCCATAGAGGGCAAAGCGGATCAATTCGACGGCATAGGTGAACGGATTGAACCAGCAAATATCGTAGAGTAATTCGCTCGATTCCTGTATTCGCCATAGCGGGTAGAGGGCCGAGGAAGCGAAGAACATCGGGAAGATGACGAAATTCATTACCCCGGCAAAATTCTCCAGTTGCCGGATGGTTGAGGAGAGCAGCAGGCCAATGGCGCCCAGCATCATGCCCGACAGGATCAGGGCGGGCAGGAGCGCGAGATACCCTATGGGCGGTGGGCGAATATCCCAAAACCATGCGATCAGCAGAAAAGCGTAGACCTGTAGGATCGACACCGCAACGCCCGCAATCAGCTTTGAACTGAGGACAAACCAGCGAGGGTAGGGGCTGACCAACAGGGTGCGCATCGCGCCGGTTTCACGGTCATAAACCATAGACAGGGATGATTGCATCCCGTTGAAAAGCTGAATCATCGCGCAGAGGCCGGGCGTCACGTAGACTTCATACAGCACGTAGGTCTCGTAGGGCGGCGTAATAGAGAGTCCGAGAACCGAGCGAAAACCGGCGGCGAATATGAACAGCCAGACGAGGGGGCGAACGAGGGCCGAGAGAAATCGCTCCCGCTGCTGTGCGAAACGAATAGCTTCGCGCCAGACGATGCCGGAAAGGGCAACAAACCGGCCCGACCAGCCCAGACGGTCGGTGGTCATGCTGCGATTTCCCGTTCGTCTATGCCGGTCATCGCGAGGAAACGATCGCTCAATGTCGTATCGCCTGCGATTTCGCCTGCGGTCCCCTGAGCCAGCACTTCGCCATGATGCAGCAGAATGACAGGATCAGTCGTGCGAACTTCGTCGAACAGATGGGTTGCCCAGAGCACACCGACTTCGCCACTCTCAACCAATGCCCGAACCGTATCCACCACATCGGTGCGGGAGCGTACATCCAGACCGACAGTGGCTTCATCGAGAAGCAACAGCGTAGGGTCGTGCATGAGGGCGCGTGCAATTTCGGCGCGGCGTACCTGTCCACCGGAGAGGGTTGCGACTTTGGATTCGCCTTTATCAAGCAGGCCGACCCGCTCAAGCACCCGATCACCGCGTTCGATTGCTTCGCGTCGCCCGATACCGTGCAGGGCGGCATGGTAGCGCAGGTTTTGGCGGATGGTGAGGCTTATATCCAGAGAGCGTGACTGGAAGACGACTCCCATGCGCGCCAGAGCGGGGCCAGGTTCGCGGCGCACATCATGGCCGCATACCTCGATGGAACCGCTGACATTATCATAGAGGCGGGTGATGAGGGAAAAGAGGGTACTTTTTCCCGCGCCATTTACGCCAAGCAAGGCAACGAAATCGCCGCGCTTTACGGTGAGCGATGTGTTTTTCAGGGCCTGTACGGCCCCGAAAGCGTGACTGACACTCTCTACGCGCAGAGCGTCGTGATCCGCTGTGCCGCTCATGCGTCCGCCGATTCAACCTTGATGCCGGAGCGTTCACGTTCTTCAAGCAGATTGGTAAGCCAGTCGGGGTCCATCTCAGGCACAGAAGACAGCAAGAGATCAGTGTATGGATGGTGTGGTGGCCTGAACATCTCGGTCTTCGGACCCTGCTCCACTACCTTGCCATGCTGCATAACGACCACTTCGTCTGCGATGGCCCGTACGGTCGCCAGATCATGCGTGATGAACATATAGGCGAGGCCCAGCTCGGTCTGGAGACGGTCGAGAAGGCGCAGGATGCCTTCAGCGACAAGCTGGTCTAGCGCGCTCGTCACTTCGTCGCAGATAATGAACTCCGGGTCTGCGGCCAGCGCACGGGCGATGCCGATACGTTGTTTCTGGCCGCCCGATAATTCTCCGGGGAAGCGGTGGCCAAAGACATCTGGTTCCATCTCAATCAAATTGAGCAACTCGCGCACCCGTTCGTCCCGCGCGCGGCCCTTGAGACCGAGATAGAATTCGACAGGGCGGCCGATGATCTCGCTGATACGTTGTTTTGGATTCAGGGCCGTATCGGCCATCTGATAGATCATCTGCGCCTGACGCAGTTGATCCTTGCTCCGCCGCTTGAAGCTGGGGGGTAATGCCTCGCCGTTGAACAACACGTCGCCGGCAGTTGGGGGCAAAAGCCCCGTGATGACGCGCGCCGCTGTGGATTTGCCTGAGCCAGACTCGCCAACCACCGCAACAGTGCGGCCTTTGTGGATGTCGAAGCTGACGCCATGCAATACGGGCACTGGCCCATAGGACGCATCGACATTGCGTAAACTGACGACCGGCACTGCATCGGCAGCAGGGGCCGGTTTGGCGGATGCCTTAAAGCTGCGCACAGCCCAGAGGGATTTGGTGTAGTCCTGCGTCGGGGCGCTCAGCATGGTGCGGGTGTCGGCTTCCTCAACCAGCACGCCGTGTTTCAATACCATGATACGGTCTGCCATCTGGGCGACGACGGCAAGGTCATGGGTGATGTAGATTGCCGCTGTGCCGAATTGTTCCACCGCTGAACGAATTGCGGCCAGAACCTCGATCTGGGTTGTCACGTCCAGCGCCGTCGTTGGCTCGTCGAAGATGATGAGGTCGGGGCGACAGGACATGGCCATCGCCGTCATGGCGCGTTGGAGTTGTCCCCCGGACACCTGATGTGGATAACGAAAGCCAATTTCGTCGGGATTCGGCAATTGAAGACGCCGATAGAGGTCGGTCGCGTCTGTCTCTGCCTCGTCCTTCTTCATCACCGAGTGCTGAACAGGGGCTTCCGAATATTGGTCAATCAGGCGGTGGGCCGGGTTGAAACTCGCCGCTGCCGATTGTGCGACATAGGCGATGCGTTTGCCGCGCAGACTACGGCGTTTCGACTCGCTTGCCTTGGCCAGATCGAGATCATCGAATTCGATGCTGCCACCTGAAATCCGGCACCCGCCACGCACATAGCCCATTGCGGCAAGGCCCATCGTGGATTTGCCTGCGCCGGATTCACCGATCAGGCCGAGGACTTCGCCGCGCCGCAGGTCGAGATCGATGCCCTTGATGATTGGCAGCCAGTCATCGCCGGTCTTTCCGTCGATCTTAACACCGCGCATCTTCAGGAGAATATCGTCGCTCATGTTCATTACTCCTTCAGACCGCTGGAACGGTGCAACATCCAATCGACCACAAAATTGACGGCTACGGTCAAGAGCGCGATGGCTCCGGCAGGGTAGAGGGGAACAGCAACCCCAAAGCTGATGAGCGTCGCGTTGTCGCGGACCATCGAACCCCAGTCTGCGGTTGGCGGCTGAACGCCAAGGCCGAGGAATGAGAGTGCTGAAATCGTCAGGAAGACGAAGCAGAAGCGCAACCCGAACTCTGCAATCAATGGTGCGGTGGCGTTGGGCAGGATTTCGTTGCGGATGATGTACCAAAGCTTCTCACCGCGCAGGCGCGAGGCTTCGACGTAATCCATCACCACAATATTCATCGCTACCGCCCGCGACAGGCGAAAGACGCGCGTGGAGTCAAGTACAGCCATGATGAGGATGAGCGCGGCTGTGTACAGCGCAGGGGATGGATTATCCATCCGCCCGATCCATGTGTTCGCGACCGTCAGCGCCAGCAGCGCGAAGATCAGGGTGGGGATTGACATCAGCACGTCAATGACGCGCGAAAGGATCTGATCGATCCAGCCGCCCAGTGTCGCGGCGAGCATACCCAGAGTGCCGCCCAGCAGGAAGGAGATGATAGTGGTCAGCAATGCGATGCCGACGGTGTTTCGGGCGGCATAGATAAGCCGCGAGAGCATGTCGCGCCCCAGGTTGTCAGTGCCCATGAGGTATGTGGCGTTTGGTTCTTCGAACTGTGCCCCAAGAATTTCGCGTTCGCCATAGGGGGCGAGCAACGGGGCGAAGAGCGCCACGAAAACATAGATTGCGATGACAAGCATCCCGAACCATGCGGTTAGCGGCGCGCTGCGAAAGGCACGGGAGCTGCGGACCCATAGCGATTCCTGCGCAACTTTCGGAGCATCGGCATCCGCACTCATCGCGGTGGGGTCAATTGTCGCGGCAAGGGCGTCTCTGGTGATCACCTGCGATTTGTCTGGATTTGGTTCGTTGGTCATATCGGTCATTCTTGCGCCCTCCCGGCGTGGATCATGGCGCTCATTTTGGGTGCAACAGGCGCGGGTTCGTCGCAATGGCGAGAATATCCGCGAGCAGATTGAGCAGGATGTAAGTGGCTGCGAAGATCAGGCAGCATGCCTGCACGACAGTGACATCGCGCTTGGTTACGCTATCAACCATCAACTGGCCTACGCCGGGATAGACGAACACCACTTCGACCACGACTACTCCAGTGACGAGGAATGCAAGACTGATCGCAACGACATTGATGATCGGCGCCAGTGCATTGGGCAGGGCGTGGGTGACGATGACGCGCCATGGCGACATGCCCTTGAGCCGCGCCATCTCAACATAAGGCGAGGCAAGCAGGTTGATGATCGCGGCGCGGGTCATGCGCATCATATACGCGGTTACGACGAGTGTTAGCGTCAGGGCAGGCAGGAAGCTGCGTTCAACCCGTTCTCCGAACGGTGCTCCGGGCGCAATGTTGGAGATTGAAGGATAGCTTGTGACCCCCTGCATCTGTGGATGCCAGTAGCCTGTGACGAGGTTGGCCAGCAACGCTGCACCAACGATCAGCACGATAGCCGGGATCACTGGAAAGACCCGTCCGATCTTGCGGCCAGCCCGGAACGACCCCCAGCCTTCCATGATGAACCAGATGCCTATGATCGCGAGCACCCATGAAAGGTCAAAAGGATAACCAACGGACAGCATCAGAATCAGGATATAGGCGACAAAGAATTCAGGGAATGAGATGGAACTCAGCGTCAGCACGTTGATAAGCCGATCAAACCACGTATTGCGGTAGAGCGCGGCCAGCAAACCGAGAATAATCGATACCGGCACTGAAATCGCAGCGGCAAAACACGCAAGGAACAATGTATTCCCAAGGCGTGTAGACATCAGGTCTGAAATCTCGCGCTTGGATGCCAGTGATTTGCCGAAATCACCCTGCACCGCGCCGCCCAGCCAATCGAAATAACGCTCGACCGGGGGCTTATCGAGGCCCAGTTCCTTTCGGAAGGCGGCAACGGTTTCGGGGGTTGCGGCCTGACCGAGGATTTCCTGTGCCAGATCGCCCGGCAACATCTCGACAGCGGAAAAAATGATGATCGAGACAACGAGCAAAGTCAGCAGCCCAAGCCCCAATCGCTTTATCGCCATGCTTGCAATAGGATGCATCCGGCGTATCTCCCTGAATTTTATTTTGTGCTACGTTAACACCCGGCGACGAGGTCGCAACGTCAAACTGTCAAGTCGCCTCCACAATCCTGCGAGTGAACTTGTGCTTGTAAGACGTTAGCCGCAAGATCGGCCCGACATGGGACAAGTCTGGACAGGAATTACGATGCGAACAACCAAAACGATCCACGTTGTTTCCTGTCATGCGGAAGGTGAAGTTGGTGATGTTATTGTCGGCGGCGTAGCTCCCCCCCCCGGTGAAACACTTTGGGAGCAACGTGACTGGATTGCCCGCGACGATGTCTTGCGAAATTTCATGCTCAACGAGCCGCGCGGCGGTGTCTTTCGACATGTTAATCTGCTGGTCCCGCCAAAACACGCAGAGGCGGTGATGGGGTTCATTATTATGGAACCTGAGGATACGCCGCCAATGTCCGGTTCCAATTCGATTTGCGTTTCCACGGTCTTACTCGATAGCGGGATCGTGCCGATCACGGAGCCGGTGACAGAAATGGTGCTGGAAGCACCTGCTGGCCTCGTTCGCGTGCGGGCCGATTGTTCCAATGGCAAGGCGAACCGGATTTCAGTTCAGAACGTACCCGCCTTTGCCGGAGAACGCGAGGTTGCGCTGGACGTACCGGGCCTTGGTACGTTGATGGTCGATACGGCCTATGGGGGCGACAGCTTCGTGGTTGTGGATGCGGCGACGCTTGGGGTTTCGCTTGTCGCGGCGGAGGCGCGGCAACTTGCGGAGCTTGGAATACGGATCACGAATGCAGCGAATGTGCAATTGCGCTTTCATCACCCGGAAAACGCGCACTGGACACATTTTTCCTTTTGCCTCTTTGCTGGTCCTCTCACACGCGATGGTACTCATCTGAGCGCCCGTGCGGCGGTGGCGATCCAGCCGGGCAAGATCGACCGCTCGCCTACTGGCACCGCCGCCTGTGCGCGTATGGCCTTGTTGCATGACAGCGGAGAGATGCGTATCGGGGATACCTTCACCGCTCGCTCGATCATCGATTCCGAATTTCATGGGCGAATTGTGGATACGACAATGGTTGGCAACCGGCCTGCTATCATCCCTGAAATATCAGGGCGTGCCTGGATCACTGGCACACATCAGCACATGCTCGACCCGGACGATCCATGGCCTGAAGGGTACAGGTTGAGCGACACCTGGCCAAAAATCGAGTGAGCCTGTGGCGAAGCTATACCTCCGCCAGAAACGCCTCTGAAAGTGCCAGCACTTCTTTCGGCTTTTCCGCATGAATCCAATGTCCGGCATCCGGCACGACCTCAATTATCGCTCGCGGGAAGGACGCGCGTATCGTTGCGTGGTGTTCCTCGCGTATATAGGATGACGTGCCCCCCGCGATGAACAATACGGCTCCATCGTAGTGCTGCGTTCCCGGATCAACCCAACCGACCATCGTTTCCATGGCTTTGGCCAGCACGTCGAGATTGGAACGGCGTGTGATGCCATCGCTGGAAATACGCAGGTTTTGTAACAGGAATGCCCGCATCATTGCATCCGGTACTGGCCCCCGCAGCGCCGCATCAGCATCACTACGTTTTGCGATTGCATCGAGGTCCAGTCCCCGCAGCGCATCAATTTGATTGAGATGGCTGTGCGTGTATGCAACTGGTGCAATATCAGCGATAATCAGTGCTGCAACCCGATCCGGCGCATTGAGCGCCAGTTGCATGGCCGCCTTGCCGCCCATCGAATGGCCAAAGACCAACGCGCGTCCGCCAATTTCAGTTTCGATGAACATGGCAAGATCGTCTGCCATTGCCGGATAATCCATCGTGTCGTCCCACGGGCTGTCGCCGTGGTTGCGCATATCGACGGTGTAGACATCCCGCTCTGCCGATAATCCCCGCGCCAATGTGCCGAAATTACGTCCCTGACCCAGCAGGCCGTGGGCCATGACGAGGGGCAAGCCGGGATCGTTCAGCTGCGCGTCGAGTTTTGTAAAATGCAGGGGAACGGCCATGGCGGGTTTTATTCGCCTTTCCAGACGCTTGCATAAAGATCAGGGCGGCGGTCATGCCAGTTTCTCACCGCGCCTTCGCGGCGGGCCCAATCGAGTTTGGCCATGTCGAGATCGGCAAAAATGATCTGTTCGGCATTCGGTTCGGCCTCGGCGGCAATGCCATCGCGGGCGAATGGCAGGTCGCAGGGCGTGAAAATAGCACTCTGTGCATAATTGATGTCGGCATTGACGACGCCGCGCAAAGTACCGCAGTTTCCGGCGAGGGCCATATAGCACTGGTTTTCGATGGCTCGCGCTTGCGAACAAAGGCGCACCCGCATCGTTCCCGCCCGCGTATCGGTCATAAATGGTACGAAAATCAGCCGCGCGCCGTCTTCAACAAGCTTGCGTCCAAGTTCAGGGAACTCACTGTCATAACAGATCAGCGTCCCTACCGGGCCACAATCGGTTTCGATGGTTTTCAGCCTTTGCGCGCCTTGCACACCCCAAACTGCATGTTCATCAGGGGTAGGGTGCAACTTTGGTTGCGCATGGATCGCACCGTCTTTCAGACACAGATAGCTGATGTTGCGCGCGATACCGTCATCGTCGCGCGTCAGATGCGATCCCGCAACGACATGGATGCCGTGCCGTTGCGCCATGGCGCTCATACGGTCACGAAAATCCGGAGTTTCTTCGGTCAGCGCATCCATCGTCGCCGCTGGATCATGCCCGGCCCCGGCGGCAAGCGGGAATGTCATCATCTCTGGCAATACAACGAAATCACAGCCATATCCGGCGGCGATAGCGACATAATGCTCGATTGGCGCGTAGAAGGCGTCTCGATTGCCCACATTCCGCATGGGAAGCTGGACACTGGCGACTCGCATGGAATCCGCACGCATGATGGCTTGCGTCCCGATCATCGCGTCATCAGGTGCGGAAGACCAACAGGAATAGCAGTACGAGAATCGACAATAGCGCGATGTACATCGACCATTTGATGAAGCCGCCAAAAGCGGCGTGCTGGGCGTCGATATTCATTTCGCCGCGAACATAGCGGTCAGGGTCGTAGTCGGTGCTCATTGGTTGCCCTTAGCTTCAAGAGTTGGCGCGACATTACTGACCAAACATATCGCCCGCAAGCGACTTTGCCATCGTAACCGCTTACTTTCGTCGCAAATGCTCCTCAAGACGCGGCATAATCTCAATCAGGTTACAGGGGCGATGACGATAATCGAGCTGCAATCGGAGAATATCGTCCCATCCATCCTTGCACGCACCCGGAGAACCGGGCAGGGCAAATAGATAAGTACCACCCGCCACGCCGCCACAGGCACGGGATTGCATGGTCGAGGTGCCGATCTTGGCGAAAGAGATCATGTGAAAAAGGGCCGCGAATCCCTCGATTTCCTTATCATAGACATCGAAATGCGCCTCTACCGTTACGTCGCGACCTGTAAGGCCAGTGCCACCCGTGGAGATGATGACGTCTATTGCTTCGTCAGAGATCCAGCCGCGCAGGGTCTCTGCGATGTCGGCACGCTCGTCGCGCACAATGCGTCGGTCGGCGATGTGATGACCCGCTTCAAGGATGCGCGCCTCCAGAACGTCGCCTGATCGGTCATCTTCACGGGTTCGCGTGTCCGAGACTGTGAGTATGGCGACACCCACGGGGATAAAGTCACGATTCTCGTCAATTCGGCTGGCGCTCATCGGCATTCCTCGATTTTGGCTTGCAACGCTTGCAAATCACTCCACGCCTTGTGCTTGTCCATTGGTTGTCTCAGCAAATAGGCAGGGTGAAGCATTGGCAAGCAGGGGCGCGTTGCCGCTGGTGTTGTTACTTCAGCCCATATTCCACGCATCCGCATGATGCCGGTCGTCGTGTCCAACAGGGCTTTGGTGGGTGTATTGCCCATAGCGACGATCAGAATCGGGTCAATCAAATCTATGTGGCGGCGAACGAAGGGTATGAATGCACTCGATTCGGTGGCGCTTGGGGTGCGGTTCTGGGCGGGTCTCCACGGGACGATATTTGTGATGTAGACCGCTTTTTCGGGGTCTTCATCATGGCGCGAGAGGCCGATGGCCGCCAGCATCCGGTCGAGCAATTGACCGCCCCGCCCGACGAATGGTTTGCCCTCAATATCTTCGTTCCGGCCCGGAGCCTCGCCCACGATCATCACTCTGGCGGCTGGGTTGCCGTCTGCGAACACGCATTGTCTTGCCCCGGCCTTTAACGGATGGCCATAGGCGTCGATGGCCTTGTGCAAGGCGTCAAGATTGGTGCAGGCCGCTGCAATCGCCCCGGAATCTTCTTCTGATTCTGATGGAGCAAGAGCGAGAACAGGCGCGACGCTTTTGGCTTCGGGGGCAGAGCGGGGCGTTTCGGTGCGATCGAGGAAATTATCCCCAATCGCCTCATCCGCCCCCAGTTCAATCTGCCAGGCCAGCGCGGCCAGCAGGTTTTCGTGCGATTCCACCATGCCGTCCTCCCTGATCAAAGATAGAGCAGGCAAACGGGAACGGAAAGGGCCAAGCCCATCAGGTGCAATGAGTCTTCAAATTGGAATCATGTTTTCGTGGCAATGCTCGATCAGGGCATCGCGAACGCGCATTCGGGCCAGTTCTGCCTCCTCTGCAACGGAGCGGAAGGCTGCAAGGTCAGTGGCGAGCAGGGCGCGCTTGACGGGGCCAATGGAAGCGGGGCGCATTGAAAACGCGCGAACGCCCATGGCCGCCAATGCCAATGCGTCGAGGGGACGCCCTGCTGCTTCGCCGCAAAAACTCAACTCTGTGTCCGATTCCGTGCAGCGTTCCACGATCATGCGGATCAAGCTAAGAAAGGCGGGGTGCGTAACGCCGTATCGTCCGGCAGTGCGTTCGTTCGTTCGGTCTGCGGCAAAGAAGAACTGCATCAGGTCATTGCCGCCGATAGAGATGAAGTCCGCCAGATCAAAGAACCGCTTCTGGGCGAAGGCGAGAGAGGGCGTCTCCAGCATCGCCCCGATTTTCAACTCTGTTGGCGGTACGTCCATATCGAGGCGCTCGACCTCTTCGAGCAGCATACCGCGCGCCTTCTCAAACTCGGCCAATGCCGCGACCATGGGGAACATCACGCGCAAGGGGCGCCCACTTGCAGCGCGAAGCATTGCCTGTAACTGCATCCGCAGCACCACGGGGCGGTCCAGCCCTACGCGGATTGCGCGCCAGCCAAGTGCTGGATTACTCTCGCGCGGCTGCTTCATGTAAGGCAGCACCTTGTCTGACCCGATGTCGAGGGTGCGAAAGTTCACGGGGCGTCCATCGGCCTTGTCGAGAATATGGCTGTAAAAATTGGCCTGTTCGTCGCGGGTTGGCATGGCCTTGTTGAGCATGAAGTGTAATTCAGTGCGGAGTAGGCCGACCCCTTCTGCACCGCTTTCATTAAGGCTGGGCAGGTCAGCAGCCAACCCGCCATTCATGTAGAGCTTGATCTCATGGCCATCGAGCGTGCGGCAGGGCAGATCGCGTAATGCCGCGAAGCTGGCTTTTTCCTGCATTCGCAGCGACAGCTTTTCCTCGTAGGCCGTGACAACGTCTTCGCGGGGGCGCACATGCACATGGCCCTGATCGCCATTGACGATCACTTCATCGCCTGCTTCGCCCGCCCGCAGGATTCCCTTGGCCTGAACGATGAGAGGGATTTCCATGGCACGCGCGACGATGGCGGCATGGGAGCCGATAGCACCATCTTCCAGCACGATTCCCGCCAGCGTGCCACGCGGATAATCCATCAACTCGCCGGGGCCAAGCGCGCGGGCGATAAGGATTGCGCCGTCCGTGGGCATTGCGCGATCACCATCGGGCAGGATCAGGCGGCGCATCAGGCGTTGGGCGATGTCGTCCATATCGTCGAAACGCTGGCGCAGGTAGGGGTCATTCGCCGTGCCGAGCTTGAGCCGCGCCTCGGTGCGGGCGGCATCGACCGCCGCTTCTGCTGTCAGGCCAGAGACAATGAATTCCTCCAGCTTGCGCACCCATCCCCGATCATTGGCGAACAGGCGATAGGTTTCCAGAACTTCGCGATGCTCGCCGGTATCGGCCATGTCGTTGCCATCGAGCATCGTGTCTATATCTGTGCGCAGGCGGCCTAATGCCTCGCGCAGACGCACCCGTTCATGGACAGGATCTTCAGCAATGGGATTGGGGAGCAGCAGCTTTGGTTCGTGTAGATGTGCGGGGCCAATGGCTACGCCATCCGCTGCGCCTTGTGCCTGAATATGAATTGGCTCGCGTGCGTCTTCTTCGCCGTCATTCGGTGCGCGGGGGATCAGGGTTCCGGCTTCGGCCATCTCCGCGATGACCATGGCGACAAGGGCGAGGGCTTCGCTTTCTTCTTCTGTATAGCTTGTCGGATGTTCGTTCTGGACAACGAGAACACCCAACATGCGCCCAAGTTTCTGGATCGGAACGCCAAGAAAAGACGAATATTGTTCCTCTCCTGTTTCAGGCAGATACCGAAATTCAGGATGCTCGCGGGCTTTGGCCGTGATGATGGCTCGTCCGTCGCGGGCAATGACCCCGACAAGACCTTCACCAATTTTCAACCGCGCCTCGTGCACGGCCTCGCGCCTGAGCCCTTCGGTTGCCGAGAGTTGCAGCGTATCCTGCCCCCGGATCAGATAGACGGAGCAAACCTCGGCAGCCATTGACTGCGCGATCAGTGTGACGATCTGATCGAGGCGTTGTTGTCCGTCACCCGGTGCGGCGAGAGCCTGTCGCAAGCGACGTAGCAAAAGCTTTGGAGACGCCGCCGCCCCCGGACCGGATTTATTTCCCGTACCCCAACCGCTTGCGAAGGGGTCGCTCATGGTATCATCACGCCGATGCCTGCCCGGAATCAGAAAGATCAAAGGCCGTATGGAGGCATCGGACAGCCAGCTCCATGTATTTTCGCTGGACCAACACGCTGACCTTGATCTCGGATGTCGTAATGACCTGAATATTCACGCCTTCTTCTGAAAGGGCCGCGAACATGCGCTGGGCGACGCCAGTATGGCTTCGCATCCCGATGCCGACAACCGAGACTTTCGCAACGTCACGGTCGGCCACCAATCCTTCGAAACCAACCTCGTCTTTGGCTGCCTCCATCGTGGCTTGCGCCCGGTCAAAATCGTCCGAATGAACCGTGAAGGTCATGTCTGTGCGCCCGTCATCCGAGATGTTCTGCACGATCATATCGACATTGACGTTCGCCTCGGCCAGTGGTCCAAAGATCGCAGCGGCCACGCCGGGGCGGTCGGCGACATTCTGGAGCGTGATCTTTGCTTCATCGCGCGAGAAGGCGACTCCGGTGACGACGTTGCTTTCCACGATTTCCTCCTCGTCGCAGACGATGGTTCCGGGTGCATCCGAAAAACTGGAGCGGACCTGTAGTGGAACCTTGTAGCGCATGGCTAGTTCGACCGAGCGTGTCTGTAGCACTTTTGCGCCTTGTGAAGCGAGTTCCAGCATCTCCTCAAAGGCGATGCGGTCAATCTTGCGGGCTTCGGGTTCGACGCGGGGGTCTGTGGTGTAGACGCCATCCACATCGGTGTAGATGTCACAGCGATCCGCTTCGAGCGCGGCGGCAATGGCGACTGCGCTGGTATCCGAACCGCCCCGGCCCAATGTGGCGATTCGGTTATCGGGGGAGACCCCCTGAAATCCTGCACAAACCGCAACGTCGAATCCTTCATCGAACTTCGCGAGCATCGCGGTGGTATCGATTTCCTGAATCCGGGCAGACCCATGGGCGGCATCGGTTTTCAGTGGCATCTGCCACCCCTGCCATGATCTGGCATTGACGCCCAGCGATTGCAGGGTCAGCGCCATAAGGCCAGATGTTACCTGCTCACCGGAGGCGACCACGGCATCGTATTCGCGCGCGTCATAAAGCGCCGATACCTCGCGCACATAGCCGACGAGTTTGTTCGTCTCGCCCGACATGGCCGAGACGATAACAGCAACCTGCCAGCCAGCATCCACCTCGCGCTTTACCTTTTGCGCGGCATTGCGGATGCAGTTCAGGTCAGCGACGGACGTGCCGCCGAATTTCATCACCAGAATGGCCATGAATCCGATCCGGGCCGTAGCCCGCCTCCCTTTCGCGAAATCGCGCTCCTGTTAGCGGGATAGACCGGATTTCGCAAGCGATGCGCGATGACGTGTCCGCTATTGGCCTGCCAGAGTGAGTGTCTGGTTCCAAACCGCCTCTTCCAGTGCCACCGGATCGTTTTCCTGCTTGTCCTGTCCGGGTATCCGCGCACCTTCGTCCAGTGCCACACCAGCTTCGACCTGAGCGAGGCGATCAAAGAAGACGCCAGAAGTTTCCGGGTCCATCAACAAATAATATTGTCCGAGGTCGTGGGGCGGTCCTTCGGGGGCTTTCAGGGGTTTGACGTCGCGGCTGACCACGCCGCCGGTCAGGCCCGAAGCGAGAAGTTCGGCCATCAGGCCAAAGCCCCAACCCTTGTAGCCACCCATGCTGACCAACGATCCGGTCAGTGCCGCCGCCGGATCGGTTGTAGGCTTGCCCTCCGCATCGACGGCCCAGCCTTCGGGGATGGGTTCACCCGCCGCTTTTGCCATCGTGATCTTGCCCAGTGCCACGGTTGTGGTGGATTGGTCGAATTGCATCGCCAACCCGCCCTTGCCGTCCGGGACCGAAAACGCGATTGGGTTCGTGCCCAACACTCGTGTTTTTCCTCCCGGTGGGGCGACGATGGGGGATGCGTTGGTCATGCCCAGCCCTATAAGACCTTCGCGGGCGATCTGCTCCGTGAAATATCCCAGTGATGTGCAGGTATGGGCATGGCCGACCGCAAGGCTTGCGACACCACATTCGCGCGCTGCTTCCACTGCCATTGGCAAGGCGCGGGTAAACGCGGGTTGCGCGAAGCCGAGCGCGGCATCGACATGCACAGCACCGGGGCGCGGGCGTGTGACGATTGGCTCTGCATTGCCTTTGACCCGTCCGCTGGTCAGTTGCTTGCAGTAGCTTTCGAGATAATAGAGGCCACAGATGCGGTTGCCCACCGCTTCGGCCTTGCGAACAGCGCGGGCGACTTCAACCGCGATCCATGGTGCTGCCCCATGCCGTTCCAGCGCGCTTCGGGTTGTCGTCTCGATCTCGTCCAGCGATACCTGTGGCATCCCTCATTCCTTCGTCTCAGGGCGTATCAGCCCGAATTCCATATCCGCTCACCCGAAAAGGGCTTTGGTACCGTCTTCTGGTGTCCTGACCCCGGCCAGTGTGGCGCGGTCAAGCCGCTTCTCACGCGCTCGTTCTTCATTCCGCGAGGCGGTCGCACATATGAACGATAACGGCAAGGTCATAGGTGACCTTCGTATCAGTCACTCACCGGCTTTGTTTTCGGTTTCGCTGTTGGATCACCGATCTGGACCATCTGTTTTTTCATCCGTTCGCGGATGTCCCAAAGACCGCTGAAGCCCTTTGGCATGACAAAGGTGTCACCTGCCCGGAACTCCATGACCGATCCGTCGTCGTTGGTCACGACCAAATGACCTGAGATCATCAGGACGTATTCGGTAAAGGGATAGTCTTCGAGATATGTTTTGCTGACTCCCGCTTCCCATAATCCGACACGCACTGTCGCGCCGTCCTTATGTTCTGCGGTAAAAAGGATGTTTTGCCCGACATAGACCCCCGGTTTGACCGGTACTTCTATCGTTGGCACGGTACTGTCGATGATAACGGTTGGTGGGGCATCCGCCGCCAGCGCGGGAGCGACGTGGCCGAAGGCGAGCATTGCGGTGACAAGGCGTATCATGGCGATCTCCATATGAGGGTGGAGGGTTCAGTCATCATCGACGATGGTGTTCATCACTTTCGGTCGGTTCAGTGTGATCCGCCCGCCGCGTTCCTGGAATACCTTGTTCATGGAGAGCCCCTTGCTACAGCAGCAGACAGGCGGCCCTGTGTCCGGGGCTGATCTCGCGTAATTCCGGTGTTTGTTCGTGACAGCGCGACTCGGCGAGCGGACAACGGGAAGCAAAACGGCAGCCATTGGGAAGATCGACAGGGCTGGGAGGGTCGCCTTTCAGGCGGATACGGTCGCGCCGGTTGCGTTTGTTGCTGTGAACCATAGGCACAGCCGCCAGCAGCGCCTTGGTGTAGGGGTGCTGTGGGTTTGTGAAGAGAGTAACGCGGTCGGCCTGTTCGACGATCTGGCCCAGATACATCACGGCGATCTCGTCACAGATATGCTGCACCACGCCCAGATCATGCGAGATGAACAGGTATGTCAGCCCTAATTCCTGTTGGAGTCGGGCCATAAGATTGAGAATTTGCGCCTGAATCGCAACATCGAGAGCCGAGACCGGCTCGTCACAGACGATCAGATCCGGCTTGGTCGAAAGCGCGCGGGCGAGGCCGAGGCGCTGGCGTTGGCCCCCGGAAAACTGATGCGGAAAGAGGGCGCGTTGTTCGGGGCGCAGCCCGACTTGCCCGAACAGTTCTGTGACCCGCGCGTCCCGCTCGGCGCGCGTGCCGATTTGCATGAGGTCGAGTGGTTCACGTACGATCTCTGCGGCGCGTTTGCGTGGATCGAGAGAGGAATAGGGGTCTTGAAACACGATCTGAAATTGGCGGCGTGCGGCGCGCAGGTCTTCCTTGTCCAGATCGCTGATGACCGTATCGCCCAGCGTAACGCGCCCCGCCGTAACATCAACAAGCCGCATGATTGCAAGGGCCGTTGTCGTTTTGCCAGAACCGGATTCACCAACAATGCCGAAGGTTTGGCCTGCCGGAACAGTAAAGCTGACTCCATCAACGGCGTGGACGGTGGGTTTCGTGGCGAATAATCCCCTGCCTCCGCCGAAATGCACTTTCAGGTCTTCCACCACCAGTGCGCTGTTTCTTGGCTCCATTGTCATTGTCCAGCCACCCAGCACGCGGTTAGGTGAGGGCCGGTGGTTGCCTTCAGCGGTGGCTTTGAATCGTCACATTGTGCAATTCTTTCGAGGCAACGCGGGGCGAAGGCGCACCCTTTTCCCAGATCGGTGAGGGCAGGGACAACGCCTGGTATCTCCGGCAATGGTTCGCGCAGCATTGGTGGCTCCGGTTCGAGATGCGGAACGCAGGTAATCAAACCCTTCGTGTAGGGGTGCTGCGGGTTCGAGAGAACGGTTTCCACCGTACCTTTCTCAACCACACGACCCGCATACATCACAGCCACCCGATCCGCGAGTTCGGCGATTGCGCCCATGTCGTGGGTAATGAGGATGATGGCCGTTCCCGTCTCGGTTTGCAGGTCTTGCAGCAGGTCAAAAATCTGCGCCTGTACCGTGGCATCCAGCGCAGTTGTTGGTTCATCGGCGATCAGGACGCGGGGGCGGCAGGCCAATGCGATGGCGATCATCACGCGCTGGCGCATTCCCCCAGATAGTTGATGGGGGTAGGCTTTCGCGCGCAGCTCTGGTTCGGGGATTTCAACGGCCCGTAACATCTCAACAGCGCGGGCCATGGCGGCTTTGGGGCTGGCGTTTTCGTGCAGGCGGACGCTTTCAGCGATCTGCTCGCCCACGGTGAAAACGGGGTTGAGAGAGGACATCGGTTCCTGAAAAATCATGCCGATGTCGCGCCCGCGTACTTCGCAGAGTTCTGCTTCGCTCAGGCCGACAAGTTCGCGGCCTTCCAACCGGATTGACCCGGATGTGACCTTGCCGGGGGGATTGGGAACCAGCCCCATGATCGACAGGGCCGTCATTGATTTGCCGCAACCGGATTCGCCCACGATGCCAAGGACTTCGCCGCTCGTTACCTCCAACGATACATGATCCAGAACCCGCGCATTGCCCGCGCGTGTACTGAAATCGACGACCAGATCATCGACGCTGAGAAGTGGCGCGCTCATCGTTGGCGCAGTTTCGGATTAAGGGCGTCGTTCAGGCCGTCGCCGATCAGGGAAATGGCGAGGACCGTGAGGAAGATCGCGAAACCGGGAATTGCGACAGCAAAGCCTGCATCAAGGATATAGGGCCGGTTCGATCCGATCACCTGCCCCCAACTCATCACGTTCGGATCGCTGAGGCCCAGAAAACTCAACGCTGCTTCGAACAGGATTGCAGAACCGACCATCAGGTTTGCCTGCACAATGATGGGGGGCAGGGCGTTGGGCAGGATCACGCGGAAAATCAGATAGGCGTCCTTCGCGCTGCCGGAACGGGCGGCGGTGACATACTCCAACTCACGGATACGCAGGAATTCGGAGCGGGTGACGCGTGCTACTGCGGTCCAGCTTACGATGCCAATGGCAAAAGTGACGGTGACGAGTGATGCCCCGAACAACGCGACGATCACCATGGAAAAAAGAAGGGTGGGGAGTACCTGAAAGAACTCGGTAAAGCGCATCAGCACCTCCTCAACCCAGCCGCCATAATATCCGGCGAATGCGCCAACGGTCACGCCGATCACGACCGAGATTATCGCTGCGGCCAGCCCGATGGCCATGGAAACCTGCCCCCCCGCCATCATCGCCGCGAGGATGTCACGCCCAAGGTAA
The DNA here is from genome assembly GCA_937957975.1 of uncultured Neomegalonema sp. Classification (GTDB taxonomy): domain Bacteria; phylum Pseudomonadota; class Alphaproteobacteria; order Rhodobacterales; family Rhodobacteraceae; genus JAHDDY01. The sequence goes on from CALFFK010000010.1 coordinate 61,450, forward strand.
TCGGTGCCGAAGAGGTACTCGTCCTGTCCGGGTTGGGTGAAGGGAGCCCAGACCATCTCAAATGGATCAATCTGATAGACGAGCGGGCCGATGAAGGTGAAAATGAGAATTGCGATCAGCAGGATCAGGCCGAAAACCGCTGTGTAATTGCGGAAAAACATCGTCGCCATCTCGCGTAGCGGATGCGTAACCTGAAGGGTCGGTTCGGTCATTGCTACCCCGCCTTTATCCGTGGATCGACCAGCCGCAAGGCGATGTCGGTCAGAATGTTGAAGACGATGACAACCAGCGACGAGAAGAACAGGATGCCCATAATGGTTGGTGTATCGCGGGCGAGGATGGATTGCAGGGCAAGCGTGCCGAGGCCTGGCCAACTGAATACGGCTTCGACCACCACAGCACCGGAGATAACGGAAGCAAATTGCAACCCCGCAACGGTGATGACGGGGCCAAGCGCGTTGCGCAGTGCGTGTTTGTAAAGAACAGTGCGTTCCGGCACGCCCTTTGCCCGTGCGGTTCGCACGTAATCGGCGCCCAGAACTTCCTGCATGGAGGCCCGCGCGAGGCGGCTGTAGAGGGCGAGATAGATGGAGGCGAGTGTCACCATCGGCAGGATGAGGTGATAGAGAACGTCAAGCGCCTGTATGAAGAACCCGCCTTCGACCGTAACATCCCGCATCCCGCCCACGGGAAAGATAGGGAAGACCGACACGAAAGTTATGATGAGCAGAATGCCGGTCCAGAAGACCGGGGCCGCAAAGCCGAACAACGACAGGAAGGTCACGATTGTATTGAGCAGGCCGTTCGGATTACGCGCCGCCATCACACCAAGCCATGTTCCGGTCACGATGGCCAATATTTGCGAAGAAACGACGAGCAATAATGTTGCGGGCAGGCGCTCAAGCACGAGTTCTGTGACAGGGGTGTTGAAAAAGTAGGAAAACCCCAGGTCGAAGCTGAAGATGCCGGACATATAACGCCAGAGTTGCGTGAGGAATGGCTTGTCCAGCCCATATCGCGCGCGGATTTCCTCGATTACTTCCGCATCCGCGCCCCCCATGTCGCCCGCAATGGAATCCGCAATATCGCCGGGGGCGATGGAAACCAGCGTGAAATTGAGAACCAGCACGGCGAGCAGCAGGACGAGGCCGTAACCGATGCGCGTGAGGATGATGCGGATGAGAGACATGCATTGCGCCCGGTTCGTGAAGAAAATCCTGCCCCGGCTCAGGGTCGGGGCAGGGATATGGTTCGGTCAGTCCTTGAGATACACCCGATCCAAGGGATGCGATGTACCCCAGATAGAGTCGGGTGGGTTGCCGACCTTGCTGTTCGAAATCGTATGATAGGGCGACGGGAACAGCGGATAGAGCGGCAGCTCATCGGCGATGATCTGCTGGAATTCGGCGTAGTATTTCTTGCGCTTTTCGATGTCGTTGGTCGATCCGGCAAGCTCCATCAGTTCATCGACGCGGTCGTTCGCGTATTGCTGCGTGTTCGACCATATGACGCCTTTCTTGATGTTATCGCTGGAATAGGTGCGATGCACACCGATTACCGGATCACCCCAGTTGAAGACGTTATCGATGGTCATATCGAATTCGTGGTTCGAGATGCGCTTCGACCATGTTGGAAAGTCAGGTGACGAACGCACGGTCACGTCGATGCCGATCTTCTTCAGCGCGGGCTTCATGTATTCCGCCGGGGGTTTGACCGTTGGCCAACCATAATCGACCGTCAGGCCGAAACGCATTCCGTCCGAACCTTTCTCGTAACCCGCATCATCGAGCAGCTTGTTCGCCTTGTCGATGTCGAGATCGTAACCTTCGACCGTGCCATCATAAAACGGGCTGTCCGGGTGGATGCCGGTCTTGGATGGCTTGGCCGTCCCGCGCATCAAGGCCTTGAGCATGAAATCGGTATCAACCGCATAGGCAATAGCCTTGCGCACGATGGGGTCGGAGGTCGGGCCTTCGGCCTGGGTGTTGAAAGCCAGCCAGTTGATCGGGCCGATTGCACCGTATCCCTTGTCCGAAACGGTAAGGTCGTCGTTTTTTTTGAGGCGCACGAGGTTAAGCGGGTCTTGTTCGAAGCCCGACATATGCAATTCGCCGTTCTCCAGCGCGATTGTGCGGGCAGAGCCATCTTTCATCACGCGCATGACGATCTTGTCGAGATAGGGCAGCCCTTCAATGAAATAATCATCATTGCGTTCGAGGATTACGTGCTGGTCCTTGGTGTATTCCACGAATTTGAATGGGCCGGAGCCAACAACGTCCTGTCCGTTGCGCGGGTGGGCCTTGGGGTCTTGCCCATCGCCATAGATGTGTTTGGGGATGATCGACAAAAGCTGTGACGACATCGCCAGCATCAGCGCGGGGTGTGGCTTTGAAAGGCGCAGGATCGCAGTATGCTCGTTGGGTGTTTCGACGCTCTCGACCGGGGCGAACATGGATTTGAACGGATGGTTCGCTTTTACGGTCTCGATGGAAAAGGCCACGTCTTCAGACGTAATCGGTTCGCCATCGTGAAATTTCGCGCCCTTAACGAGATTGAGCGTCACCGACAACTCGTCTTCTGCAATTTCCCAGCTTTCAGCCAGATAGGGTTGTGGGTTCCAGCCTTCGTCATAGCGTAGTGGGGCAGCGAAAAGCTGTGCGCCCGGCTGACCCGTCGCCGTACCTGATTGGACGGCAGGGTTCAGGTGGCGCGGCGTCTGCTGGATCGCCATGACCAGCGTGCCGCCCTTTTTCGGTTCTTCGGCCTGTGCGAATGGCGCGGTCATTCCCGCTGTTAGTACGAGGGCCGTTGTCACTGAAAGCAGTCGTCTCATCGGTTTTCCTCCCCGAATATCGTCTGTCCCACACGTCGGCCCTTGCATCTTCAGGTATACGAATGACACGTTGTGTCGTGCAGGTTCGCCGATGTGTTATCGACACTACGGCATGTTTTTCCCATTAGGGCAATGCCTGTGGGTTGAGTTTGCGGCGGGGAGAGAGCGATGACGACGATTTACAGCGCGCGAAAGATCATCACGATGAACCCGGCGCGTCCGGTCGCCAGCCATGTCGCCATACGCGATGGCCGCATCCTTGGTGCAGGGACTCTGGAGGAGCTGACCCGGTGGGGCGAGCATACACTCGACGAGCGTTTTGCAGACAAGGTGCTGATGCCGGGCTTGGTGGAAGGGCACGCGCATACGATGGAAGGGGTCTTCTGGCGCTATGTCTATTGCGGGTTCTTTGACCGGACCGACCCGGACGGCAAAACATGGCAGGGTCTGACGAGTGTTGACGCTGTTCTGGAGCGATTAAGCGAAGCAGAACAGGAGCTTGATTCACCCAATTCGCCACTCACGGGCTTTCAGCTCGACCCGATCTATTTTGACAATCGCAAGATCAGCCGCGCCGACCTCGACAAGGTTTCGTCCACACGCCCCATCGGCGTTGTTCATGCTTCCTGTCACATAATGAATGTGAATTCGAAGGCTCTGGAGCTGGCCGGATTGCTGCGGCCAGGGATCAATCATCCCGGCGTGCCGCTCGGCGAGGATGGTTTGCCTACTGGTGAGCTGAAAGGACCGGACGTTATGACTCCGGCAAGTGTGTATGTCGGATTTGACCGCGATATGCTGGCCTGTGATGAGCGGGGGCTTCTCGATTTTGGCAAACTTTGCGTTCGTGCCGGGGTTACGACCGTTACCGACCTTGCCGCGCGACTGAGTGATGATGCAGTCGATGTGATGCTGAAGGTCACTGGGAACGAAACCTACCCGGCGCGCGTCGTGCCGCTACGTTTCTTTCAGGGGCTGACGGCGGAAGACCTGATCGACAATGCCGTTGCGCTCAGGAAACGCTCGACTGACCGTTTGCGCCTTGGGATGGTGAAGGTCGTGGCGGATGGGTCGATACAGGGGTTCTCGGCGCGGATGCGTTTTCCAGGGTATTTCAACGGTGCGCCAAACGGGTTGTGGTATATTCCGCCGGAGCAATTGCTCGAAACCTATGAACGCGGACTGGCTGCCGATGTGCACATTCATACGCACACCAATGGCGATGAGGCGACCCAGCTTGCTATCGAATTGCTTGAGACAGCCTTGCGCAAGCACCCCTCGCCAGACCATCGCTACACGTTGCAACATTGTCAGCTCGCAGATGCGGCACAGTTCCGGCGTATGGCAAAGCTTGGGATGTGTGTGAACCTGTTCGCGAACCACCATTTCTACTGGGGTGATGAGCATTATAATCTCACTGTTGGGCCAGAGCGGGCAGAGAGGATGAACGCCTGCCGAACGGCGCTGGCCAATGGATTGCCGATGGGTATTCATTCCGATGCACCGATCACGCCGCTTGCGCCGCTATTTACCGCGTGGTGCGCAGTGAACCGGCTAACGGCTTCTGGTCGCGTACAGGGCGAATACGAGAAGATTTCCGTTGAAGACGCCCTTCACGCCATTACGCTTGGCGCGGCCTATACGCTTAAACTCGATGGGGAAATCGGCTCTAT
>CALFFK010000011.1 GCA_937957975.1 uncultured Neomegalonema sp.
ATGCTATTGAACCCGTTCCGACCCCTTCACTTGCCATCCGGGGGTCGGAGGCGCGGTTTCCTGTACGCAGGGTCTATTGCATCGGGCGCAATTATGCGGCCCATACGGTGGAGATGGGGGGCGACCCCGACCGCGAAGCACCGTTCTTTTTTCAGAAGAACCCGGACAATCTCGATCAGTCGGGGGAGTTTCCCTATCCGGCCAAATCCGATGATGTGCATCACGAGCTTGAGATGTTGGTCGCGCTGAAATCGGGGGGGACTGACATCGCCGCAGCCAATGCGCTGGAGCATGTCTATGGCTATGCGGTTGCGCTTGATATGACTCGTCGTGACCTGCAAGGCGAGGCCAAGGCCGCGCGTCGCCCTTGGGAAATTGGCAAGGCATTTGAACGCTCGGCCCCGTGCGGCCCATTGCGGCTCGCCAGCGAGATTGGGCATCCGGCCTCCGGCGCGATATCATTGTCGGTCAATGGCGCTGTTCGGCAGGAGGGTGATCTGGGGCAGATGATCTGGAAAGTGCCGGAGATGATCGCCTATCTCTCGGAATATTTCGCCCTCGCCGCCGGGGACGTGATCCTGTCTGGTACGCCATCCGGTGTTGCGGCGGTTGCGCGCGGCGACCGGATGGAGGCCCGGATTGAGGGGGTCGGGGCGCTGGATGTGACGGTTATCTGATGCTGCGTTAGCCTTCGTTGAAGAAGGGAACAGGCGTCAGGATCTTGTTGCGCTGTGCTACCTGAAATCCGGCCTCTGCGCTGCGTCGCAGATAGTCGATCCATGCTGGATCAGCCTGCATGGTCGCGCGCTTCGTCGCCCGGTCGGCGGCATCCTTGTAGACCCAGATATGGACGTAGGCATTGACGTCCCCCGTCTCGGTGGAAGCGTAGAGGATCGGTTGGCCAAGATGCTTGCGTTGCACCGGCCAGCCGTATTCGCCATAGAGCGCAAGTTGCTTTTTGATCGTTCCGGGGCGGCAGGTATAGGTGCGGTGGTCGTAGATCATGGGGCTTCCTTCTATCACCTCGACTTGTCATTCGCTGCATCAGGCGTCTGACAGAGCGCGGGCATTCTTTGGCAGTTTTACGAACATCCAGACAGCCCAGAGGCCCAGCACTCCCGCAAGAACGGGGCGCACGGTGCCCCCCATCATCAAAAGCGGGATTGTCAAGGCGAGCATCAGCAAAGGCGCATACCATAACGTCCAGATTTTCTTGCCCCGGTCACGCTGATAGAAGCTGAAACCTATGGAGAACAGGCTGGCGATGATGAAAAACAGCGACCAAGGGTGGGTGAAGAACTCTGAAATATCAGTCGATAGCGCTAGCGAGCGTGACAACCACCGTTCCGCAATCGGGCCGAGAACCACGCCAAGGATCATCGGAGCGAGCGGGAATTTCAGATTCCGCATGATGTAGCCAATGACCCCGAAAATCGCGAGGGTCCACATATCATTCGTGATGTTGTTCAGCGAAAATACCCCGATCCCGCAATAGACGAGGATAACCGAGGCCAGCACGTACATGCGTACTTTTGTCACCAGTACGAAACCGCGCAGCGCGCCGGTTTGAAGGCCAAGGACGAGGAAGTTGGCAAAGAAAAATGCAATGAAGATCGCATAGGCGATCGTCGGTTCTTCCGAGATAAAGGCCGGGCTGGGGATCACGTCATGGATAAGCAACGCTCCAAGCATCACGGCGGTGACGATGTCGCCGGGAATGCCCAGCGCCATCATGGTGATAAGCGCGCCGCCCGCCGTTGCATTGTTCGCGGCTTCCGGCGCGATGATGCCGCCTGAATGGCCAGTGCCGAATTTTTCAGGGGTGGGCGAGGCTTTCTTTGCCTGATCGTAGGCGAGAATGTTCGAGATTGATGATCCGGCGGCGGGCAGGACACCTGTGAAGACGCCAATGAGCGAGGAGCGGACGAGATTGACCCAATCCCTGAAAATGGTTGCAATGGCGCGGCGGTGTTCGATCCGCACGCTTACATCGCCCATATCGGTCAGGGATTTGCGGGCGCTTGCCGTGTCGCGCACGTCTGACATGAGCTGTGAGAACGCGAAAAGGCCGATGAGGACGGGCAGAAAAGCAAAGCCTTCGCCCAGATAATCGTTGCCGAAGGCAAACCGCTGGACTCCGTTAATGTCATCCTCGCCCACACAGGCAATGATGAGGCCGAGTGCGCCGGAGATAAGCCCCTTTATCATATTCTCGCCCGCAAGGCTGGCGGTAACGGTCAGGGCAAAGAAGATCAGCGCAAAATAATCCCATGGCTGGAATTCGAGGCCCACCTTTGCAAGCTGTGGCGCGATGGTGACGAGCAGGATTGTCGCGATGATCCCGCCGAAGAAAGATGACCAGACCCCAAGCCCCAACGCAAACCCCGGATCACCGTTGCGGGCCATTGGAAAGCCGTCAAAGGTGGTCGCGACGGAGGAGGGCGTGCCGGGGATTCCGATAAGGATGCCTGACATCAAGCCGCCGGAAAGCCCGCCGACATAGACACCAATCATGGTTGCCACGCCTTGTGACGCCTCCATCCCGAAGGTGAAGGGCAAGGTCAGCACGATGGCCATGGCGATGGTGAAACCGGGGATCGCCCCTGCGAGTAACCCCGCCATCGCGCCGATGGTCATCAGCAATAGCGTCTTGAAATTGGCGAGTTCGATAATCGCGTTGAGGATATTATCGAGGATCATCGGTTCTGGTCCTCAAATGCCGGGGATGAGTTCGCCGCGCGGTAGCAGCACGTTCAGGCCGTAAGTGAATAGCAGCCACATTGCTCCGACCGAAATCACTGCGATAAGGGCGTGTGTAATGATGAGGCGGGGTGTAATGCCGCCAAGAAAACAAAGCAGGGCGAAAACCAGCAGGATTCCGCCGATCAGTGTTCCGAAATAGGGTAATGTCGCCAGAAAGATGAAGTACAGGGCAAGGCAGATGATAGGATTGAAATACCAGCGAAGCCAGCCCATCAGGCCCGGTTGCCGGTCATCTGTAATGGATGGGGGTTCTGTACCGGCCCTATCGGCCAACAGGGATTGCACGAAATAGACGATGCAAAAGCCTGTCAGAACCCACGTCACGCCTTTTGGCCATGCGGCGGGTGACAGCTCACCGAATTGGGGATCGCGGATCAGATATCCGGCCCAGATCAAAAACCCGCAGAAGGCCAGCAGGATGATCGAAACGACGGTATCGCGGCTCATGGTAGTCATGGAAAAATCCACTGGTTGAGAGCATGAACCCTCCCCCAAAAGGGGAGGGAGCAGATCGTAGCGATCTTCAGGATATTACTTCTTGAACATGCCAATCTTGATCGCGACCTTTTCGTGGGCCTCGTATTCTTCCCTGAACCATTCGGCATAGTCTTCAGGGTTGCGATAGACGACGGGCGTCCCCTTCTTTTTCAGCGCCTCGACCAGTTCCTCGTTCTCGGCGGCGGCCTTGAAGACATCGGCCCACATGGCGACGACATCCTCTGGCGTTCCCTTTGGTACGACGATGCCCCGGTCCAGCGAGTAGGTCATGTCAGTGCCAAGTTCCTTGAGTGTCGGCACGTCCGGGAACTGGGGCAGACGCTCATCAGCGGCGATGGCGTAGGCTTTGAGTTTGCCCTGATTCACGTTCTTTTCGGCGGTCGGTATGTTGACCGTGCCGAGCTTGATTGTGCCAGCCAGAAGCGCGGTCACACGCTGTTTCGTCCCATCAAAGGGGATGTATTTGAATTTTGCGCCTTCATTCTCGTCTTCGATGAGCAGCCACATGAACTGGCTGGTAGAGCCGAGCGTTGCACCGAGCGGGATCGTGTTTGGCTTTTCGGTCGCCTCGGCGATCACTTCCTTGAAGTCTTTCCATGGCGCATCGCCGGAACCGCCGATGACTTCCGGGGTTGATGTGACCTGCGCCACCATGTCGAAGGCATCCCAGGTAAAGTCCACGCGGCCCGCAAGATAGCTGACGATGGCGCTCTGATGGATAGCGAACAGCGTGCAGCCGTCGGCCTTGGCTTTTTTCGCTTCCTTCGCGCCCTTGTTGCCGCCCTGTCCGCTGATGGTCACGACCTGAACATTCGGGCCGTCCATTTTGTTGATGGTTTCCTCGAACAGCGAGAAGATGATGTGTGTTCCGCCACCCGCGCCCCATGGCACGATCAGTTTGGCGGTTGTGCATGGAATATCGGCGGCTGCGGCACTGCCCATTGTGGCGATACTGATCGCGCTGGCGGCGAGGGTGCCTTTGACGAAAGTGGAAATTGTCATTGTCGGTCTCTCCCTGTGTCGGCAACTCTGGATTGCTCTGTCTCTGACGTTATAGGCTTGTGTCCTGTCGTCAACCTTTGCCATTGTAAGGAATAGTTGCAGTCGAAAAGGACCGTTCCGGTGGAAAAGATCAATATCCAGTTCACCCTGTTCTCGGCGTTTTATGCGCCGATCATCGCCACGATGTCGGGGGGATTCCTGCGGGAAGAAGGGCTGGACCATGACTGGTCGGTCGCCAAGCCGGGCGTGTCCGCCATTGCTGCGCTGGAAGATGGCAGTGCCCATGTCGTGCAATCGACCCTGAGCCAGAACCTCATGGCACTTGACCGGGGTGAGGCTCCCCGCGCGGTACATTTCGCGCAGGTCAATGAGATGGATGGCTTCTTTCTGACGGGTCGTGATCCGGATGCGGATTTCGACTGGAAGACACTGGAGGAGGCAGAGGTCGTGCTGTTCGGAGGCGGTCAGCCGCTTGTGATGTTCAAATGGGCCTGTCACCGGGCCGGGATTGATTTTGACAGGATCAGGGCGATCAATCCGGGCGGGGCCGCCGACATGGACAAGGCTTTCCGCGCCGGGCAGGGCGCTTATGTTCAGCAGCAAGGGCCGTTCCCACAGCAATTGGAGGCCGATGGCGCGGGGCATGTGGTGGCACAGGTCGGGCCGATGGTTGGGCCGTGCGGGTTCTCGTCACTGGCGGCCATGCCCGATTGGCTGGAGACGGATATGGCGGTGGCGTTCACGCGGGCCTATGCAAAAGCGCGGGTTTATATGAATGAGGAAAGCGCGGCAGGAATAGCGTCGGCCATGAAACCGTTCTTCCCGAAGATTGATGAAGCGGTGCTGGCCGATTGCATTGGTACTTATCAGGGGCTTGGGTGCTGGACCCCCCATGTCGGGATTACGCCACCGGCTTATGAAGCGATGCTGGATATATATCAGTATGCCGGGGGCTTGAAGGAACGGTACGCTTATGACCGGGTTTGCGCGATGCCGCCGGTCGCATAACCGCCGCCCGGCGATTATGGTGTTAACTCCCTGCCACCACCGGCGCGGTCATGCGGCGAAGGGTTGCGATGACGCTGTTGGCGACGATGCGGCCTGTGCGGGGGTTCTCAAAGGATGGGATATTGTTCATCGTCATCGTGGCTTCGCCCGAATCCGAACGGATGGTGACGGACTGGATATTGCGGTCGATGGTGGGGTCGGCCCAGACCTCTACGCGCGTTCGCTCCGGCCCGATCCCGGCCAGTGCGAGGGCGGCGGCGACATTGACGTTCGCCGGAAATCCCCGCGCGGCATCGCGGGCTGAACCGCGCAGGACACAAAGCGGTTCGCTGAGGTTGGATATATCAATCCCGTTCTCGATGAGATGGGGCGCACCGGCCAGACCGCCGGGGGGCTTGCGCGTCGTTAGCGTCACTTCGTGGATCGTGCCTTCCGCCATGGCCCGCACAGTGTCGAGGCCAATAAGCGCGCCAGTCGGCACGACGATTCTTGCGCCGGTTTCCTGCGCCCGCTCGATCAAAGCCGGGTGGTTGAGCAGCGCCCCGACAGACAGCGGCATCAGGCAGCACCCCCGCTCGATGACGTTCGTGGCCAGTTCAGCGAACACCGCAGCGGGCGCGCATTCCACGATAATTTCAGCGTGCGCCGCGAGGTCGGCCAGTGGCAAGACCTCTGGTGGGGCGCTGAAATCCGCGACCCGCACCATCGCCCGCTCCCGGTCATTCGCAGACACGGCCACCAGCTGCATTCCATCTATTGCGCCCGCATCAATACTGCGCGCCACGCGCATTCCGATGGCGCCAAGGCCCGCTACGGCAATTGTCAAATTCCGGCCCATATCTCGCCTCCCGCTTGTATGGCCTTTCATCGCATCGCGTGCATGATTGGACAATGGCCTCGAATGGTGGATTGTGAACCGGGCCAATTGGAGAACCGACCATGACCATGAGAACCATTGCGATCCTGATGCCCGGTGATATGGGCCACGCTGTTGGCAGGGTACTGCGCGAGCATGGGTATGACGTACTTTGCGCGTTGGAAGGCCGGGGCGAGGCGACCCGCAAACTCGCCGCTGAAGCAGGCTTGCGCGATGTGGGCGGTATTGGCGAGGTGGTGGCCGGGGCTGATATGATCCTCTCGATCCTGCCCCCCGCTGCGGCATTGTCACAGGCGCAGGCCGTCGCGGATGCGATGCTGGCGAGTGGCAAGCGGCCCGTTTATGTGGATTGCAATGCCATCTCTCCCGATACAGCCAAACAGGTCGGTGAGGCGATTACCGCCGCCGGTGCGCCCTTTATTGATGCGGGGATCATCGGGCTGGCCCCCGGCAAGGGCGGCGGCACGCGCTTTTATGTTTCCGGCCCGGATACTGCGCCGATACGGGCGCTGGACGGCAAGGGATTTCAGGTTATCGCGACGGGGGAGGGCATTGGCGAGGCATCGGCCCTCAAGATGGTGTATGCGGGGCTGACCAAGGGGACATGGACCTTACAGACCGCCGTGCTGCTCGCGGCGCAGCGGCTTGGGGTCATTGATCCGCTGCTGGAAGAATTCGGCCTCAGCCAATCCGGCCCGCTGGAGGCCATGCGCGCCCGTGTGCCGTTCCTGCCTGCCGATTCCGCGCGCTGGGTGGGCGAGATGGAGGAAATCTCCGCGACTTTTGCCTCGGCGGGCGTTACCCCCGGTTTCCATGAGGGGGCCACCGAGATATTCCGCCTTTTGGCCCGGACGCCCTATGCTGAAGAGACCCGCGCGACGCTCGATAAATCCCGCACTCTGGAGGAGGCGCTTGCGACCTACGAGGACTATGTGTCTTCCGGGGCGTGAGTCTTATCTGACCTGACGATTTCAACGATTGGAGATTTCCATGATCGACTTCTACACATGGACCACGCCGAATGGGCGCAAGGTCTCGATCCTGCTCGAAGAACTGGGTGTCGAATATACCGCGCATTCAATCAATATTGGTGAAGGCGAACAGAAGACGCCTGAATTTCTTGCTATCAGCCCGAATAACAAGATCCCGGCTATTGTGGACCATGATAATGGTCTCAAGCTGTTTGAATCCGGTGCGATCCTTGTCTATCTCGCGGAGAAACATGGAAAATTCCTGCCAACCGATCCCATGCAGAAGGCACGGGCGATGGAATGGCTGATGTGGCAAATGGGCGGGTTTGGCCCCATGCTTGGCCAGACCCACGCTTTCCACCATTTCAACAAGGGCGCGTCGGAATGGGGTGAAAACCGCTTTCTGACCGAGACGCAGCGTCTCTATGGCGTGTTGAATACCCGTCTTGAAGGCCGGGATTATATCGTGGACGAGTATTCCATCGTGGACATGGCGTGCTGGCCCTGGGCCTCGCGGTATGAATGGCAGAATGTCGATCTGGCCGATTTTCCGAATGTGCGCGCGTGGTATCAGCGCATTCTGGAGCGTCCAGCGGTACAGGCGGGTTATCACGTTCCGAAGAAGATGGGCGAGATACCGGCAGGTTAATGGGATTTAAGGCGCTGCCCGTTTTTACGGGCATGACATCCCTCCCCGTATCGAAAGCCGCTCATCTTCCATGTATGCCCCCGAAATCCTGTTGCTGATTGCTGTCACGTTTTTCGTGGCAGGGGTGATCAAGGGGACTGTGGGGATGGGTTTGCCCATTGTCGTACTGGTTTTTCTTGCTGTGCCGCTTGGGGTGACGACGGCGATCTCGCTGATGCTGGTTCCGGCGATGGCGACGAACCTTGTGCAGGCTGTGGCCGGGCCTTCGCTGCTTGTGCTGTTGCGGCGGCTCTGGACTTTCTTTCTGGCCGCCGCTGTTGGTATCTGGCTGGGCGTGGCGCTGTTGGATTATGTCGAAGCGGACATGACGCTGATGGTGCTGGGTGCGCTGCTCGTTATTTATTCCATCGTCAGTTTGCGCAGCGCGCAGATTACGCCGCCGGGACGATATGAGCCTGTCCTGTCGCCCGTCGCAGGGGGGCTGGGCGGGATTGCCTTTGGCGTCACCGGCATTTTTATCGTGCCGGGTATTTTGTACCTACAGGCGCTGGGCCTGAAAAAGAACGAATTGGTACAGGCGCTCGGCATGACTTTTATGACCCTGAGCGTCACCCTGTTCGGGGCGTTTCTGGAGAGCGGCGTTCTCACCTCGCAATCAATCCTGATTTCCAGTGCGGCCTTTGTGCCGACCGCCATCGGGCTATGGCTGGGACAGCGATTACGGCATCGTGTTTCCGAAAGCCTGTTCCGCACGATGTTTTTCTGGGCGCTGTTGGCGACGGGTCTGCGCTTTATCTATGTGGGATTATGATACTCCGGGAATTGCGTCCGTGCTGTTGGTACGTGCAAGGCATAGCGTTTGACTCGCCTTTCCTGCGATGGTCTATTTGCCTTTGGATAATCATAAAAATGACAGGGAGATATTCCATGAAGCGCATCAAGGCCATGATGCTTGCGTCGGTTTTCGCCGCCGGGACCGCAACGACCGCCTTCGCCGCTGATCCGATCAGGATCGCGATCAACGAATGGACAGGGCAGCATATCAGCGCGCATATCGCCGGGTCGATGCTCAAGGAAATGGGCCATGAGGTCGAATACGTAACCGCCGGTGCTGTGCCGCAATTTGCCGCCATTGCCACGGGTGATCTGCATCTCCAGCCCGAAGTCTGGAGCAACAATGTCGGTGAGATTTATCCCAAGGCCGTCGAATCCGGGGATATTCAGGTTATTGGCGATCTCGGACTGAAGCCGAGTGAAGGCTGGTTCTATCCTCCCTACATGGCCGAGAAATGCCCCGGTCTTCCAGCTTACGATGCCTTGTACGAATGTGCGCAGGCTTTCGCCGCCGCTGATACCTTTCCCAAAGGCCGCCTCATCACCTATCCGGCGGATTGGGGGACGCGCTCGAAAGACCTCGTGGAAGCACTCGATATGCCGTTCCAGCCCGTTGCGGGCGGTAGCGAGGGGGCGATGGTCGCGGAAATGAAATCTGCCGTTGCCGCCAAACAGCCGATGCTGATGATGTTCTGGCAGCCACACTGGATTTTCGCGGATCTCGATCTTGATCTGGTTGAATGGGACAAGGCCACCGCCGATTGCGAATCCGGCCCCGGCCAGAAGCGCGGCGATGCCTGCGGTTTTGCACAGGCCACGATCAAGAAAATCGTCAGCGGTGATTTCGAGAAAAATTACCCGAAAGCCTATGCTGCGCTCGATAATATGCGGCTTTCAAACGATATCCAGAACGCGCTCATTAAGAAGATTGATGATGAGGGTGTGCCGGTTGAAGAGGCCGTCGCCGAGTGGATGGCGGCCAACGAGAGTAGCTGGAAAGGCTGGATCAGTGGTTCCGGGTCTTCCGATGCGTCGTCCATTATCGATCAGATTGAAAGCCTCAAGGCTTCGGTTGAAAAGCTTGAGAAGATGCTCGCACAGTAAGCGTTCGGGGCCATCGAATATGGCCCCAAAATCAACTGTCATGCCCGCGTATGTGGGCATGACAAAAGGCCAGTAGTAAATTCTGCTGATATCATTCCCGCGACGGCAGAGATTTTTCCGGGTTTGGCGGGATACACGCCTTTACGGGCATGATGCCTTCATCCTTTCACGCCCAAGCCGGAGATGATCCTTGATGGAAAGCGATGTCCGCTCTGCCGATGTAAAACTTTCATGCCGCAATGTCTGGAAGGTCTATGGAAAGAACCCCGAACGGTTCTTTGATGGGCGGCGTGGCGATGTCGGGACAGAAGGGGATGCTCGCGTTCTTGCGGATAAACTGCGCGAAAACGATTTGATCGTTGCATCCGCCAATGTTTCTTTCGACGTGAAGGTTGGCGAGATTTTCGTCATTATGGGGCTGTCGGGGTCAGGCAAATCCACGATGGTCCGGTGTCTTTCGCGCATCGTGGAGCCGACGGCGGGGGAAATCCTGCTCGATGGCGAAAACCTGTTGGCGGCCAGCAAGCGCGAATTGATCGAATACCGCCGCAGCAAGATGGGCATGGTGTTCCAGAATTTCGGCCTGATGCCGCATCTCAATGTCCTCGATAATGTCGCCTTTCCGCTGGAAGTGCAGGGCATGGACCTGAAGGATCGTCGGACCAAGGCAATGGAGATGATCGAGCGGGTCGGCCTGTCGGGACGCGAGGGCAGCTTTCCGGCGCAACTGTCCGGTGGCCAGCAACAGCGCGTCGGGATTGCGCGCTCGTTGGCTGTGGAGCCGGAATTGTGGTTCCTTGATGAGCCGTTCAGCGCCCTTGATCCGCTTATTCGCCGCCAGATGCAGGACGAGTTCCTGCGCCTTCAGCGCGAATTACACAAATCCATCGTCTTCATTACGCATGATTTTCTCGAAGCCCTGCGCATTGCGGATCGCATGGCGATTATGCGTGATGGCATGGTCGTGCAGATTGGGCGACCGGCGGACCTGATCCTCAATCCTGCCGATGATTATGTGCGTGAATTTACCAATGACGTGCCGTGGGAAATGGTGCTGACGGCGGGCGATATTGCCGATCCTGACCGCCCCGTGGTGGCGGGGATGGGGCAGGTTTCTGCCGATACGACCGTTGATCTGCTGTTGCCGTATCTGGCGAACCATGAGGCCGGGGTTAAGGTCAATGATGCCGGGGGGAATTATCTCGGTGCGATGAATGCGATGGATGTGGTCAAGGCGCTGGCCAGCGGTGTGCCGGAGCCGGTGGAGGTGATGGCGTGATCGCGCAGGAAATCCGGCAACCCGTAATCTGGTCGGCCCTTGCGGTCCTTGCCCTTGTGTTGTGGCTTGCCTCTGGAAGCATTGATGCCCTTGCAAAGTTTCCTGCGGATTGGGTTCTTGCGCCCACCGCTGTGATGAATGCTTTCATGGAAAGATGCGTTGAGCTGTTTGGCCCGGCCTTCAAGGCCGTGGGCTGGGTGCTGGAATGGCCGGTTCGCTGGGCGCAAATGCTGTTGCACGCCTTGCCGTGGAGCGTGATTGCGACATTTTTCGTGCTGCTTGGCTGGTTTGGTGCGGGGTGGCGGCTGGCGCTGTTTGCAGGGGTGTCGCTGCTCTATATGGCCGTGATTGGCTATTGGGGCGAGAGCATGAATACGCTCGCCATCGTGCTGATCTCGGTGCCGATGGCGGTTCTTGTCGGTTTTGCTTTCGGGGTGCTGGGTTTTTATTCAGAGCGTGCAAAACGGATCATTATGCCGATCCTCGATCTGCTCCAGACGATCCCGGCTTTTGCCTATCTGCTGCCTATCCTGATCCTTTTCGGGTTTGGTACGACGGTCGGTCTGGTGGCTTCGGTCCTTTATGCTTTCCCGCCGATGGTGCGCAATACGATCCTTGGTTTGCGCGCAGTGCCGGGGGAAATCGTTGAAGCCGGGGTGATGTCAGGGACGACGCCATGGCAACTTTTCTGGAAAGTACGGCTGCCTGCGGCACGCAAGCAGGTGCTGCTTGGTGTCAACCAATCCACCATGGCATCGCTGTCGATGGTGATTATCGCGTCGATTATCGGCGGTACGAACGATATTGGCTGGGAAGTGCTGTCCACGATGCGCAAGGCGGATTTCGGGGCCAGCCTGTTGGCCGGGTTCGTGATCGCGCTGATCGCCATGGCGCTGGATCGGATTACTTATGCCTATGCGATGAAGCCAAAGGAGATTGATGGTCCGGCGCGTAGCCCGTGGATCGTTGGGGGGGCCGTCCTGCTGGGGGTGGCTGCGCTGTCTTTGGTGATACCGGCCCTTAACGAATGGCCGAAAAACTTTGTCTGGAACCCCGCTCCCGCGATGAATGCTGCTCTGGAGAAGGCCGTTGTGGATTGGCGACTCTGGATCGAAGCGATCAAGAATTCCGCGTTCTTCTATGTGATGCTGCCTATCAAGATCGGTCTGGGGCAAGCGGTCAGCCCGTTCACATGGGGGTTTGCCCTGACGCCCATGCTCAAGGCCGGATATGCAGCGTTTGTGCTGGCCGCTGCGGGATGGGCGTATTTCCGCAATCGAGCTACGCTGGCCTCGCTGATCCTGCTGTGGGGGGTTGTGTCTTTCATCGGCCTGACAAATACGCCATGGCCGGCCCTGTTCGCGATTATCGTTTATGCCGCCTATGTCACCGCCGGGCGTGGTCTGGCCATTGGTACGGCCCTTGCGCTGGCGTTTCTGATCCTTGCGGGGGTGTGGCCGCAATCGGTCTTGTCGTTGTACCTATGCGGTATCGCGGTTTTGATTTCCTTCGTCGTGGGGACGGCAATCGGCATATGGGCATCCGAGAGCCGCATTGTTTCTGCCATTATGCGCCCCATTATGGATACGCTGCAAACGATGCCGCTGTTCGTGATCCTCATTCCGTTTGTAATGGTGTTCAAGATTGGTGAGTTCACGGCGCTGCTGGCTGTCATCGCCTATGCCATCGTTCCGGCGATCCGGTATACCGAGCATGGGTTGCGCAACCTGCCCGGCGAAGTCATCGAAGCGGCGGAGACTATCGGTTGCTCACGCTGGCAAATGTTGTTGCGGGTGAAGTTGCCGCTTGCGCTGCCCGCGATCATGCTGGGGCTGAACCAGACGATTATCTATGGCATCGGGATGCTGGTTATTGCTGCGCTGGTCGGGACAAACGGGTTGGGTCAGCAAATCTATATTGGCCTTGGTGACGGTGATTTCGGAGTTGGCATGACCGCCGGGATCGGCATGGCCGCCATCGCCATGATTGCGGATCGTATGACTCAGGCCGTCAGTCGCCGCAGACAGGAGAAATACGGGCTTGAGGTCCAGGCTGTCTGAAATCGAGGCAATCCGTGCGGCGCTTGCCGCAGATTTTGAATCGCGTGCAGTGAGGGCGCTGGAGCGTTGGCCTGTGACGGTGCGGGATGAGGTTGTGGCCGGTATTCCCTGTCAGATTATTATGCCCTCCGCAGGGCCGGTTTCGGGGACGATGCTGCATTTCTTTGGGGGTGGGTATGTTTCGGGAAAGCCGGAATTCGACCTGCCGATTACGGCGGCATTGGCGGCGCTTGCCGGAGTGCGGGTCGTGGTCCCGCGTTATGCATTGGCGCCGGAACAGCCGTTTCCAGTGGGGCTGGAGCAATGCACCGGGGTTTGCACCGCCCTTGCTGCGGGGGGAGCATATAGCCTGAGCGGAGAATCCGCCGGGGGCGGTATGGCGCTGGCTGTGGTTCATGCGGGGATTGCCGCCGGAACGCCACCGCCTGATGCGCTCGTGCTGTTTTCGCCGTGGGGCGATCTGCGGGAAGAAACGACAGCGCGATGTGAAGGGATCGACGATCCGACCATGACTGGCGATGATCTGCGCGTAATGGCGCGATGCTATCTCGGCGGAGCATCGCCGTTTGATCCCGGCGCTTCGCCCGCCCTGGCAGCGATACCGGAAAGCTGGCCCGATACTCTGCTGACGACCTGCACACGTGATATGCTGGGGCCAGGTGTGCGGGCGCTGGCTGATCGGATCGTGGCGGCGGGATCATCCTGTGATCTGATTGATCTCGACGGCTTGTGCCATGTGTTTGAGGTGTATGATGAATTCCCTGAAAGTTTTGATGTGCTGCGGGATGCTGCTGAATTCATTGCGACCCGCCAACCTCTGACGTGACAATGCCCAATACGCATGGCATCATCAGAGCACGAAGGGTGTGAGACGAAATGAGGAAACGATGATCCGCTGGTCTCTTTTCTGTTTGGCCTTGATCGTGGGTGCGGCGACCGCTGCGACCGGGGGGGATGTCGAGCGCATCCTTGGGGAGGAGGAGATCAAATCCTTCACTGCCGGAAAAACCTTCCATTACACCTTGCTGGGCCGCCCACGCGGAGCCGAGCAGCATTTCAACGATGGGCGGGTGACATGGAAGCTGCCCGAAGGCACTTGTATGCATGGTGTCTGGGTCGTGAAGAACGAGACGCTTTGCTATTATTACGGAGCCTTTCGTTACGGGTGCTGGAACGTCATCGAAAATGCGGAGGTGTATCGTCATTCGCCCCTCGAACCCGATGGAAAGCCGGGGAACGGCCCATCCGTCTATATCAACCGAATATCGGAGGAACCGGTCGGATGCGCGCCCCAGCAGCTTGCCTATTACTTGCCCTGATTTCCGCGCCCGCCGGAGCCGAAGACGTTCAACTCGACACCGAAGCTTTTCTGGACCTGATGGACGGGCGCACAGCGCATTTCACCCGGAACGGTGAGCCTTATGGTACGGAAGCCTATCATCCCGACCATCGCGTTATCTGGCGCGATACACGAGGGCAGTGCATGGAAGGGACATGGCGTTCCTTTGCGGATAACCTCTGCTTTCAATATGAGAGCGTTTCGTGCTGGCGCGTGTTTCGTTCTGAAGAGGGCGAGCATTACGCCGTGACGGAAAACAACTTTCGTGTCGAATTCGATGAGATTACCGAGGGCGCATTCGATTGCACAGGTGCGCCGCTGAGTTGAGGCTGCGCCATGTATGTGCCGAAAGAGTTTGCCCTGATCGATCGCGCTGCGGTTTTTGATA
This sequence comes from uncultured Neomegalonema sp., assembly GCA_937957975.1. Classification (GTDB taxonomy): domain Bacteria; phylum Pseudomonadota; class Alphaproteobacteria; order Rhodobacterales; family Rhodobacteraceae; genus JAHDDY01. The sequence goes on from CALFFK010000011.1 coordinate 14,773, forward strand.
TTATCGCGGCGCATCCCCTCGCAATGCTGACCACGAACGGGCCAGAGGGGCCGGTTGCAACGCAATTGCCGCTATTGATCGAAACGGACAGTCAGGGGCGTGACTGGGTTTTTGGCCATTTCGCGCGGGCCAATCCGCAATGGAAGGATGCTGGTGGGGCAATGGCGCTCGCGGTCTTTCGGGGCGCAGATGGCTATGTGACACCGGATTGGTATGCGACCAAACGCGAGACTGGCAAGGTGGTGCCGACCTGGAATTATATCACCGTGCAGGCGCGGGGCCGAATCGACTTGGTCGAGGCACATGGCGAAGCCCATGCGATTATTGAGCGCCTGACAAACGTTATGGAACGCCCCCGCGCACAGCCCTGGGCCGTCAATGATGCGCCCCGGCCCTATATTGATGCGATGCTGCGTGGTCTTGTCGCCTTTCGTATGGAGGTCACATCGCTGGTCGGCAAGGCCAAGCTGAGTCAGAACAAGGGCGAGGCTGATCTGGCAGGTGTGCGCGACGGCTTGCGGACAGAAGAACACGGCGATGCCATGTTGAGGGCAATGGATCGATGGGGTTCGTGACGCTGAAACGTCTTCCGCTCTGCCCGCGCGCCCGCTAGAAGTCCCCCGACGCCGCCAAGGGGAACGCGCATGTCCGAGCCAGCCATTACTGACGATCTGATCGCCGCACACGGCCTCAAGGCCAATGAATATCAGCGTATTCTCGACCTGTTGGGGCGCACGCCGTCCTATACGGAACTGGGTATCTTTTCGGCAATGTGGAACGAGCATTGTTCCTACAAGTCTTCAAAACGCTGGCTGCGCACCCTGCCGACAACTGGCCCACAGGTGATTTGTGGTCCCGGTGAGAACGCGGGAGTCATTGATATTGGCGATGGTCAGGCGTGTATCTTCAAGATGGAGAGCCACAACCACCCCAGCTTTATCGAGCCGTATCAGGGCGCAGCGACGGGAGTGGGGGGCATCCTGCGCGATGTCTTCACAATGGGTGCGCGGCCTGTGGCGGCGCTGAACGCCCTGCGGTTTGGCGATCCCGATCATCCGAAGACGCGCGGCATCGTGCGGGGCGTGGTGGCCGGTATTGGCGGTTATGGCAATTGCTTTGGTGTGCCGACCGTGGGCGGCGAAGTGGAGTTTCACAGTGCCTATAACGGTAATCCTCTCGTCAATGCGATGGCGGTGGGTCTGGCCGATGCGGACAAGATTTTCTACTCGGCGGCCTCCGGGGTCGGGATGCCCATCGTTTATCTGGGCGCAAAGACGGGGCGCGACGGGGTAGGGGGGGCGACCATGGCCTCCGACGAATTCGGAGCGGATGCAGAAGACAAGCGCCCGACAGTGCAGGTTGGCGACCCTTTCACTGAAAAGCGGCTGCTGGAAGCGACGCTTGAATTGATGGCTTCGGGTGCAGTGATCTCCATTCAGGATATGGGGGCGGCGGGGCTGACCTGTTCAGCGGTCGAGATGGGCGACAAGGGCGATCTGGGCGTTATTCTCGATCTGGAGAAAGTGCCGACGCGCGAGATGAGGATGAGCGCCTATGAGATGATGCTCTCGGAATCGCAGGAACGGATGCTGATGGTCCTGCGCCCTGAAAAGGAAGATGAGGCGCGCGCGATCTTTGAGAAATGGGATCTGGATTTTGCGGTCGTCGGGGAAACGATTGCCGAAGACCGCTTTATCGTTCGTCTGAATGGCGAGACGATGGCTGATCTGCCGCTCAAGGCGCTTTCCGGTGAGGCGCCGGAATATGACCGGCCATGGGTGCCGACCCCTGCGCCTGCGCCACTGAACGACGTGCCTGAAATTCCGGTGGATGAGGTGTTGCTGCGCCTGATGGCATCGCCCGATCTGGCCTCGCGCCGGTGGGTTTGGGAACAATATGACCACATGGTCATGGCCGATACTGTGCAACGCCCCGGCGGCGATGCGGCAGTTGTGCGGGTGCATGGCAGCGGAAAAGCCCTCGCCATGACGGCGGATGTGACGCCGCGTTATTGTGTGGCTGACCCTGTTGAGGGTGGCAAACAGGCGGTGGCTGAAGCGTATCGTAATCTCTGTGCAGTGGGGGCGCGGCCTTTGGCGGCGACGGATAACCTCAATTTCGGCAACCCGGAAAAGCCGGAGATCATGGGGCAACTGGTTGGCTGTATCGAAGGAATCGGCGCGGCCTGTGCGGCGCTGGACATGCCCATCGTGAGCGGGAATGTGAGCCTTTATAACGAGACGGAAGGGCAGGCGATCCTGCCGACGCCAACCATTGGTGGCGTGGGTCTGCTCGACGATCTGGATGCGATGATGACCATGGGCTTCAAGTCCGGTGGTGAGGCGATCCTGATGCTGGGACGGATGGAGGGGTGGCTGGGCCGCTCGCTTTACCTGCGCGAACTGCATGGGCAGGAAGCCGGGTCGCCGCCCCCTGTGGACCTTGCTGCCGAGCGGGCAGCGGGGGAACTGATGCAGCAACTGGCGAAGGAGGGCGCGTTGACGGCGGCCCATGACGTCGGGGATGGCGGCATCGCCGTGGCACTGGCCGAAATGGCGCTGGCGGGGAATATCGGCTGTACGGTGCGCTCACCGGGGGGACGTGATGATGCGACGTTCTTCGGCGAGGATCAGGGGCGGTATCTGATTACCCTGTTGAGCGAATCGGTCGAGCAACTGTTTCAGGTCGCTGATGCGGCAGGGGTTCCTGCGGTGTGGATTGGCGAGACGGGGGGCGAGGCGGTGGACATCGCCGGACGTGCCGTGACGCTTGACGCGCTACGCACGGCGCATGAGGGGTGGTTCCCGGAGTATATGGACCGGAC
>CALFFK010000012.1 GCA_937957975.1 uncultured Neomegalonema sp.
TTTTGCCAGCCTGCGCCACCGGATCGCGGCGATGCAGCGGGCGCTGGATGATGTGCCGGGGCAAGCGCAGCGATTGATGCAGATCATCGCGCGGCGCAAGCTGGCCGGGAACCGGAAAGTGAAAGTGATGCGGCCCGGTCGCCCGCCGGGGCATCGGGAGGGCGGGAAACGCGAGGTCGATGAGATGCTTGCGGGCCTGAATTATCTGGCGCTCTGGGTGCTGGTTGAACCGCCACCCGATTGGGTGATGGCGGATGGCAACTGATACTCCCCGCGCGGGGAGGGTTGGTGTGGGCGGGATTCTGATCCCGTCATACCGAAGCGATTGACTGTGATCCTTGCGGGGTGACACGTTGGGTGGAACAATGCCACTCAGCCCAATTCGGGAAACCCCATGATTTCCATTGATCTGATCCAGTCCACCGCCGAAACGCTGATGGACAAGGCCGCCATCGAGATTCCGCAGGATTATCTCGATGGATTACGTGCAACCGCCGCCGTGGAGGATGGCGACCTGTCATCCTTTGTGTTGCAGGCGATGCTGGAGAATTACGAGGCGGCAAAGGAAGACCGCCGCGCGATGTGCGGGGATACCGGCTGTCCACGCTGGTATGTGAAGATGGGCAATGAAGCGGTGGTTGAGGGGGGGCCAGTGGCGCTGGAAACCGCGCTACGTCAGGCGACAGCCAATGCGACCAACGGTGTGCCGCTGCGCCCCAATCGCGTGCATCCGCTGTGGCGCACGGACCATGACAATAATGTCGGGATCGGCGCGCCGGAGATCGAATACGGGTTTGAACCTGCCCCACCGGGAGAAGGAAACTGGATCGACCTGACCACAGTTCACAAGGGTGGGTTATTCGGGACCGATTACAGGATGCTGTTCCCCAGTGATGGAATCGAGGGGATCAAGCGATTCTATCTCGACAGCCTTGTCGCCTTTGGCAAGCGTGGCCTTGCCTGCCAACCCGCGATCATCGGGATCGGGCTGGGCGGATCAAAGGATACCTGCATGGTGTTGGGCAAGCGCGCGGCCTGTCTGCGCACCGTAGGCGACAGGAACCCGGACCCGGAAATAGCCAAATTGGAGGAAGAATTCCGGGAACTGGGCAATTCCATCGGCATGGGCGCAATGGGGTTTGTGGGCAAATCCATGGTGATCGATTGCCATATCGAAGTGGGGTATTGCCATACCGGCGGGATGCAGATGAGCGTGCACGCCTTTTGCCTCTCCTCTCGCCGGGCCGTTGCGCGAATCTGGGCGGATGGCCGCGTGGAGCATCGAACAGACCCCGATTGGTTCACACCATACCAGAGGCGCGAAACGGTGGGCTGGAACGAAGCCCATCGGGAAGCCGCAGAATAGCAAACAGACTTTGCCGCACAGACATTTTGAAACCGGGATGAGCGACACATGAACAGGATCGTCACATCCAACACCATATCCGATGGGATAATCTGATGAGCGGACCCCGCAAAATTGCGCTTTCCACAACCCCGACGCCGGAAGCACTGGCTGAATTACAGCTCGGCGATGTCGTCTATCTGGACGGAACGATCTACACGGCGCGTGAAGGCGTTTATATGCGGGCGCTGGAGAAAAACGCCAATATTCCGATGGAGTTACCCGCAGAAAGCGCCGCGAATTTTCATTGCTCGCCCGCCGCGTCCATCAACGAAGACGGGAGTTTCACGCTGGGGGCCGTCACGGCGACTGCCTCGTTCCGGTTTGCCAAATGGATCGGGCCATGGATGGAACGCTCCGGCGCGAAACTCATTATCGGCAAGGGCGGGATGTCCTCCGCCGATTACAAGCGCGATTTTGTGCCAAACGGCGCGATTTACCTGACCACCGTGGGATACGGAACCGGGGCATTGCTGGGGCGGGGAGTGCAGGCGGTGAAGGCCGTGCACTGGAACGAGGAACTGGGGCTGGCGCAAGCCATGTGGGTGCTGGAATGCAGCGGTATGGGACCGTTCATCGTGGCAAGCGACCTACAGGGCAACTGCCTGTTCGAGCGGGAAAATGCCAAAATCGCGCCGGGTCTGGCCGCCGTCTATGAGGGAACCCGCCCTGCAGTGCTGAAACGCTATGGCGAGACGGATGACCGAACAGACGAGGTGATTTAGCATTTTCACGCAAGCAAAAGCTCACGGGCCATCAGGATCAGCCCGGAGGCCAGCATCAGGATTATCAGCAAACGGCGGAACTGGGCGTCGCCCATCTGTTTGAAGATATAGAGGCCCACCTGAGCCGCAGCAAAAGTGAACGGCGTTGCCACAGCGAGGATAATGAGTGTCTCGCGATCAAAGGCGCCCTGCACGAGAAAAACGAGAATCGCGGCGACCTGCACAGCCAGATTATAAGGCTGCAACACGGCCCGTTGCTCTGCTTTCGGCCATGGGCGCATGGCGCACCACATGGTCGGCAAAGCGCCGGACAGCCCCGCAAGACCGCCCAAAACGCCCCCGGCAAAGCCAATGCCGCCATCAATCACAGGCGTTGGCCGGGTCATCGCGGGCAGCTCCTTACGAAAAGCAAAGAACAGGCCGTAGAGAATCAGAAATGCGGCAATGACCAGTTTCAGCAACGTGGGATCAATCCAGACAACCGAGGCCGTGCCAATGGGAATACCGATGAAAGCGGGCAACAGGAAGCGAGCCAACCGGGGCCACTGGATCGCCTTTCGCACGAGGATTGCGCCCTGAATGCCGCTGAGGACCGACATCACAAGAACGACAAGAACGGCCTGAACCGGCTCCATGATCTGAAGCCAGAATCCAAGGGCAAAAAGCGCCGTTCCGAATCCTGCCAGCCCGTTAATGAACCCTCCGGCAATCGCACCAAGGGCGAGCAGGATGACATATTCAAAGGTCATGGATGTGAAATCGCAGGAAAACAGTAAGGCATAGCGTCATCTAGACCGGATCGAAGGCCGGGAATAGCCCTCAATGTCTTGCCAATACACGGAAAACCACAGCAAGGATCGCAATTGTCAGCAGACTGAAGCGCCAGTTCCACTGCCATGTCATTTCCCGCCCTGTATGCCCGGTTGCCTGTGCGATCATCAAAACGACCGTGGCGAAGGGCGAAGCGGTCATCGATAGCGCCCAGCCACAGGAGATTGCGAGGGCGGCCCATGTGATATCGACAGGGAGTTCGGGGACAGCAGCGATCAAACTGCCAAAAAACACCGCCATCATTATCGGGCTGAGCGCGAATTGACTGAGTGTGGCAACCCCAACCGACAGCATCAACAGGAACAACCATCCGGGCCATGCCTCCAGCCCCAGCGTCTCGGCCCATTCGGCAGCAGGGATCAGCGCCGCCGCCGCCCGCCCCACATACCCGGAACAGGCCAATGTCACAGCCAGCGGCGCGGCAGTGGGGAGATGGCCAAACGTGATCTCCCGCAAGCGGGATTTTACAGGCGGCCACGCCCCCTGCTGCTGAAGCAACAACCAGCCAACGAGGATAACCGGCGATGCGGCCATCAAGCCAAAGACGACACTGCCACCGAACAGCACCATTGCGCCAATAGTCAGGGCGATCAGGGCGATGCAGACAAACGCAAAATCGCGATACGCGCGGGCAGGAAAGGGAGGGGCCGTTTGGTCGGGCCGTGGCTGATACATGCGCCACTCCCAGCGATCCTCCAGCCAGCCAGTGAGCATGACGATGCCAGCAATAACCAGCCCGGCAGCAATCCACGGGCCGCGCTGTGCATCGGGCAGCAAGGTCGAAAGAACAAGAGGCGCGACCGCCGTGGGCGACCAGACAACGCTCCATGCAAAACCGCGCAGCATCGCATTGATCTGCCGATGCTCACGCAGTGGATTGAGCGGATCGCTGCCTTCCGTGCCACGCTTGATGAGGGGAGCGAGCAAGCTGACCACCCCCAGATTGAACAGATGCGCCATCATATGCGTGCCGCCAAAAACAGCGAGATAGCGACGTCCGGGCGGTTGTCGTGTCAGGTATATGCCACATTCAAGAATGGCCTGCGAGGTCATCGCCGCCTGTTGGATCAGGCTGATAAGAAGGATGAAGGCCATCAGAAAAGCAGCCTGCTCCAGCGCCGTATATGCCGCCGTAACGGGATCGGGGTGCAACAGGATAATGAAAGCCGTCAGCGTGATGCAAAGGGTGAGCAAATACGCTTCGCGCAAGCCAAATCGATGCGCAGAAAGTGGAACGATGGTCAGCATCGCGCCGAAAGCCGCAATACGGAACGGCCACCATCCAAAGGCGAGCCAGAGAAGCTCGGATGCCATAAAAGCAAGAATAGCAAAGGCAAGCAGCCGGTCGCGCGTTCCCGATATTACTGGCGGAATCGCCGCGACAATCATCGTTCCCCCTCGCCTGCGCGGCCCACTTTGTTCGGTATCGTGCCCCCTGCCACGTCGCAATGTCCAGCACGGGAAAAACCCCTCATCAGAGAATCGCCCATCTCAACAGCTATCACCTTGTTATGGTACTGTTATCCGCAATTTTGCGCCGCACGTGTGACGATCTCTGGTGGCTCAAAAGCGGTGACGGGCGGTGGTTCGCCTTCATATTTCTCAACATCGACAAGGCAGGAATGGGCGGTTGGCCCCTGCCCAAGACGGGATGTGCCGCGATCCGGGGTCAGGACGTTGGGGTTCCCGTGCTTGCACAACGAATCCGGGTCGCCCGGCGTTTCGGGGTCGTACCACGCGCCAGTGCTGATCTGCATCACGCCAGGGCGAATCGTGCCACCGAGAGTCGCGGTGCAGAGACACGCGCCCCGGTCGTTAAAGACGCGAATGGTGTCACCCTCCACGATGCCCCGTGCCGCCGCGTCATCAGGGTTGAGCATGGCTGGCTCGCGGCCCTTCAACTTACCCGCGCGGCTGACCGCACCGTGGTCGAGCTGGGAGTGCAGCTTATTGACAGGCTGGTTTGAAACAAGGTGCAGCGGCCAGCGCCCCACATTCCCCAGCCATTCGTGGGGGGCGCGCCAGACGGGATGGCCGGGGCAATCATCATAACCGAAATCCGCAACTGTCTGCGAGAATATCTCGATCTTGCCGCTTGGCGTAGCGAGGGCATTCGCAGCCGGGTCTTCGCGGAACGCACGCAGCATGACGGTCGGCTCTTCAGGGAGGGGATTAAGATGCCAACCGGTTTCTCGCAGTTCATCCAGCCCAGGCATCTCGCGGCCCTGTTCGGCAACGCGCTGGCGTGTGACGTCATAAATCCAGCGTATCCAGTCTTCTGGCTCACGCCCTTCGGTGAAGGCATCTTCGACGCCCATCGCGCGGGCGATGCCCCGAAAGCTTGTATGGTCATCACGGGCGAGGCCGGGAGCCTCCGCCACCTTGTCCATTGCGACGACATAGGGATCACGCAAGGACAGGGCAATATCGTTGCGCTCCAGCGGCGTGGTACAGGGAAGAACGATGTCGGAATGCTTTGCCATCGCGTTCCAACACCACTCATTGACCACGATAGTTTCAGGCTTGCGCCACGCACGCAGCATCCTGCCGATGTCCTGATGATGATGAAACGGATTGCCCCCCGCCCACCAGACAAGGCGGATGTCAGGATAAGTCAGGCGCTGGCCGTCGAAATCGAATTCCTCACCGGGATGGAGCAGCAGATCGGAAATCCGCGCGACGGGAATAAAATCAGCAACCGGATTCTTTCCCTGTGGAAGCGACCCACCGGGCATGAGGGCATATTGCCCCCCCATGCTGTTCTCCGCACTGTAACCGAAACCGAAACCTCCCCCCGGAAGACCAATCTGGCCCAGCATCGAGGCGATAGCGATAGCGGCCCAGAAAGGTTGCTCGCCATGATCCTGTCGCGTGAGTGACCATGAAACCGAGATCATGGTCCGCCCCGCCCCCATGCGACGCGCGAGATTGCGAATGGTTTCGGCATCCAGACCAGAGATTGCGGCGGCCCAGTCTGCATCCTTTGGCTCACCGTCGCTGTCACCCGTCAGATATGCGGTGAAACGGTCGAACCCCGTTGTGTAACGGTCAAGAAATGCCGGATCGTGCAAGCCTTCAGTCAGTAGCGTATGGCCGATACCAAGCAAAATCGCGACATCGGTATTGGGACGTGCGGGCAGCCATTCAGCGTCCAGTTCGTCAATCATATCAGAGCGCAAGGGGCTTATATTAACAAAAGAACAACCCGCCGCCCTGGCCTTATACATCCCGCCGCGCTGCACATGCGCGCCAAGACCGCCTGACTCAATCTGGCCGTTTTTGATCGGCGCGCCCCCGAACGCGACGAGCAGGTCAGTGTTACCAGCGATGGAATCCCAACTGGTATTCGAATTCATAAAATCGCGAAAACTGCCCAGAACATGCGGAATCATCGCCTCGGCGGCAGCAAAGCTATAGGTGAAGGCTGAAGACGTGAAACCGCCAATGCAATTCAGGAACCGCTTCATCTGGCTTTGGGCATGGTGAAAACGCCCCGCACTCGCCCAGCCATAGGAACCCGCATAGATCGCTCTGTTACCATGCGTTTCGATGACACGGGAAAGCTCGGTTGCCAGCAGTGGCTCCATTTCCTCCCATGTCAGAGCGACGAAACGATCGGTCCCGCGTTTTTCCGGGGCGGAACCGGGACCACCCTCAAGCCAGCTTTCGCGTACCATCGGCGCGGTTATCCGGGTCGGCCCATCCTGCACGTCAAGGATACCGGGGCCGATGGGAGATGGGTCAGTATCATGCTCAAACGGATCAAGCGCCACCGCCCGCCCGTTTTCCGACCGCACCCGGTAAGTACCCCAGTGGTTCGCAGTGAGAGGAAGGCGGGGCATTGGACTTCTCCGGTTAAAGGCCGACTCCTACCACCATTTCTCCGGCATTGCCGTGAAGTCCAGCGCTGTTTCAAGAGCGTAAGCCGTATTCAACAGATTCGCTTCATCGAAGGCTTTGCCAATGAGTTGCAGACCCAAAGGCAACCCGTCAGAGGAAAGGCCCGCAGGGATGCTGATGCCGGGAAGGCCCGCCATGTTGACCGTCACCGTAAAGATGTCTTGCAGATACATCTCCAGCGGGTCTGATTTCTCACCCAAACCGAAGGCAGGAGACGGTGTGGTCGGTGTCAGGATCGCATCGACCTTCTCGAACGCTTGTTCGAAATCGCGGTTGATCAGGCGACGAACCTTTTGCGCGCGGGTATAGTAGGCGTCGTAATATCCAGCGGAAAGAACGTAGGTGCCGATCATAATGCGGCGCTTGACCTCATCGCCAAAGCCTTCCGCGCGGGTCTTTTCGTACAGTTCTGTAATGCCGTCACCCTGTGCAAGCTCCGCGCGTTTGCCATAGCGCACCCCGTCATAACGCGCGAGGTTCGAAGAACATTCCGCCGGTGAGACAATGTAATAAGCGGGCAGCGCATATTTCGTGTGAGGCAGGCTGATCTCGACAATCTCCGCCCCCTGGGCGCGCAGGTATTCAGCCCCTTCTTCCCAGAATTTCGTGATCTCGGCAGACATACCATCAACCGTGTATTCCTTTGGAATACCGATACGCTTGCCTTTCACATCACCCGTCAACGCGGCCTCATAATCAGGAACAGCGATGTCGGCGGAGGTGCTGTCCTTTTCATCCACCGACGCCATGGACTGAAGCATAATGGCAGAATCGCGAACGGTACGTGTGAACGGCCCCGCCTGATCTAGTGAGGAGGCAAACGCCACAATCCCCCAGCGCGAGACACGGCCCCATGTGGGTTTGAGGCCGACCGTACCAGTGAACGCAGCGGGCTGGCGAATTGAGCCACCAGTATCTGTGCCGGTTGTCGCCATTGCCATGCTGGCAGCCAGAGCCGCCGAAGAGCCACCGGAGGAACCACCGGGCGTCAGCTTGGTATCATCACCTTTTCGCCGCCATGGATTAATGACCGGGCCATAGCACGCGGTTTCATTCGATGATCCCATAGCGAATTCATCCATGGACAGCTTGCCAAGCATCACCGCGCCATCAGCCCAGAGATTCGATGTAACAGTGCTTTCATAGGGCGGCTTGAAATCTTCAAGAATGTTCGATCCGGCCTGGGAGCGGATGCCATTGGTGCAGAACAGATCCTTGATCCCAAGTGGAATACCGCACAGCGAAGGCGCGTCCCCCTCCGCCAGTCGCGCATCGGCGGTCTGCGCCTGTTCCCGCGCCAGATCGGATGTCTTTTCGCACCACGCATTGAGCGCATCGCCGCCTTCGACATTACCAATGAAAGCTTCGGTCAGTTCAGTAGCACTGAACTCTTTTGCCCGCAGCTTGGAACGGGCATCAGCGATGGTGAGCGAGGTGAGGTCGGTCATGGGAATCCTGCGGGCTGGAATACCGGCGCAGGTTTAACGAGGGGCCGCGCATGGGGCAAGAGCCGGAGACAGTTTCGGTTTTCAGAGTACAAGCGCCAGCGCGCTATCCTGATACCGCTATCAACCCTGTGAATGATTATTCCACAACCTTTGGGACCGCAAAGAAACCTTCGCGCGCATCAGGGGCATTGATGAGAATATCGTCCCGGCGATTGCCATCGGTTACAACATCCTCGCGGCGCTTGAGGCGCATGGGGACAGCGGAAGTCATAGGCTCAATGCCTGTAACATCCACTTCCTGCAATTGCTCAACCCAGTTCAGAATACCGGAGAGTTCCTGCGCGAAGGGTTCGACCTCATGGTCTTCCACGGCGATACGGGCGAGCTTTGCGACCTTGCGGACGGTATCGGCATCGACGGACATGGCTGGTCTCCTCACGGCTGTTGCTGTTCATTTAACCGTTCACTGCGCCCCGATCAATTCCTCGATGTGCTTGATGTTACCCCGCAGGATTGCGCATAGCCGAAAATGCGCTATCAGGTGGCCGTTTACACCCACCCCGATACGCGGCGACGCAAGAAAGGCGGCAGAGCGCGTGTTGCACTTGTCCACTGGTTCTCAGGCTGACGCTCGGCCTGTTCATCCGTGATTTGCACTTCATCAAACCCGCAGAAGCGTGCGAAAGCGTATTGATCGGGAATAAGATGCCCCGTCGCCCGCAGCCGCCCCCGATAGCCGAGCGAACGCAGGCGTTTGGCCAGGGAAAAGCCGCGCCCGTCTCCGAAATTCGGGAAGGGGATGACGATGAGGTCAAGGCGATTGAAGTAGGCGGCAACGGCCTCGGTATCGGCATCAAGGGGCAGATCCAGCGCCACGCCCTCCCCTGCTTCCGGCAAGGCGTCGAGAGGGGTAAGTGTAATGGCATCATCGGGGGCAAAGCCGGTATCGGTAATCAGGGGCATGGCTGTATTTCCTGCTCCGGGCTTGATCCGGGGCTTTTTTTGAAGCTGTGCCTTACGGCGGGAGACCCCGGCACAAAGCCGGGGCAGATGTTTACTCTTCTATGCGGTCACGCAGCATAAAGAGCTTCCTTGAACGGTTCGGCACCGATCCTGCGATAGGTATCAATGAACCGCTCATTCTCGTCCGCGCGGGTATCGAGATAGGCATCAACCAAGCGTTCGATAGCGGGGCCGACCTCCTCCGCCGAAATGCCCGGACCGGCACGTTCGCCCACCGCCATCGTTTCGGTATGATCACCGCCAAGGGTAATCTGGTAATTCTCGATCCCGGATTTCTCCAGCCCCAGAATGCCCACATGACCAACATGGTGATGACCACAGGCGTTGATGCAGCCGGATATCTTGATCGTAAAATTACCAATAGCTTTGGCGCGTTCCGGGGCCGCAAACCGGCGCGACAGGTCTTGCGCAACAGGAATCGAACGGGCCGTGGCGAGCGCGCAGTAATCAAGTCCGGGGCACGCGATGATGTCGGTGATAAGGCCCGCGTTCGCCGTCGCCAACCCGGCCTTGCGGAGCGCCGAGAATACAGCCGGAAGATCATCCTTGCGAACATGAGGCAGGACAACATTCTGCTCATGGGAAATACGCAGTTCATCGTGGCTGTATTTCTCGCCCATATCGGCCAGCACACGCATCTGTGCGGTTGTGGCATCGCCGGGAGCCTCACCTGTGCCCTTGATTGCAACGGTAACGATGGCATAGCCGGGGGTACGATGCTCGCTCGTATTGTTCCCGACCCATGCGGCCAGTGCGGCATCGTTCGCCATCGCCGTTTCCAGCGTGGTTGAAGCGTCGGGCAGCACCTCGAATGCGGGCGGAGCAAAGTAAGCAGTGATCTTTGCCACCTGCACAGGATCAGGTGCAACGAGTGGCCCGCCCTCCTCACGCATCTGACGGTCGAATTCGGCTTCGACTTGCGCGCGCATATCGTCGATGCCCGTTTCATGGACGAGGATCTTGATGCGGGCCTTATACTTGTTATCACGCCGTCCATGCAGGTTATAAACCCGCAGAATTGCCTCCAGATACGGCAACAGATCATCTTTGGGCAGGAAATCGCGGATGACCTTGCCGATCATGGGCGTTCGGCCCAGACCACCCCCGACGATAACCTCATATCCCGGCTCTCCCGCATCATTGCGCAACATTCGCAGGCCAATATCATGCGCCTTCGTTACTGCGCGGTCGTTAGGCGAGCCGGTGACGGCAATCTTGAATTTCCTCGGTAGAAAGGCGAATTCGGGATGCGCAGTGGACCATTGGCGAACGAGTTCGGCTGTTGGGCGCGGGTCTTCGATCTCGTCGGCTGCCGCCCCCGCAAAATGATCCGCCGTGACGTTGCGAATACAATTCCCGCTGGTCTGGATGGCATGCATCTCCACATCAGCCAGCGCATCGAGAATATCGCCCACATCGGTCAGCTTGGTCCAGTTATACTGGATATTCTGACGGGTGGTAAAATGGCCGTAACCTTCGTCCCACCGCTCCGCAATCATGGCGAGGGTGCGCATCTGACGGCTGTTCAGCGTGCCATAGGGAACCGCCACGCGCAGCATGTAAGCGTGCAGTTGCAGGTAGAGGCCATTTTGCAGACGCAGGGGTTTATACTCATCCTCGGTCAGCGCGCCGTCAATCCGACGCTGGGTCTGATCGCGGAATTCCGAGACACGCGCACGCACGTAGTCATGGTCGAATTCATCATAGCGGTACATGCTGTTCTCCTGCTCAAATACCGCCCGACGCGGCCAATGGCTCGCGGCGTTCGGGGTTGGCGGATTGCTTGCCCAGATCGGGCCGGGTGGAGGGTCCACGGGTGCGGAACTTCTCGCGGAAATGGGTTGGGAAGGGACGCCCATCATCATCAAGCGCCACGTCGGCCAAATACGGCCCGACGACCTTTGCCTGTTGCGGGGCGGCGCGACCCATCAGCGTTTCGCCCTCCTCCGCATTGTGGGCGATGGCGGCTTCGGCGAGTTTACGGGTCCAGCCGCCCCCCGAATTCATATAGACGACATCGCCGATATGCAGGTCGTTTGCGCTGACAATCTTGGGTTTGAATTCGCGGGCCATAAGTCACAGCACTCCGGTTGCGGGCAGTTCAAGGGTATCGCTGGCATCCATGGCCTGACGGGGCGAAAGGCCAAGGAAAAGAATCGCGGGGCCAGTAATCCCGGCTTCGATCAACGCATCAGGCAGGCGGGCAAGGGTTGTCGAGATGATCTTTTGATCGAGACGCGAAACATTTTCGATGACGGTCACGGGTGTCTCTGCCCCCGCACCATGCATGAGCAGACGACCGGCCAGAAAACGTGCGGCACGCACGCCCATATAGACCGCAGCGGCCTGATCCGGTTGGGCGAGACTGCGCCAGTCATGCTCCGCAAAGCCCGCAACATCATGGCCGGTCAACAAACGGAAGGCAGCATTACGCCCTCGCCTGGTCCAGCTTGTGCCAATGGTCGCCGCAGCAGCCGAAGCCGCCGTAATGCCAGGAATAATTGTGAAAGGGATGTTTGCTGCATCCAGGGCGTCCATTTCCTCATCCAGACGCCCGAACACGACCGGATCACCCGATTTCAGCCGGGCGACATGCGCACCCTGCCCCGCATGTTCCACAATCAGGGCATCAATGTCGGATTGCTTCCATGAAGGACCATGGGGCATCTTGCCCACCTCGATCACGATGGCTTCGCGGCGTGCAAGTTCCAGAATTTCCGGGGATACAAGTCGGTCATGGATGACCACATCGGCCTCGTGCAGCGCCTTGCGCGCCTTGAGTGTCAAAAGTTCAGGGTCGCCGGGGCCAGCGCCGATCAGGGCAACATGGCCGATTTCACGGTCTTCAACCAATATGTCAGAACACAGGGTTTCGAGTGCTAAAACCACAGCTTCCTCGCCCCCCTCGGCCAAGGCACGGGGGCCGATCTCGTCATAATAGCGCGACCAGAAACGGCGGCGAATGCGGCCATGAGGCAGAGCATTCGCAGCATCACGAAAACCCTGACCGATACAGGCAAGGGTGCCAAGCGTGGGGGCAAGCATTTCCTCGGTTTCGGCCTTGATCCGGCGGGCAAGCACCGGGGCTGCGCCTTCCGTTCCGATGGCGACGGTGACAGGATCGCGGTCTACGATAGCGGGCGTGATAAAATCGCTCGCTTCGAGATTATCGACAATATTGACAAGCGCTCCGGCGGAATGACCGATCCGCGCTGCATGGGCGTCTTCTGTTTCATCGTCATTCGCGCCGTAAACCAACGCAGCGCAAAGCGCATCTCCATGATCGATCCGGCGCGGAATATGCTGAAGACGCCCTGCTTCTGTCCAGGAGCGGATTTGCGGGTGCGGATTGATGCCATAGACGGTGATTTTAGCCTCTGTTTTGAGCAAAAGGCGCAGCTTCGCAACCGCAGTCTCCCCTACACCGGACACGGCGACACGCCGACCGCGCAAATCTCTGAATATCGGAAAATGACGCATTGTCCTGCCTCCCTTGACAGAACAACAGATAGAATGATTTCCCATCAATAGAAAGATCAGGTTATTTGAAAGGGAATTTATCCCACAAATGACCCATCAAATAATACCTTGTTCACAAATAAGCACTTTCACCCAATCCAACGACCACCCGAATCATGACGGTCAGATTATTGTCTCTATGCAGATAATGATACATGGACACTCAATACAAAAGTTGCCTATTTGCAACAATCCGTATTAGGCAATAAAAATACCCCAGAAAATTTTGCACTGCACCTTGATTTGTTGCGCTGCAACATACAAATATCACCCATGACGTTCGCGTCATCGTCCTTCGGGACGTTTCCTCCCTGGACTTGGGCCGCTGCCATAGCGGCCCTTTTTTTATTCCGCAGCCATCGCAGAACCCAACCTCAGTGGCAGCGCAGCCAGTTCAGCGACGATAGGCTCAAGCACCCGTTTCAAGGCATTGTAGTTCGAGGTCGGGATCATGCGTTTTTGATCAAGATACATGCCACGATCAATTTCAATCTGAAGGGCATGAATACCTTGCCGGGGATTGCCATACCGCTGAGTAATGTACCCACCCGCAAAAGGCGCATTACGGGCAACGCAAAATCCCGCCTCCCGGAAAAGTGCAAAAGCAACATCTGATATATCGCTGATGGCCGAAGCCCCATAACAATCGCCCAGCACGATTTCCGCGCGCCGATTACTGCGCACAGAATTATCAGAAGGCATCGAGTGACAATCGATCAATAACGCTATGCCGTAGTGATCGCGCGCGCGATCAATAGTTGTCGCCAGACAGTGATGAAACGGACGATAGCAAGCTTCTATACGCGCTTCGGCCTCTGTAAGTGGTATTTTGCGCTCATAGATCGGCGTGTTCTCCGCAACGATCCGGGGGATAACCCCAAGGCCCGCCGACACACGCAGGGTCTTGGGACGGCGGCTTGTATAACGGGCGATCAGGGCCGGGTCCAACTCATCCTCGGCCCGGTTGGCATCCACAAACGCGCGGGGAAACTGGGCCGCAACCAGTGGCGCGCCATAGTGCGGAGCCATCGAAAATATATCGTCGATATAGGCGTCTTCAGACGCACGAAGGGCGATGTCATCAAGACGTGAAGTGTGGCGAAACAATTGCGGATAATGGCGGCCGCTATGCGGCGAGCTGAAGACCGTAGCACTGGTGACGCGGTGCGGTTCGGCAACCGATACAGCCTCACCCGTCCACCCACATAAAGTCGCAGCCGTCGTCATCGCCCCTCCGGTTTTAATTGCGACGTTCACCTGATGTTTAAGCCAATGCGCCAACATCGCAACTGAAACAATGACTGGTGTGGCGTACTGCCCCCCCGGCACATTTCTAAGGGGATAGCGTCCATGGCGCAGGTAATGCTGGCGAGCCGCAATGACGAGTTACGCGCCTATCTGGCGGAAAAGTTGAAAAAGCGCGGCCACGCAGTCACACGCGTGGCAGACCTTGATGCGGCATTAACCATTCTTGGTGAAGCAGCATACGATATGCTGTTGACCACGGTTGATATGTCCAAGCCGGAAGAGCTGGATTTCGCGCGGACAGCGCAGGAAATTGATCCTGAAATGCGGATCATGTTCATTACCGGATTCTCGGCAGTCGCCGTAAAAAAACCGGACGAAGAACGCTATGACGACGTGTTGCTTGGTGAACCTGTACACCTGATCCGTCTGCCTGAGGCCGTCGAGCGCCTCGTTGCGGCATAATACGGCGCAAACCAACCATACGGAAAACACGCGTTGGTATGCGCCAGACCCCGGAGTAAATGCCAGTACCCGGCATTGGTTATTGCTCCGAGGCGAAATACCGCTTGCAAGCGCATCGTCACGCCGATAAATGACCGCTCAATCCTTTCTGTTGCCCGGATCGTCCGGGTTTCAGGGCGCGTAGCTCAGTGGGAGAGCACCTCGTTGACATCGAGGGGGTCGCAAGTTCAATCCTTGCCGCGCCCACCATTTAGATCAAACTGCGGGCGGTATCGGCCATGAAAGTACGGAACTCACTACGATCCTTGAAAAACCGCCACCCCGCTTGCCGCGTCGTGCGTCGCAAGGGTCGCGTTTACGTCATCAACAAGGTCCAGAAGCGCTTTAAGGCGCGGCAGGGCTGATCCTGCGCGTTCAGTCTATCGGCTGAATTAACGCGCATGGGGCTGCTAACGCAGTTCAACCTTTAAACCCGCTTCATCAGAAGCGGGTTTTTTTCGTGTTTGCCCAAAGATTTTCGGATCGACACAAATAGTGGTTAAGTGCCTCAAGCTGCATTACTGCGGTTTGAGGCACTCCACTATGGTATTGGTCATATCTTCCAGCAGCATGGCATAAAGCATCATACCGGGGTCCAACCTGGTGCCCAAGGGGTCGAGGCGGGCAATGCGCACATTTGTGCCTGACGTCAGGCGTTCAGGCATGTTGCCATCCGGTTCAGCAAAAAGGCACACGGCCCCTCCCTCCAGCAAGGCTTTGCGCAGCTTACGGAGACGACCGGGACCGGGGCGGTCGCCATCGGCGGCGGAGAGTGCGGCAATGGCTTTAAGGCCAAAGCGGTTTTCAAAATAATGAAAGGCATCATGGGCAACGGCGAAATGTTTTGCCTTGAGGGGCGCAAGACGGTCGGCAAGAAGGGTTTGCAGAATGGCAAGGCGCGCCTGGGCCGCTGCCGCATTGGCCGCATAAATGTTGGCGTTTGCTGGATCGTGCCTTGCGAGGCTATCCGCGACAATACCAAGCCAAAGACGTGCGTTTTCAGGGTCGAGCCATGCATGGGGATCAATCGGGCCATCATGGTCATGGTCATGGTCATGGTCTTCGCGCAGGTGAAGACGATGGGTTTTCTCCACATCCAGCAAGGGCAATGAGTCGCCCCGTATCGCCTTGCCGAGCCATGGCGTAAGGGCATTACCAATCCAAACAACAAGATCTGCCTTGGCCAGCGCGCGAGCCTGAGACGGACGCAAACTGCCACCATGGGGCGATGCAACACCGTCAAGAAGCAGAACAGGATCGCCCACGCCCTCCATAACCTGTGCGACGAGAGAATGGACGGGGGGAATGTCGGCAACAATGCGCGGGGGTTCGGCAATTGCCGGAGTAGCGATAAGTATAAAAACAAGGGCGAGACGGCGCATCGGGTTCTCCTTGCACGAGGGGCGAGGGCCATGTACAAGATATGTTATAGTATAACAAGGTTGAAAATGGTGACTACCCCTGACCCTTTCGAGCGGCACGATCATGCATCCTGCCAGAAACAGGCACTCACACAGGCCGAGGAAGTCTGTGGCGGGCGATTAACAGCGATCCGGCGGCGAGTGCTGGAGTTCCTGCTCGAATCGCATGTGGCACTTGGAGCATATGACGTACTGGAACGATTGCGGGAGGACGGACATCGTGCGCAACCACCCGTGGCTTACAGGGCGTTGGATTTTCTGGTGGCGCAGGGATTGGCGCATCGGATCGAGCGGCTTAATGCCTTTATCGCTTGTCATCGCCCTGCCGATTGCAAGGCTCCGGCATTCCTGATCTGCCGTGCGTGTAATCGTGTGGCGGAAACAGTGAATACCCCGAAGCGGGGAGCGCTGGCGCGAGACGCAAGGGCGCTGGGCTTCGAGATCGAGGAAACCGTTATCGAGGCACAAGGGCTTTGCCCGGCGTGTCAAACGCCATGAGCTTGATTACCGCACAGAATCTCACGATCCGATTGGAAGGACGTACGATCCTGCATGATGTGGATTTCACCATTAATGAAAGCGAAATCGTTACGGTGGTAGGGCCGAACGGATCAGGAAAATCGACCTTCATGCGGGCGCTGGTCGGGGCATTGACCCCGGCACGCGGAACCGTAACGCGGCGGGCGGGACTGCGGATAGGATATGTGCCGCAGACACTGCATATCGACCAGACCCTGCCGCTGACAGTGTCGCGATTCCTGTCATTGCCAACGCGGCGAAATGGCCGCGAAATCAACGCAGCACTGACAGAGACGGGCCTACCGCCAGAGATTGCCGTACAACAGGTGTCGGCGCTTTCCGGGGGGCAGTTCCAGCGAGTGTTGCTGGCCCGTGCCCTACTTGGTGATCCACATCTTCTGGTTCTGGATGAACCAACCAAGGGGTTGGATCAACCGGGAGTCGCAGCCTTCTATCTGCTGGTCGAGGAAGTACGGCGTCGGCTGGGATGTGCGGTACTGATGGTCAGCCATGACCTGCATGTGGTGATGAGCGCATCGGATCGGGTTATCTGTATCAATGGGCATATTTGCTGTGAGGGGGCGCCGGTCGTGGTGTCAAAAGCGCCTGAATACCGGGCCATGTTTGGGCAAGGAACGCGGGGAGCACTCGCACTTTATCAACATGACCACGATCATTCACATGGGGCTGGCCCATGATCTTCGATGCTTTCTTCTTTTCCGCTTTGGTGGCCGGAATCGGAATTGCGCTCGCTGCGGGGCCGCTGGGGTGTTTCGTGGTATGGCGACGAATGGCGTATTTCGGGGATGCAACAGCCCATGCAGCGATCCTGGGGGTTGCGTTGGCGTTGGCTTTTGATTCTGCTGTTTCAGTTGGCGTTATCGTCAGTGCGACGGGGATGGCTCTTGCTGTATTCCTGCTGACCGGGCGTGGGCTTGCGGTCGATACGCTGCTTGGGGTGGCCGCTCATTCTGCGCTGGCCTTCGGGGTTCTCGCGCTGGTGTTGACGGGCGAACGCGGCATCAATCTGGAAGCGTATCTGTTTGGAGACATCCTCAACGTGTCCATGCAGGATATTGGGCTGATCTGGGCGGGAGCGATGCTTATCGGGGGGCTATTGGTCTGGCGATGGTCATCCCTTCTCACCGCGACCGTCAGTGACGATCTGGCGCGGGCGGAAGGTATCCAGCCTGCGAGGGAGCGTCTCATTTTGATGCTGGCTGTCGCGTTATTGGTCGCCATGTCTATCGAGGTTGTCGGCGCGTTGCTCGTGACTGCTTTGCTCGTCATCCCCGCCGCCACCGCGCGCTCGCTTGCCAGAACGCCAGAAGGAATGGCGAAACTATCCGCCATTCTTGCAGTCACAGCAACATCACTGGGACTGATCGCTGCCTTTGCACTTGATGTGCCTGCCGGTCCTGCCATCGTCGCCACAAGCGCCACTGGATTCGCGATCACGACACTCATGGGTGCATTTAAAAGAACACATCTTGGGTGATTGACCGCTTATCAATCCACATGTAGCCTCCGCCACAACAGAGGGTCTGGAATAATGTGGAGGAGGCAGCGATGACGGCAGATCTTGCAACGATCGACAGCCTCACACAAAAGGTACAATCCCGCGCAGCATTCCGCGATCACCCCGCGCTGATCCTGAACGCGGATTATCGCCCACTGTCATATTTCCCATTGTCGATCTGGCCATGGCAGGAGGCGGTAAAAGCCGTCTTTCTCGACCGGGTGAACATCGTGTCAGAATATGAGACAGAAGTGCATTCGCCAACCTTCACCATGCGTTTGCCGAGCGTAGTGTCGTTGCGCGATTACGTGCAGCCTGCGCGCTATCCGGCCTTCACTCGGTTTAACCTGTTCCTGCGGGACGAATTCACCTGTCAGTATTGTGGCGTGCAGGGCGATCTGACTTTCGACCACGTTATCCCGCGCTCACGCGGGGGCCGAACGACGTGGGAAAACGTCGTGGCGGCATGTTCGGCATGCAATCTGCGCAAGGCAAATCACAGTCTATCGAAGAGCAATATGCATTTGCGACGCAAGGCATTCCGCCCAACTGCGATGCAATTGCAGAATACCGGGCGAAAGTTCCCCCCAAACCACCTGCACCAAAGCTGGATGGATTATCTGTATTGGGACAGTGAACTGGACGCCTGACATCGACCGGATGAGAGGCTGCCTGGCGATTGGCATCAGGCCCGGACAGTCAGGTAAAATGTTTCCCGCAGCATAAAAAAGGCCCGCGCGATGCTCTCGCGCGGGCCTTGTATCAGGGAAAAGATATGCTTCAGCTCGCCAAACGCAGGCCACCAATTTCGCGAGCAATATCTTCGAATGCTTCGGTCAGTGAATCGGCGCTGTCGGCACTGAACATCTGACCACCACTACCTGCCGCACAGGCCGTGAGGCGTTGTTCACTTGCTGGATCGAGATTAAGCGCAACGGCGTAGATGGTGACGTCATTTTGTTTTGCCAACGAACAAGCAGACTGGAAATAGTTATTTGATTCTGCGCCATCATTGGTTGAACCCGCGCCGATATTATGGGTCGTGTTGAACGCGCCGTCCGTCAACACGACGATAATCTTTTGTGCTTCGTCGTAAGGGCGCGGGTCGGTATCCCATACCGAAGACCATGCAGGAGAAAGCGCATAGACACCCCAGATCATGCCAATATGCGCCGCTGTAGAGCCGTTGGCCTGAAGCCCTTGAACCGCATTGCGGTAAGTCGAAGGATTATCGCTCAGTGCCTGAAGGCGCACGGTCGGGCTGGCATCGCCGATTTCGGAGGACGTAACATACGGAATGGCGGAACTGGACGGCGCTTCATCGCTCAAATCGTAATTGATCCCGTTATTGCCCCGGAACCGCTCCGCCGCCCAAACATTACCACCTGTAATCGCTGCGCCACCGATAGATGATGCTTCGAGTATACCTGTACCCAACCCACTGATATTGACCGACGTGGAGTAGGGAATCACTGAAATGGTTGGTGCTTCGCGGTCGGCAGTTTGCTCTTCCAAATTATCAAACAGCGCATAAGCCGCTTCCTTCAGGCGGTCGATACGTGGTGCACCGTTGAGATCCAGCTGCATCGAGCCGCTGACGTCAAGAACCAGCGCAATTTCATAGGGCAGCGGATTTGGCTTCAGTGTGGCGGAGCGCAGTCCGATCTCAATCTCATTCTTGCCAAAGACACCAAGAAAGAAAGTCTTGATGTTCAAGGTTGCAGTCGCTGTAATCTCACTCGGATCACCCGGATCACCACCCTCCTTGCGTGAGATGAGCTCTACATCCTCCAACGCATTGGCCATATCACGTGTGGCGAACCATCCTTCAAGCAGATCAGCACCCTGATCTTCGATTTCTGTATCGGTAAGGCTGGAACGAGCCATGGAGAGGACTGCCGCATCCAATGTTCTCTGAGCCTTGCCCTGAAGGGCATAAGCG
Organism: uncultured Neomegalonema sp.; assembly: GCA_937957975.1. Classification (GTDB taxonomy): domain Bacteria; phylum Pseudomonadota; class Alphaproteobacteria; order Rhodobacterales; family Rhodobacteraceae; genus JAHDDY01. Next base: position 20,002 of record CALFFK010000012.1, read on the forward strand.
CGCCCAAAATCGGTTGCTCCGCCCGCCATGATCACGAGAACTGGAAACATCAGGCCAGTCATCATCGCAACAGAGCCGCTCTTCTCGCGCATGAAGCGGACTACAGTTTTGCCAGTAGCCTTGGTTTTTGAGAAAATCGCGGTGCTCATCTTGATGCGCCTTTTCTTGCCGGGTTGAGGGTATTGCCTCAGACAGCAAAACGAGGGCCAAGAGCCAGAAAGCGCGCAAACCCCCGCTAAATTGCAACAACATGCCCGAACGCATTGTATTGCACGTCCCGAAACGAAGCAGCAGGGGCCATGTCACGGCCAATCCGTAACATGCGTTGACACCACCCCTGTCTCCCGCACAAGGTCCGGCGCATGTTCGCGATGCGCCCTGTTGGATACGTCATCGGCCTGTTTGTTATCGTCCTCGGAGTGGCGATGCTGGGGCCGCTCATAGTCGATGCCGTGGGTGGCCATGCCGAATGGCAGACCTTTGGTATCGCAATGCTGATCACAGTGATTGCAGGCCTGGGCCTGATGACAGCCTGCGCTTCAGGCCGCAGGGAGGGGTTATCAATCCAGCAGACGTTCATCCTGACCGTCCTCGCCTGGGTGGTCTTGCCCTTATTCGGTAGCTTGCCTTTCATAATCGGCGCGATGGACATGAGCTTCACCGACGCGTTCTTCGAAGCAATGTCCGGCATCACGACAACCGGAGCGACCGTAATAACCGACCTGGAGCAAAAGCCACCCGGCATCTTGCTTTGGCGTGGATTGCTGCAATGGTTTGGGGGGCTTGGAATCGTGGTCGTCGCTATCGCGATCCTGCCCGAACTCAGGGTTGGGGGGATGCAGCTTTTCAAGTCAGAAGCGTTCGACACGTTTGGCAAAATTTTGCCTCAGGCTGCGCAGATCGCAAAGCAGCTCTTTTATATTTATCTGGGCCTGACGATCACGGCGATGCTCGTCTACGCCGCCTGCGGGATGATGCCGATAGACGCGCTCGTCCATGCCATGACCAGTATCGCAACGGGCGGTCTGGCCAATTATGATGCGTCTTTTGCAGCATTCAAAAACCCGGCGATCCACTATTTCGGGGCGCTGTTCATGCTGGCTTCCGCCCTGCCCTATGTTCGCTTCATCCAATTGGCCCATGGCGCGCCAAAGCCGATCCTGCGTGATCCGCAGGTGCGGATGTTTTTCAAACTGGTTTTTCTGTTCGTTGCTATTCTTGCTTTTGGGCGGTGGCAGGACAGTGGAGATATCGAATACGCCTTCCGCACGACCCTGTTCAATGTGGTGTCGATTATGACCGGAACGGGCTATGCAACTGAAGATTATGGACTGTGGGGGCCATTCCCGATGATGATGTTCTTCGTCATCGGAATGATTGGCGGCTGTGCTGGATCGACGAGCTGTTCAGTGAAGATCTTTCGGTATCAAGTGCTTGCAGCAGTGATACGCGCACAGATCAAATTAATCCAAAATCCCTCTAGCGTACCACGCGCCCGTTATGATGGCAGGCCGATCTCGGAAGACATTCTATCGTCAGTGATGGCATTCTTCCTGTTGTTCATGCTGACGCTTGGGTTGCTCGTTCTGTGCCTGAGCATGATCGGACTGGACCTTCTGACCGCCTTATCCGGGGCAGCGGCCTGTCTGGGTAATATCGGGCCGGGGTTGGGGCCGATAATCGGCCCATCCGGCAATTACGCCACACTGCCGGACAGCGCAAAATGGGTTCTAACGCTTGCCATGTTCCTCGGCAGACTCGAATTACTCAGTGTCTTCGTGCTGTTCATGCCACGCTTCTGGCAACGGTAAGTCACGAAAGTGCCGGAGGAATATTGATTAAAGAAGCCGCTCAACAATCTGCCCGTGCAGCGGTTCTGTAGCGGCGATCAATCCGGCGATGTGGGTATCAGGAGCATTATAGCGAATTGGGTTTCCGGCCCGGTTCGTCATGCGCCCACCCGCCTCTTCAAGAATAATCTGTGCCGCAGCCAAATCCCATTCGCTCAGGGTATTCAACGCGATAGCAGCGTCCCAGCGATCCGTAGCGACCTTGCAGACGCGATAGGCGATGGAATTGACGTAGCCATGCCTTCCCCCCGGCGCATCGCCTTGCCATTTGGCCGCGTCGAGAACGGAGCGCCGCGACAGAATATCAGCCTCTTCAAAAGGCGGGACAGGTCCGGGCACGAGGGGCACACCATTACGAGTCGCGCCCTTTCCCCGTATGGCAAAGAAGAATTCGTCCTTCGCCGGGTTCAGCACAGAACCGGCAACGATTTCGCCTTGCACAGCCAAAGCCGCACAAACCGTAAATTCGCCCTTGCCATCAATAAAAGCACGTGTGCCATCAATGGGATCAACGATCCAGACCCGCTCGCGCGACAGGCGTTCCTCATCGTCTGCACTTTCCTCGGATAACCAGCCGTGAGAAGGAAACGCACCACAGAGGCGTTCATGGAGCAAGGCATTGGCAGCCAGATCAGCCTCACTAACCGGTCCTTCACCCGGTTTGTCCCACGTCTCCGGATTCTGGCCAAAATAGCGCATGACGAGTGTTCCCGCATCGGCCACGGCCTGACGCAAAACCTCGACCTCGTGTTCAGTGACGTCAATTTCCAGCAACATGACATCCCTCGATCAGAAGGGTTGGCACGGCCAGGGCACGATCAAAGGGCAAATCATTCGCCGCCTCCAGCACGGCGAACATCTCGATCAGATTGCCAACAACCGTCGCTTCCGTGACCGGATACGCCAACTCGCCCTTTTCAATCCAGAAACCGGTCGCGCCCCGGCTGTAATCGCCGGTGTTGGAATTGATGCTGGCCCCCATCATTTCGGTTACGAAGAAACCCTCATCGATTCCGGCGATCATCTCTTGCGGGCTGCGCGCCCCCGGCGCGAGCATGACGTTCGAGTGAGTTGGGCGGGGCGGGGAACCAACACCAAAAGAGGCGCTGCCCGTGGATGTCAGGTCAAGTTGCCGGGCTGCACCACAATCGAGAAGCCATGTCTGAAGTACACCATCATCAACCAGCACGCGCTCACCCGTCGCCAACCCTTCGCCATCAAAAGGACGAGAGCCAATGCCACGCGGGCAGAGGGGATCGTCAGTAATCGTGAACCCTTTGGGGAACACCCGCTTCCCAAGCTTCTCACCCAGATAAGTGCTGCCCCGCGCCACACTCGCGCCGTTGATCGCACTCAGGAAGTGACCGATTACCGACGAAGCCAGGCGTTGATCAAAAATCAACGGTACAGGTTTCGTGGGAGCCTGACGTGGCGCAACCCGCCTAGCCGCGCGCTCCCCCGCTTCCCGCCCGATTTCCTCCAGATCGCGCAGGTCGTCACGCCAGCGTGCGATGCCATAGGCATAGTCGCGCTCCATCCCCGGACCTTCGCCCGCGATGGCAGAGCAGGAAGCACTCCAAAAGCTGCCCTGCCGGTGCCCGGAAAACCCGTTCGACATGACCAGTGCAATCTCGTTGCGCCGCCAGCTTGCATTTGAGCCTTCGGATTTGGTGACGCCAGGAACAGCCCGTGCAATGGCGTCAAGGGTCATGGCATCTTCACGTAGCTGGTCAACATCAGCTTGTGCCGGATCGCATAGATCAAGATCAGGCAAATCAGTTGCTCTGGTTTCGGGCAATGCACAATAAGGATCTTCCGGTGCCTCCCGCGCCATTGCCACCGCCCGCTCGGCCATTTCAGCGAGGGCGCTATCCTGCCGGCTAGATGCGGAAACACAAGCTTGCCGATTGCCGACGATAACCCGCGCTCCGACATCAAGGGTCTCGGATCGCCCGATATCCTCGACCGCGCCATCACGAACCGATGCCTCCAGGCCTTCCGTCATCGCAGCAGAAGCCGATACCTGATCCGCCCCCGCTTTTTGGCACAGATCGAGCAGTCGTTCGCAAAGGGCGGTGAGATCAGTCACAGGCATGGCTCCGGTTGGGGGAAAAAATGGGCGCTTTTGTCCGAGATGGGCGGCAAAAATCCGAAGGCAACTCTACTCCAACGGATACACCCCGTAACTGAACAGCAAGCCATTGCCATACGAAATATGTAATGTTTCAAGGCAAATGAACCTTGCAATTGGTTGAGCCGAATTTACACCTGATTCGTTTCAAAATACGCGTCAAAGTAGAGACTTACCCTTAAATCGCCAACACGGCGAAAAAATCGAGAAATATACCGTCTAAAACGACAGGGAAAAAATCGAGAATCACAGACGATTTGCATCCGGTTCGCATTCAGCCTTTCATTGGTTTTTCTGATGACAGGAGCCAAGTAAAAATGGGAAGCAAAAGGGCCGAGGTGGATATGCTTGTGCAGCAGATCGAGCATCTCAAACGCAGTGTTTGCGACGAACAATATCGATATACGCATGAATATCTTGACCTCGCAATGACCGCAGCACGCAGGGAAGCGCCGTGTACAAGTAGCCATTGCGATGATGATGAAAACACCATTTGTGACATGGGAAAACGCGGGGTAGCCGATCCCATTATTGTGCACTAATATGACTGAATGTCAGACATCATTGGTAGTCGCGATTTCCTGAATTCGCTTGATGAAGATGACCTCCCGGAGGATATTGAGAGCTTTCTCGATATTGTACGGGAGAGATATGGTATTGCACATATCGTCTATCATGCCATTAACGTGCGCGGACTGACGGAAGACGAACCCTATCTGCGCCATACCTATCCAGATGACTGGGTCGCACGCTATTTCGAGAAAGGCTATTTCTCGCTAGACCCCGTGATCGAAGCAGGGGTCGGTGGGCATATTCCCTTCAACTGGAACACCCTTGACTGGAATACCAAACCCCGGCGCAGGTTCCTTGGGGAGGCCATGGAACACAAGATCGGCCTCAATGGCATGTCGATTCCAATCCGTGGAGTCGGTGGAGAACACGCGATCCTTTCCGTCACGAGTTTCCAGAACGAAAGGGATTGGAGCGCGTTTCTCGGCAGTTATATGGGCGATTTCCAAAGGATTGCGGGGTATATCCACCAGAGCATCGTGACCCATGAACGCGATGAACCCGCGCCGATTATTACCCCGCCTTCCCCACGTGAACGCGCGGTCCTACAGCTTGTAGCCTATGGCTTGAGTACAGATGCCATCGCCGACAAGCTGAATATCAAAGAGCGAACTGTCCGCGCGTTTCTGGAAACGTCGCGCTACAAGCTGCACGCCCTCAACCGCGCCCACGCGGTCTCGGTCGCTATCGGACACGGATTTATCCTTCCGCCAAGGTGATGCAAAGCCAACTGATTGTATCGAGATATCCCGATCTGCGACGTAGTCGCGGTTCCTGTGATTGTAACAAACTTCCCTTAATAAGTGCATAAATGTGATTTTACCCCAATAAAGAGTATCTTTAGCTTTGCCCGCATAAGATGAGTTTTATGGGGAAAGCAATGATACGTCAGGTTACGAGCAGGAATGCAGCGGCAAACAAAACATTGCTCCAGGAAATGTTCCGCGCGCGCAAACGGCTTTTCAAGGACAGGTTGAACTGGGATGTAACCATCGATGCTCAGGGGCAGGAAATGGACGAGTATGACCAGCTCGATCCAATTTATGTTATCGCTGTCGATGACAACGGCCATCATCAGGGATCGTGCCGGTTGTTACCGACAACCGGCGAAACAATGCTCCGCGATCATTTTACCGAGCTATTCGATGGCGTGGTAATCGAGTCACCGCTGATCTGGGAATGCACACGATTTTGCGTGGATAGCGAGGCAACGACAACACTGACACCGCATGGCGTGCAGAAACACACAACCGAACTGTTCTGCGGCATGGTCGAGACGGGGATCGAGGCCGGGGTTGAACAGGTGGTGGGCGTGTTCGACCGGCGCATGATCCGCATCTACTCCCGCAGCGGTTGGTCCCCGGAAGTTGTGGGACAAAGCGGAGAAGGGCGTGATGCCGTGTTTCTGGGGATATGGGATGTGGATAGACCAAGCGTCGCTTCGATCCAGAAGGCTGGCGGATTTACCGGATCGGTGTTGGAAAAGAATATCCCTCGCGTATGGCGCTCCGGGGCGGCCTGACAGCGTCTACCTGAGAGCATTCTCAAGGACAGCACGCACGGTATCCGGTGGCACGTCGCGATTCACAAAGGCCTCGCCAATGGCGTGGCAAAGGATAAAGGCCGGAACGCTGTCCACGACTTTCTTGTCCTGCGCCATCAACTCGATCAGACCATCCGCATCGGGCAGGTCTCCCGGTATGTCAGCCATCACACGCTTCATACCCATATCAGCGAAATGGGCAGCTACCCGTGAAGGTGTTTCCTGTGCGCAAAGGCCCAAACGGGCAGAAAGGGTGAAGGCAAGGCCCATTCCGACCGCAACGCCCTCGCCGTGCAAAAGACGGTCAGAATAGCCGGTTGCAGCCTCCAGCGCATGTCCGAAGGTGTGACCAAGATTGAGAAGCGCACGTTCGCCCTGCTCTTTTTCATCGCGCGATACGATACCGGCCTTGGCCGCGACTGACCGCCGTACCGCTTCGATCCGACCTGTCTTGTCACCATCACGCAGGCGCGGACCTTCGACTTCCAGCCAATCAAAGAAATCAGCATCACCCAGCAACCCATATTTCACGACCTCACCATATCCAGCGAGAAATTCGCGGTTACTGAGAGTATCGAGCACGTCGATGTCGATCAGAACATGGCGCGGTTGATGGAAAGCCCCGATCAGATTTTTGCCAAGAGGGGAGTTAATGCCCGTCTTGCCACCCACGGAACTGTCAACCTGCGCCAGCAGCGATGTCGGTATCTGGATGAACCCAACCCCTCGCCGCAGGATCGCAGATGCAAATCCCGCAAGATCACCGATAACGCCACCACCGAAGGCGATAACAAGGTCGTCACGCTCGACCCGGTGGGCAAGCAGGGCTTCGACCACACGCTCCAGCACAGGCCAGCTTTTCGAGCTTTCGCCCGGTGGAACGATAATGGCCTCGGACTGAATGCCCCCCGCTTCAAGGCCCGACTGCAAGGCAGGAAGATGAAGGGACGCAACGGTCTCGTCCGTAACAATGATCGTCCTTGGTCTGCGAAAGAACGGCGCAAGACGCGATCCTGCATTTGGCAGCAAGCCAGTGCCAATAACGACATCATAACTACGTTCGCCAAGCGAGACTGCGACAGTTTGAATCATGCGATCAGATCTCCGCGCTCGCGCAGGATGTCAACGATGGCATCAACGGCGAACTCATGCGGTTCGTCCCGGCTTTCGATGGTTATGTCGGCTTCGCCATAAATCGGATAGCGAACCTCCATCAGCTTGCGCAGGATCTCACGCGGATTACCATCCCTGAGAAGTGGCCGGTTGGCACGCTTGGCACACCGACGGACGAGAGTATCAAGTTCAGCACGCATCCAGATTGTCGTTGCGCCGTCTTTCAGAAGGGCGCGAGTCGTATCATCCATATACGCGCCCCCCCCTGTCGCCAACACCGCAGGCTTGCCCAACAACAGCCTCGCAATCACCCGTCGCTCACCTGTGCGGAACTCCGCTTCGCCATGAACGGCGAAAATGTCACTAATCCGCATCCCGGCGGCTTTCTCGATTTCGGTATCCGCATCGCGGAATCGCGCCCCGATACGACTGGCAACCCGGCGTCCAATGGCGCTTTTTCCAGCTCCCATAAGCCCGACGAGCACCACATGCCGCTTCAAAACCGCATGAGAATCGGAAATTTGTTGATCTTTCGCCATATTTTCCCGTCACGACGAAAACGCGGTGTGACACACGCGCTCACGAAATATACATATGCTGGACGACATTCTGGTCAGACCCGCTGAGGCTATAATCTTCTGCGGGTCGCATGGAAAGGGTAATGCGGTGGGCCGCTTCTTGAGGTTTCTACTCGTTCTGGTGCTTTTGGCCCTGCTGGTGGCAGCGGCTTATGTCGTCATCGTGGATATTCCATCACCGCTTCGCGAACTCGTACATGAGGTTCCCCAGGATGTTTTACTCCAAGGCAATTAAGTCATTGATATTTAGTCCTTTCGCGATTCTCATCGGGGTTGCTCCCGTTTTTGCCCAAGAGGTCTTGCTCGGTCAGCCCAATCTGACCACCGACCCGGACGAGCCAATCACGATTGCGCCATCCGATGGGCACAGCGTCGGAGGCTTCGATGCAGGGATTGATTCGTCCAGTCTGGAAGCACCTTCAATCGAAGCGGCGGGTCTTGCAGGCGCAGGGACGCTGGGGCTGGATGAAGGAATGTGGGGCGCGACAACCGGAGCCCGCGCCATTGCGCTGATTGATGCGGCTGAACCGACTCAGCTCTATTCCGTAAATCGCCTGGTAAGGCGGGTGCTGGTGGCCGGAGCGACGCCGCCAGAGGATTCGGATGGTTTGCTTGCTGCGCGTGCGCGCGCCCTGATACGGTTTGGGGCAGCGGAGGAAGCGGCAAGCCTTGTGGGGGCCGCAGGGCGCGACCCCGGCATCGAACTACGGCGTGCGCGAGCCGAAGCAGCCTTGATTGTAGGGCGGGATGAAACACTCTGCGAAAAGGACGTGCTCGGCACGACTCAGCCGAAAGGCGCAGAGGGAGACAATTTCTGGCCCTCTTTACGCGCCTATTGCCTTGCCCGCACCGGCGATCCACTGGCCGCCGTCGCAATCAATGCGATGGTAGAATTAGGTAGCGTCGAGACAACGGATGCGCCCTTGCTCGAAGCACTCGTGGATGAAAGCCTGATTGATTACGTTCCCATACCTCATGCCAGCATCCTGACACCATTGCGCATTGCCATGTTGCGCAGCATGGGCCGTGCGAACAGGCCCGCCATCGAGAGTGCGCCACTGCCAATGATTGCAGGGCTTTTCGCGCTGGAAAGCACAGGTGCTGATGGTGCGCTGATCGCCGCAGAACGGCTGGAAGCCGTGGGTGCAATCGAGACAATTATCTTGCGTGAAATGTATGTCTCTTTTGCCGATGGCGTTGATGGGCCACTTGGGAAACGCGCCAAGGTTGTAAAGAATGCCGACGAGTCACCAGATGCTGACGCTATCGGAGATGCGCTGGTTTCAGCGGCGCGATCGGGTGGAACGGGTGGGTTTTCACAGCTTGCACGCGTTCTTGCCCCGGCGGCAGCGCGTATTCCGGCAAGCAAGGCCAGCGCACTCGGCGCGAAAGGTTATGCCTTGCGCGATTCGATGTTGCTGGGCGGGTTCGTTGCCGAAGCAGGCGAGTGGTCGAAAGCGCAAGGCACAAAAACCATCGCGGAACGAGCCGATATTGCCGCCGTTATGGCGATTGCCGATACAAACCAGTTAACAGGATGGCAACGCGAGTTTGGAGATACCCTGCGTCTACGCACCCGCAACGGCGACGAACATGCGCGTCGTGCACTGGCATCCCTTGCGGGATTCGATATTGCCCTGCGCCCAAGTTTACCTGACGAAGGCTTCCTGAAGGCCGCCCGCGAAGAGCGGACGGCGGAAACTGTGCTTTGGTCAGCGGCGGAAATCAGAAAAGAATCACCATTGACGGCACGCACCCTCGATACGCTGATCCGCGCATTGCGGGAAATCGGGCTGGATAAGGAAGCCCGTACCATCGCCATTGAGGCCATGATTACCGAGCGATGGCGGTAGATCCGGTTGGCGCGTTTCTCAATCATCTCGCTGCCGAACGCGGGTCGGCGCTGAATACGCTCGACGCTTATCGCCGCGATCTTGCGGAATACGAGAAATCGGTACCGAATATCATCACGGCGAGCAGAACCGATATCGAAGACCATATCGCCGGTCTGGGTGAAATCGGATTCGCCGCATCGACCCGCGCCCGGCATCTGTCTGCCATTCGACAGTTCCACGCTTTTCTGTTTGCCGAGGGGTGGCGCGAAGATGATCCTGCCGCACCAGTCAAAGGACCGGGAAAAGCCCGTGCCCTGCCCCGAACCCTGACAGTGGATGATATATCGGCTTTGCTGAAAGCAGTGCGCAAAGGGAATGATTACAAATCACTGCGCAACATCTGCCTTGTCGAAATGCTCTATGCGTCCGGTCTTCGCACCTCCGAACTTGTTTCTTTGCCCGTGGCGAACGTCCGGCGTTTGCCGCGCATGGTACCAGTGCGTGGCAAGGGTGGAAAAGAGCGTATGGTTCCGCTTTCGGATCGTGCGAGAGAAGCACTTGCCACATGGCTGCCAGAGCGTGACAGGGTGGAAGCATCACGGGAGAAAGGGTCAGCGTTCCTGTTTCCATCACGCGGAAAATCAGGGCATTTGACCCGCGCGCGATTCTTTCAGATTCTCCGCGCGCTGGCGACGGAAGCAGGGCTGGATGCCACAAAGGTTTCACCCCATACCCTGCGTCATGCATTTGCCACGCATCTGCTGGCCAACGGGGCGGATTTACGGGTGATTCAGACATTGTTGGGCCATGCTGATATCACGACGACAGAAATCTATACCCATGTCTTGCCCGATGATCTTGCCGACCTTGTTCTGGTCAAGCACCCACTGGCCCGAAAAGAAGAGTGACGATTATTCAGCGATGACGGGCAAACGGCGAGGCAGATTCGAGACAGCAACGAGAATCGCCACTGCTGCACCCGCAAGCACAAGGAACAGGGTGTCAAAGCCCCACCCGTCATAGATGAAAGCGATAAATGGCAGCGAGGCGGCCAGCGCCGTAAAGCTAACCACATAACGCACACCATAGATCTGCGCCCGTGCCGGGCCACTGGCCATCTTGCCGATCATAAAATCGTTGATGGGGATTTGCCCGAACGCACCGAGCATGAAACCCAACGCAACCGTTAACGCCCAACCATCTGTCAATCCGGGCATGGCCGCAAAAAATACGATCTGGATAACGGCCACGACCATAAACACATTGCGGGGGCCGTAACGGTCCAGCATCGAGCCAACGATGAGTTGGGCAAGGGAGGCGATCGCAAAGACGATGAACGCAAGCGACCCTATGATCGTCGCCACGTCCCCCGCCCCTGCAAAAAACGACCAGCTTTCAGAAGCGGTCAGACGCTCCGCCATCCCTTGCAGGCGCTCGTCGAACATCTTGGGCAGGGCGAAGGTCGTGGACTGAAAGATGATCGAGGAAATTGCCGTGGTGCAAAAAACTATGGCTGAGATACGAAGCAACAGCGCGTGATGGTCGGGGGACATGGGCGCTGCATTAGCTTTGGGCGTCGTCTTTCGAGTGGCCGTATCAGTGCGGATCGCGTCGTGGCGCAGGGCAAGATAAGCAAAGCCGAGAACGACGGAGAACACCCCCGGCAAAATGAAAGCGAGGCGCCAACCGCCGTGGTCGATCATATAGCCGGTGACGAGTGCCGCACTGCCAACGCCCAGATTCCCCCACACGCCATTCGACGCGATGCGCATCCCGGTATTGCGCCATTTCATCGTAACGATTGCCAAACCAACCGGATGATAAATCGCCGCAAAAACGCCAATAACGAAGAGGCCAATGCCGATCTGCACAGGTGTGGTGGCAAAGCTGGTCAGGATAGACGCAAGGCCGATCCCAATAAAGAAAACGACCATCATGCCATCGCGGCTCCATTTATCGGCCAGCCATCCGGCAGGCAGCGAAAACAGCCCAAAAGCAAAGAACCCCGGCGTCGCGTAGGCGATCAACTCCGCATAACCGAGACCCCATTCCCGATAGAGTGCCAGTGCCGCAACGGTCGCAAAGACAAGCATGAACAGATGATCGAGGAAATGCCCGATATTGAGCAGCAGAAAATAGAGGCGATCACGGGTCATAGAGGGCAGCATGGATGGATTTTCCGGGTTTTCCAAGGGTTTCCATCACCCGATACCCGGCACGGAATCTATTTATCCAGAGTAATCGGCGATCAGATTAAGCCAAAGAGTGTCATGGAATGTGCGGCTCTTGGCGCAATTTCTGACCCATCTTGATCGCCAAATACTCTATTCCTTTACTGCACTACTGATCCGTCATGCGTTGCCATAGGACGGCGCATCGAGAGGAGGCGTCTCGCTTCTGCGCCCCGGCCCTGTCGCAAGAGAGTGCTGGCCATGGCGAATTCCACAAGGTCGCGTTGGGCGCGGGAACCACCGATACGGGCGTGGTCGCGCAGGGCAACGAGGAGGTGGCTTTCGGCTTCAGGCCAGTCCTGCACGGCGATGGCGCGGAAAGCTTGGGCGAGATCGCGGACAATATCAGCGGCTGGGCCTTTGGCTTTTTCGATGATCTTCGTCAATGCCCCGGATCGCCCCGCCATCGCGTGCGCAAGGGCCGCATGGACATCAGCGAAGGAAAGACCGGGGGATGGAAAATATTCCGACGCGTAAGCGCTGACCTGCGCCCAGCGTTCGGGCGGGATGGAAACACCGCGTCGTTCTGCGCGGTAGAGGATGGAGGCCATGTCGGTCATCACGTTGAGCGCGGGGCTGACCGTGCGTTCGGGCGACAGGTCAGCATCAATCACGGCCCACATGCGGTCAAGATCGCCCTGCTCCAACGCCCAAAGGGCGACATGCCAGCAAAGATGGCAATGCAGCATCCCCTCACGTTCATAGCCATCCATCCAATCGGTCAGATAGCGGTATCCCGCTTCAGTCTCACCATTCTCGTAATAGAGATGTGAGCGGATATGAGAAGCATTGGCGTTGCGGGGATTACCTTCGATGGCAGTTTCAATGGTCGCCGCCGCCGGGCCAACCTGCCCCGCTTCCATCTGCGAAAAGGCGTGCTGGGCCATGAACCACCAGTCATCGCCATAATGGGGAGCAAGCTGGGTCGTAAAAGCAAGAAGCTCTGCCTCGCGTCCGGGCTGGCCACTAAACCCGATGAGACTGAAAACGCCAGTGCAGGATTGGGCGGCGAGCGCATCGCGGGGATAATCCAGCAAATGCGCCCGGATAGCACGATAGCCATCGCCAACCTTGCCGGACATCAGCAAGGAAAAGGCATTAACATGGCTGGCTTCGCGATCCGAAAGGCCAGTGCACGCGAGAGCTGCTTTCAGAGGAGCGGCCACACCATCCCGGTTCCCCCAAACCTGATGATGGCGCGCAAGGGCAATATGAGCGAGGGCAAAGGAAGGGTCAGCCTCGATAGCGGCTTCAAATTTCTGCTTGCTGCCACCCGCAGCGGCCAATGTCCGGTCGAGACCGTCAACATAGGCGTCGCGAGCGGCTTGCGATGTGCTACTGAGCGTATTGCCGTAGCGGTCTTCAAGCATTTTTATGCAACCTGCCCTGACCGCATTTCCGGGGGAAAACTGTCCTCGCTCGGCCAGTATCCACGTTCGAGTGAGCGATCATACCCTGCGCGCAAACCTGCGGCACGCATGATTTCCGCCGCTGCATTATAGTCATAATCAAGACGTTCGAACACAACGCCATCTTGCGTCAGTATCGCAAAGCCTGTGCGTGGATCACCATCATGCGCAGGCAAGCCGATGGCACCTGCATTGATCCAGTGCACAGGCCGCTCACCCATACCTACAATCCGCTCAAAGGCCATGCCTGTATGACCGGCAATCACACCATCAATCCGGCCCAGTCTGGCTTCGATCAATGTGATTTCCTCCCGAAGCACCGAATCGGAGGCGATCGGCCAGATAAAGCGATTTACTGCGGATGCACCACCATGGATGACGGCATAGCGCTTGCCATAGGCCCGAAAGGTACCGACTCCCGGAAGTCTGCGCATCCATGCGCGCGATCCGTCGTCCAGTTGCGAGTCTGCAAAGGAAAACCACTCCATGGCGAAACGGTCACAGGCGGCACCATCATCAAAGCCGCACCCGCAGTTCTCGGTTCGCTCGCCCAGAGACAATTCACAGTTTCCGGCCACAACCTGTGCGCCCGAACCCATAATCAATCGCGCTGTCTCGGCCGGATTACCGCAATAGGCGCAGACATCACCTGTACAGATCGTCCGCTCCCCGGTGATTCCAAGGATCGAGGCTCGTTCGAACAAGGCAGTCGTCGCTTCGAAATTCGAGTATGGCCCACCGAACAGCAAAACCGGACCTTCCAACCATCCAAAGTCGCGGTATCGCGACAGCACATCCCTCATCATTTCGCTCCCCTGGATTATAAGCTTTCCTTGGATTTATATGTATGCTGTCAAAACGCTGCGCGTTGCCACAATAGTTCACATCACCGCGAGCCAAGAGTTACGACATCGAAATGGCTCATTCGGCAATAGCAGACTGTTAGACAAACAATATTGGTTGGCATCGTATAATGCGGAAATTTCCCGGCGTCCGTAATCCCGGCGGGCGGAATATGGCCAAGGTGTTCGCTTTCCCCTATATATTTGGGCTGCAATTCAGGGTACCGCAACAATGTTTCATATTTCCGCAATTCCGTTCGTTTCCGAGGTCGCCGTTCAAGCACCCCTGGATGGTGGAGGAGGTACGTCACCATATTGGATCGCATTAGCGATTATATCGCTATTGCTGATGTCAGCCTGCTTTTCCGGTTCAGAGACAGCGTTGACGGCTGTAAGCCGGGCAAAATTGCGACGGTTAGCGGATCAGGGGAATACGAGCGCCCAACGCGCCATTGATCTGACAGATGATGGCGAAACCCTGATTGGGGCAATCCTCATCGGGAACAACCTCGTCAATATTCTCGCTGCTTCGCTGGCCACATCACTGGCCATTGCCCTGTTCGGTGAATCGGGCGTGGCGATTGCGACACTTGTGATGACAGTGCTCGTGATGATTTTCGCGGAAGTGCTGCCCAAAACCTATGCTTTCACGAATCCCGAAACAACATCGCTACTGGTTTCCCGCCCTCTCGCATTGCTCGTGAAAATCACGTACCCTGTTGTCCTTGCAGTGCAGGCCATCGTGCGCGCCACGCTTGGGATATTCGGGGTTACGCTGGAACAAGGCACCCGCGTCCTATCACACGAAGCGCGAGAGGAAATCCGGGGAGCAATCGACCTGCATCATTCTGAAGGCGGGGTAGTCAAATCGGATCGGGATCGCCTTGTCGGGGCGCTCGACCTTGCCCATCGCGAGGTGGCAGAAGTGATGATGCATCGGCGGAGCATAGTGACGCTCAATGCGGATGATCCTCCGGCCAGCCTTGTCGAAGCGATTGTTGAAAGCCCCTACACCCGTATTCCGTTATGGCGAGAGCATCCCGAAAATATCGTTGGCGTTGTGCATGCCAAGGATGTGCTGCGCGCCGTCGATGCCATGATGCGGGATGCGGGCAGCGTCGATCTGGATGCCTTCGATATCGCTGCGTTGGCGATCAAACCGTGGTTCGTGCCGGACACGACGACCTTATCCGATCAGCTAAAGGCTTTCCTGACACACAAGCGGCATTTTGCGCTTGTAGTCGATGAATACGGCGCGCTTCAGGGCCTTATCACGCTGGAGGATATTCTGGAGGAGATCGTCGGAGATATTTCCGATGAGCATGACGTGGATGCCGAAGGGGTAACACGCGAGGCGGATGGCTCCTATCTGGTGGATGGCACGGTTTCAATCCGCGATCTGAACCGCTATTTTGACTGGAAGCTACCCGATGAAGAAGCGACGACAATCGCAGGACTGGTGATCCACGAGGCACAGGCGATCCCGTTCGAAGGGCAAAGTTTCGTCTTCCACAACCATCGCTTCGATATTGTCCGGCGCTCAAAGCACCAAATTACGCAATTGCGCGTTCATGCGCGGCGTCCGGCGTAATGTGGTCGCGACCAAATGATCGCCTTTAACACTGGTTGAATCCAGGCAGGGTTTTGGCGAGAACGGGTGCGCAGAACAATCACAGGATGCGCCCATGCCCCGCTTTGCCGCCAATCTCTCGATGATGTTCACCGAAGTCCCGTTCATGCAGCGGTTCGAGACCGCCGCAAAAGCAGGATTTAAAGGGGTGGAGTACCTATTCCCCTATGAAGAGGACGCGGGGGAGATTGCCGCTGCGCTACGCGATACAGGGCTGGTGCAGGCACTCTACAATACCAGCGCAGGGAATTTTGCCGCTGGCGAACGCGGATTTGCGGCAGTGCCGGGGGCCGAAGACCGCTTTCGCGCCGCTCTCGATCAAGCGTTGGACTATGCGGGAAAGATCGCGCCGACAAATATCCATATTATGTCCGGTATCGCAAAAGGCCCAGCCGCGCGGGCAACATTCATCGGGAACCTGCACCATGCTTGCGCCCAAGCCCCCGAACAGGGTTTCGTGATCGAACCAATCAACCACCGCGACATGCCCGGCTATCATCTCGACAATCAAGAGGAAGCACGAGGGATCATCGCGGAGGTCGGCGCGGCCAATTTGGGGTTACAACTCGACCTCTATCATTGTCAGATCATGCAGGGCGACCTGACCGAGCGCATCCGATCACTGGCCCCGGTGACACGGCATGTGCAAGTCGCTTCCGTACCAAAGCGGCATGAGCCGGACACGGGCGAACTGAACTTTACACACTTGATGCAGGTTCTGGACGAAAGCGGATATAATGGCTGGGTCGGCTGCGAATACCGGCCCAAGGGTCCAACGCTGGACGGGCTGGGGTGGTTTGAGGGGTATCGGGCAGGGCAATAGGCGAAAGTTCCGCCTTTCGTCCGAAGCGCCCCATATCACATATACGCGCCTTCGGATTTGGCAGTGAAGACACGGATGTAATCGCCGGGGGAAGAACCAGCCCAATAGACCCAAAGGCGATAGGGGTCGTCCTTGTCGATCCAGACATAATCGCCGCGTTCCAGACCGCGCAAGTCGATGCTGATATAGTCAACGGATGTATTGGCGAGGAAATCCGTGGCGGCCATAGTGTCCTGAAAGGCCGCGACGCCAAGAATGGCCGAGTCAAAATCGACATAGCCGATATGGATGCCCCGCAAACTGTCAAAGAAAACATAGTGGCTGGCCACGACTACGCCTGCCGGTATCACGCCCTCTTCCCCACCAATATCAACGCGGATAGGCTCTTCCAGAAGGATGTTCTGATCCTCGTCGAAAGCGTAGAGATTTTCATCGTCGAAAGTATCATTGCCGACTGAGAAAGGTTCGTCTGTATCAAGTTTGACGAACTTTCCGCTGCCGTTCTGCTGCATGATCTCACCACTAATGACGGTAGCATGTGCGTATGTGGCATTCAGCGCCAAGGTCAGGACGATGCACAGATATCGGAACATAAGGTCAGCCTCTCGCAGAGTAACGTGCTGCGTGAAAGGTTAACGATCTTGAAAACGGGTGGCCAGCAGCATCCGATCCGCTCACGCCCCTGTGTAGAATAGGAGGTCTTCATGCGCGTCTGTTTTGAATTCTGTCGAACAAACGTTGCAGAAGTATAGAAGCCAGAGGAGCGAGAAAAACGAAGGCCAAAAAGCACATAAAACTCAGCAAACGCTGGACAATACTCATATCTCCGCCACCGAACAGGTTGGTGAGAAAGACGATGACGATCAGGACGCACAGACCAGGGTATTTTCGCGAGAACCGAAAAATCAACATAATCATGGAACCTCCAGCTTCAGACGTGCTGGCCGCCGTTGATCTCGATTTCGACGCCGGTGACATAGCTGCTCTCTGCGGTACAGAGATAGTAGATCGTACGGGCGACTTCTTCGGGCTGACCGAGACGGCGCAAGGGAATATCAGCGACAATTTCTTCGGTACCGGGAGAGAGAATCGCGGTTTCGATCTCGCCCGGAGCAATGGCGTTGACGCGCACGCCATGCGGGCCAAAGTCTGCCGCCATCTCGCGAGTAAGTGCCGAAAGGGCCGCTTTGGACGTGGCATAAGCGACCCCGGCGAAAGGATGGACGCGTGCGCCAGCGATGGAGGTGACATTGACCACAGCCCCCCTGGCAGCTTTCAGTTCATCGAAGAGGCCGCGCGCAAGCACGACAGAGGAGAAGAAATTGACGTGAAAGACCTTGCCCCAGTCGCGCAGGCTGGTGGTCAGGGTGTTCAGGCGCTCGCCCTCTGGTCCTTTCGGGGAAATACCCGCATTGTTTACAAGGGCATTCAGATGGCCGTTTGGGCCCAGGCGTTCCTTGATCTCATCAATGGCGCGAATGGTATCGTCGGGACTGGAAAGATCGACCTGAATGTGGTCTTCCTCCCCCGCCTCCCAAGGGCAATCTTCGGGAAAAGCGTGCCGTGAGCAGGATATAACCCGCCATCCGGCAGAGGAGAACCGTTTGACCGTGGCGTGACCGATACCCCGGCTCGCCCCGGTCAGAAGCAATGTGCGCTTTGCCCCATCCGTCGCCATCGGCCCACTCCTGTCAATGATGTCATGCGCGGATCAAGGATAGAGCCGCTGCACACTCCACCCTTGCGCCTGCGGATCGTCACGTGTCCAGCGGAAACGGTCATGGATACGATGTTCGCCATCGGCCCAGAACTCGATCTCGATTGGACGGATACGATAACCGCCCCAATGGGAGGGGCGTTCCGGCGCGCCTCCGCTCGCTTCTGTGATCGCGGCTGTTTCATCAAGCATTGTCTGGCGCGAAGGCAAGGGCTGGGACTGTTTTGAAGCTGAGGCTGCGGCGCGGCTCTGGGGATGGCGAGAGGCGAAATAGGCGTCAGACATGGCTTCTTCCACGATCTCGACCGGACCCCGAAAACGGACCTGTTGACCAACGCTCTTCCAGTGCAGCACCGCCGCCGCCTTTGAAACCGAAGCCAGTTCGGCTCCTTTGGCACTCATCCGATTGGTATAGAAGACAAAGCCGCCTGGCTCGATTTCCTTCAACAGAACCAGCCTGACATTAGGAAGATTATCCTCATTCACGGTAGCAAGGGCCATGGCATTGGCGTCGTTTGGTTCGGTCTTCCATGCAGCATCCAGCCACCGCTGAACTATGTCAAACGGATCAGAGCCAGCAAACAATCCATCGCGTTCCTGTTCACGATCAGCGACATCTTCATGGATCATAAATCGTTTTTCCTTTTGATGTACGGCAACTACTTCGCGACGCGATATCGCCATAAATAAACCATTCAGGCCATATATCCCGTTGGCTTGCCGATGCAAATCGCAACGGAAAGTGTAGCCAGTTTACCAAGCAACAGGCAGGAGAGCCTATAATGTTCCGCTTCAAAAAAATCACCGCACCCCTGATTGCGGTCGCCCTTGTCACTGCCGGGTGCCAATCCGGTGCCGGTGGCAGCTCTGCCTTCCCGACGCAAGCCATCGGCGGGGCGCTTGGTGCCGTAGCGGGCGGTCTGGCCGGTACACAGGTCGGTAGTGGCCGGGGCCGCACCGCCGCCATCATCGGCGGTACAATTCTTGGCGGTATCGTCGGCACCGCCGTTGCCGCACGCCTGTCACCACAGGGCCAGCAGATTGCTTATAACACAACCCAACAGGCAATGAACGATGCGCCCGTCAACCAGCCCGTAGAGTGGCGTGATCCGGTTAACCCACAAATCTACGGAACCGTGACGCCCATAACGCCAGCTTATTACGTCGAAGTTTCCGCTGAACCGTATCTTGGGCCGACACAGTCACAACAACCACAATACACGCAGCAGCCGCAATTCACGCAGCAGCAGTATGCGGGCCGCCCGCAGGTCGTTGCCAGCAGTTCAAGTGTCGAATGTCGTGACTACCAGACCGCCGTGTTCTCCGGTGGTCAGCCTGAAACCCTGACAGGTCGTATGTGCCGTCGTGGTCCCGGTCAGCCTTGGCGCCCTGCCAATGATGGCTTTAGTGGAATCTGATTGGTATTGAAGACAGACTCGCAAAGCGCGGGAATGAAAATGAAAGAGCCGCCCCAAATTCGGGGCGGCTCTATTGCTTTCAGGCGATGATGTTATGCGCAGGACCATAGGAGAAGCCGGTGATGTTTTCCGGGCCATCTTCACCCAGCACAACGATGTCATGCTCACGATAGCCGCCTGCGCCGGGGGTACCGAGCGGAAGGGTCAGCATAGGTTCCATCGAAACGACCATGCCCGGTTCCAGCATTGTGTCGATGTCTTCGCGTAATTCCAGACCAGCCTCACGCCCGTAATAATGCGAGAGAACGCCAAAGGAATGACCATATCCGAAACTGCGATATTGGAGCAGGTCACGCGACGCGAAGAAATCATTGATCTGCTCGCATATGCCCGAACAGGTCGCGCCCTCACGGATGAGCGAGAGGCCAAGCTCATGTGCAGCAACGTTGGCCTCCCAGACAGCCAGCGAAGCTGCATCTGGTTCGCCGACAAAGAGCGTGCGCTCCAAAGCCGTGTAGTAAGCCGAGATCATCGGAAAGGTGTTGAGGCTGAGGATGTCACCCGCCTCCAATCGGCGGGTCGTGACGGGGTTATGCGCACCATCGGTATTGAGACCGGACTGGAACCAGACCCAGCTATCACGCAACTCACTATCCGGGTGAGCACGGGCGATTTCAACCTCCATCGCATCGCGCCCCGCCATGGCAACGTCGATTTCGCGAATACCAACGCGGATGGCGTCACGAATTGCTTCGCCGCCAATATCAGCAATACGCGCGCCTTCACGGATAAGGGCGATTTCCTCCACTGATTTGACCATGCGCTGGGTCATGGTGGCGGGGGCAATGTCGATGGTTTCAGCACCGAGAAATTCGGCAAGCTTACCATGTTGCGCAAGGGTGAGGTGGTCGCCCTCAATACCGATGCGTTTTGCCGGGCCGACCACGTCGCGCACTGCACGCCAGTAATTATCGCGTTGCCAGTCAGTATAGACAACATTCTCGTCTGCCGAACGCCGCCATGGCTGCCCCCCGTCAATGTTGGCAGAGACTGTTACAGCACGATCCTGGGTCACGACGCAGGCATAGGGTCGCCCAAAAGCACAATAGAGAAAGCCGGAGTAATAGGCCACGCCATGCATTGAGGTAAGCAGCGCGGCTTCGACCCCCTGCTCCGCCATAATCGCGCGCAGACCCGCGAGCCGTTGATCATATTCAGCACGGCTGAAAGGAAGCGAAGCCTTCTCACCATTATGGAAGGTAAAGAAATCCGGGCGAACGGGCACAGGAGTGCGCATGAGTGAAGATTGAGTCATCAAGACCTCCGCATTCGGGGAACGGAGGGGCGGAACCCTCAATCCCGCGATTGAAAGTCCCGGCGTTCAGGATGGGATTATGAGCAAGGATCGTGCGATCCCTGACGACGCCATCGTCATATTGCTCACCGTCAGCATATAGGAAAATGCGCTGGACCGAAAACAGAATTACAAAGCTATGATGATTACAGACGGTTCCACCAGATTCTTCTATGGCTCTCCTGTTCCAATCTGCTCCTTGCGTTTGGCCATATAGGCATCGAGTTCTTCGCGGATCGCCGGGTCCATTGTGGGTTGGTCATAGTCGCGCAGCGCCTGTTGCCAGATGCCGGTCGCACGTTGGGTTGCGGTTTTGGCCCCTGATAATTCCCAGTTTTCATGGTTCTGCCAATCGCTCAACATTGGCTGATAGAAAGCCGTTTCATATCGTTCCATGGTATGCGGTGAGCCAAAGAAATGTCCCCCTGTCGGCACATCCCGCATCGCCTCAAAGGCCAATGTATCATCGTTAATCTCGATAGGATCGAGAAAGGCAATCATGTGCTGGAGCATTTCGACATCGAGGACAAGCTTCTCAAAGGAAGCACAGAGACCACCCTCCATCCATCCCGCCGCGTGGTAATGCAGGTTCGCGTGGCCCAGCGTACAGGACCATAGCGCCATCTGCGTTTCGTAAGCGGCCTGTGCATCAACGATATTCGAAGCACTGGTGGGCGAGGCGCGATAGGGCAAGCTGTAGCGGCGGGCGAGTTGACCCGACGCAATATTGGCCTTGGTGTTCTCCGGCGTTCCGAAAGCGGGCGCTCCTGAGCGCATATCCACGTTCGAAGTATAGGCTCCATACATAACAGGCGAGCCGGGATTGGCGAGTTGCGACAGGGCGATACCAAATAAGGCTTCGGCATTTTGCTGGGTCAGACCGGCGGCAAGCGTCACAGGTGTCATTGCGCCCATCAACGTGAAAGGCGTGACGACGGGCGGCTGTCCATGACGGGACATGGCGATCAGGCCGTCAGCCATGGTATCGTCGAATTTGCGCGGCGAGTTGACGGAGATGATGGTCGTCACGCCGGGGCTTGCGGCGATTTCCTCCAATGACAGTCCCCGCGCGATGGCCTGCATCGCGATACCATCTATGGCCCGCCCTGCACCGATGGCACTGACATGATAGCAGAGATCCGAGAGGGTAATATTAGCGTTGTAGGTATCGAGATGTCTGGAATTTGCGGGCAACTCGACAGGCGCACAGACCTGGTTGCCGATGATATGGATCGCGTTGAAATGATGGGCGACGCGGGTAAAATTGTCGAAGTCCTCCATGTTTCCTGATCGACGCCCATTCACGCAATCATGGACGGACGGGGGACCAGCAACCATCCCGAAGGCGATACTATCCCCGCCGATACGCAGGGATTTTTCGGGGTTTCGTGGGGTGAGCGTGAATTGGGACGGGGCGGTGGAAATCAACTGTTCTACCAGCGCACCATCAAGGCGAACGATACCAGTTGCTTCATCAACTTCTGCCCCGGCCTCACGGAAAAGCGCTCTGCCCTCCGCGCTCATCAACTCGATGCCAAGCTCCGACAATACGCGGAGCGAGGCCCGGTGGATCGCTTCGACCTGATCGTCACTGATGACCTTCAACGGCGCATATGGATTCCGGGGCTGCTTCCACGGCAATTGGGGGATTTGCCCCAATGTGGCTTCGCGGTCGCGGGGCGAAGGGCCGGAACGGCGGCGGCGTCGGGGTTCAGACATGAGCAGGTCTCCGGTTATGAACCTCTACCATGGCGCTTGATCTACCCGGCACACAATGACTTCCTCTGTGACTCAGAAAAGTGAGCCACCAGACAGATCATCATCGCATCGACCCTCGATTATAGCGACCAGTTCGACCCCTACATCAGTCGAACCGGGGTAAATCGCGATCCGGCACTTCATTGCGGCCCTTGCCTAATCTCCGGTCGCGCATGGCCAGCAGGCGCAGGCGCAAGGCGTTGATCTTGATAAAGCCTGCCGCATCCTTCTGGTCGTAGGCTCCCTGATCGTCCTCAAAGGTGACATGTTGCTCCGAATACAGGCTGTCATGCTCGGACCAACGGCCCACAATATCGACGTTGCCCTTATAGAGTTTCAAGCGCACCGTACCGTTCACATTCTGCTGGGATTTGTCGATGGCCGCTTGCAGCATCTCACGCTCCGGGCTGAACCAATAGCCGTTATAAATCAGCTCCGCATATTGTGGCATGAGCTGATCCTTCAGATGCGCCGCGCCACGGTCGAGCGTGATTTGCTCGATCCCCCGATGCGCGGCCAGCAGGATCGTGCCACCCGGCGTCTCATAGATGCCGCGCGACTTCATACCAACATAGCGCCCTTCGACCAAATCAAGCCGTCCGATGCCATGCTTGCCACCATATTCGTTAAGCTTGGTGAGGATCGTTGCGGGCGACATTGCCTCACCATTGATCGCAACCGCGTCGCCCTTCTCAAACGTCACCTCGATACGTTCAGGAGTATCGGGCGCATCCTCCGGCGCGACGGTGCGCTGGTAAACGTAATCGGGCGCTTCCTCCGCCGGGTCTTCCAGCACTTTTCCTTCGCTGGAGGTGTGCAGCAGGTTCGCATCCACCGAGAACGGGGCTTCGCCGCGTTTATCCTTCGGTACCGGAACCTGATGCTGCTCGGCCCATTCAATCAGCTTGGTGCGTGAGGTCAGATCCCAGTCGCGCCAGGGGGCAATGACCTTGATATCAGGGTTAAGAGCATAGGCGGCCAGTTCAAACCGAACCTGATCGTTGCCTTTGCCCGTCGCTCCGTGGGCAATCGCATCCGCGCCAGTCTCGGCGGCAATCTCGACCAGACGCTTGGAAATCAAGGGCCGCGCGATAGACGTGCCGAGCAGATACAGCCCCTCGTAGACCGCATTCGCCCGGAACATCGGAAAAACGAAATCGCGGACGAATTCCTCACGAATATCTTCGATGAAGATATTTTCATCGGCCAGCCCCATCAGTTTGGCCTTGTCCCGCGCTGGTCCCAGTTCCTCGCCCTGCCCCAGATCGGCAGTGAAGGTCACGACCTCACA
>CALFFK010000013.1 GCA_937957975.1 uncultured Neomegalonema sp.
CCATCGAAACGAAATCACGAATCCCACTTTCGCGCGGTTTCCAGGGCCGCGCAATGCCGGACGCGATTTAAGGAATAATCCGTTCAGGCAGGATTGTTAAAAACCACAGGGAACAGCCTTAACAATTTTTACCTTTACCACGGCACGCTCTGGCATCCGATTGATAAAGCGTTAACAACAACGGTTACAACAATAATGCATATAACTTATCAAATTGAGCGCAGCGCATTGCTTCAACTGGTATTTTTGAAATCAGCCAATGATTAATAGTTTAATTTATCAATTTAATATTGATTAAATAAATCAAAAAATCTTTAATAAAATTAACACAAGCATAATATTGTTATTAATAAATAATAAAAGTAATTAATTTCAATAAATATAACTACTTATGCAAACAATATTCCAATTTCGAAACATAAAAAATGAGTTTATTGATTTTCCATCAATAAAAAAAAGGGATTTAAATCATGCGTCATCATTTTTATTCTGATCTTGTTGCTTTTGGCTCTGAAGCAGGTGACATCATTATCGGTTCAGATCTCGATGAGGCTATCTTCGCACTTGGCGGGGATGACGATGTTAATGGTGGGGCTGGGCGTGATTTTCTCTACGGCGGAGCCGGCGACGACAGAGTGAGTGGTGGTGAGGGGAACGATTTTCTTGCTGGAGGGGCAGGGGCCGATATACTTGATGGCGGAACCGGGATCGACGAGATCAATTATCACGGCTCCGGCAGCGGGGTCAGTGTTAACCTCGGCCTTCAGACTGCCAGCGGCGGTTATGCAGAAGGCGACACACTCTTCAGCATCGAAAGCGCGCGTGGTTCGCATCACGATGACATGCTGATCGGTGGCGATGATGATAACTTCCTCTGTGGACTTAACGGCAACGATACAATTCATGGCGGCGCAGGTAACGATATTCTGCGCGGCGCAGAAGGCAGCGATCACCTTGATGGCGGCACAGGCATCGACACGGCGACCTACTGGTCTTCAGATGCGGGCGTTATCGTTGATCTGGAGGCAGGGATCGGCAGCGGCGGCCATGCAGGGGGCGATACGCTCATTTCCATTGATATCGTCAAAGGTTCGGCTTTTGGCGACCACCTTCAGGCAGGAGCCAATGGTTCGACCTTCTATGGCTATGCTGGCGATGACATGCTGGTCGGCCACGCAGGCGACGATATGCTGGTGGGAGGGATCGGTGATGACGCCCTTACCGGCAATGCAGGAAACGACATGCTGTTCGGTGATGAGGGCGACGACATGCTCAATGGGGGTGCGGGCGATGATCTCATTACTGCCGGTGCGGGCAACGACCTCATCAGCGGCGGAGCCGGGGCCGACATCTTCAAGTTTCGTGAGGGCGATGGCATGGACATCATCACCGATTTCGAAGCCGGGATCGACTTCATTACTTTCAGCGACAGCACCACGATGTGGCATGATGTGACGACGATAGAAATCGGTACGGATACCCTTATCGAATACGGCACAACCGGCGACAGCATCCTCGTAAAAAACACCACGGCGGACGATGTCTGGAGTGGCTTCGACTTCTATTGAGGCGTTGGAGAGAAGCCGAACCGGAGCATGATAACCTGCTCCGGCGAAGTGCGGGCGCGGCCATCCCGAAGGATAGCCGCGCAGATTATCACGCCGAGCGATACAGCTTTGTCATCGAGAATTCGACATGGCCCAACGCTTCGGCGGCGGTGTTACGGCCATTGGCGGTACGGATAATCATGTCGATCAGGGCATCACCTGCCTCGTCGATAGTCTGCTCACGCGAGAGGACGCCGGTGACATCCACGTCGATATGCTCATGCATTGTGCGCAGGGTGCGCGGGTTGCCCGAAATCTTGATGACCGGAACGATTGGGTTGCCGACCACGTTGCCCTGCCCTGTCGGGAAGGTGTGGATGACGTAACCCGCTGCCGCCATCAGGACCACGCACTCCGCCGCAGCAGAGGACGTATCCATGAAGTAGAGGCCCGGTCCCTTTTCGGGGGATTCAGCCGCTTGCAGCGCATCAATATAAGTACACTCGCGCCCGATCTTCTCAAGATTACCGAGGGCTTTCTCTTCAATGGTCGTCAGGCCGCCGAGGATATTGCCTTTGGTCGGCTGACTGTCGGAGAGGTCATCGGTCTGGTTCGCGAAGATCACGTTTTCCGAGTATTCCTTGAAGATCGCCATGAATTTCTCGGCGGCTTCAGGGTTGGCAGCGCGCTTTTCGCAGATATGTTCTGCGCCCGTGATTTCCGACGTTTCACCGAAACAGCCGTAAAGACCGGCAGGAATCAGCTTGTCGTACATATTGCCGACGGTGGGGCAGGAAGAGAGGCCCGTTGTCGTGTCGGACTCGCCGCATTTGGTCGAAACCCACAGGTCAGAGACAGGGCATGGCTCTTTCTGAAGCTCCGTCGCCCAATGCACGAATTCCTTCGCCTGATGTGATGCAGCAGCAATCGTGGCGATATCGCCGTTCTGCTCGATGGAGAATTCAGCGACGGGCTTGCCGGTCTTGCGGATGCCATCAGCGATAATCTTGGTCCAGCCCGGCTCGATCCCGATCACCACGACAGCGGCAACATTGGGGTTTGCGCCGGTGCCGATGATGGTGCGGAAATGGAGGTCAAGGTCTGCACCGAACTGAAGGCGACCATAGGCATGGGGGATGGCCATCGTACCCTTGATATTATTCGCGACGGCCTCACAGGCCGCATTGGAAATATCATCGACGGGCAGGATCAGGACGTGGTTACGGACGCCGACGCGGCCATTTTCGCGGCGCCATGCGTTGACGGTAACGTTCGTTGCATCGAGAGGCATCAGATTACCACCTTTTCGTTTTGCAGTTCTGGGTGTGGACGTGGCCGCCCTTTTCGGCGGCACCGATCATCTTGCCGATGTCTTCGCCGTATTTGATTACCGTATCGCCTTCGGACAGGTCTTTCAGCGCGACCTTATGACCGATAGGAATGTCGTGTTTTGCGGTCAGGCGGAAATCGGTATTGTCGTGGGTGATAACACACAGCATATCGGTGCCGGCGGTCAGCCCCTCGATCACCACGACCCCGACATTGTCGGCGCTTTCGTGGACCAGAAGATGCGGTTTTTCGCCCATGGGATGCCCCTCTCTCGGTGAATATACGGGTGCTTTAGCAGGGCAAGAAGTCTTGTACAAGACTTCTTCTATCCCTATGTTGACCTCATGGACGATATGACCCCCCTCCCCCTCTGGCGGCGCGTAAGCGAGGATATTCTTGCGCGGATCGTGAATGGTACGCTCAAGCCCGGCGTCATGCTGCCAAGCGAAACAGATCTGGGCCGCGAGATGGGCGTCAGTCAGGGAACGGCGCGGCGGGCATTGCGCGATCTGGAACGCCGGGGAATCGTCGAGCGACGACAGGGGCGGGGAACGGTCGTGGCGACAACAACGCCGGAGACGGATCATTTCCACTTTTTCCGCTTGCGCCATGCTGACGGGTCAGAAGCCCAGCCGATGCTGGCACGGGAAACCATCGAGCGGCGGCGCAGCAATGCGGCAGAGCGCGAAGTGTTTGGCACGCAAACGAAGCATGTCTACAGCATTGACCGCATTCGTAGCATCAACGGCAAACGGATTGTGCGTGAAGCCTCGGTCGTGCCTGCCGATCTGTTTCCGGCCCTGGAAGATCATGCGCCACTCCCCAACGCACTCTACGCCTTCTGGCAAGGGTCATATGGCATTGCGATCCAGCGGGCAGATGAGCGGCTGCGAGCCGTTGTCGCAGACGAAGCCGATGCGGAGGCGATGGATGCGACAACCGGCGACGCCCTCATCGAGGTTACACGACAGGCCATCGACCTTTCCGACCGGGTGGTCGAAATACGCCGCAGCCGCTACGTCACCGCCGATCTGGCCTATGCCGTGACATTGCGCTGACGCACGCCCCCAGCGCGTTTTCAGTATTCGTATCCATCTGGAAGACGGATGCCTGGACCGGCAAGCTGACAATCAAACGCTTGCCAGCACACTTTTGATGACTACAGATACATTTCGTCTGAGAGCAGAGGGTTTACTCACCTATGCCGCATGGTGAAGAGTTACGCCCGTCGATTCGCAACAAGATTCGCCGGAGATTGAAACCGGCGACCAAGGGAGACGAACATATGAGTTTCATTACACCAAACCGCCGCGAGGTCATGCAATATGGCGGAGCCGCCGCTGTTGCATTATCCGCAGGCGGGGCGCTCGCTGCGCCAAAAAAGGGCGGTACGCTGCGTATAGGCAAGGCCCACGGCGGAACAACCGACAGCTATGACCCCGGCACACACGAGAACGGGTTTACCATCGCGCTGACCCACACGATGAACAACTACCTCACGGAAGTAACCGCCGACGGGTCCGTCATCGGCGAGTTGGCGGAAAGCTGGGAAGCCTCCGACGACGCGACCACCTGGACCTTCAAGCTGCGCGATGCGGACTTCCACAATGGCGACAAGGTTACGTCTGCAGACGTGATTGCCTCGATTAACCATCACCGGGGCGACGATTCCAAATCCGCCGCCAAGCCAATCCTCGAAGATATCACCGACATGACGGCCAAGGGCAAAGATGCCGTGGTCTTTGTGCTGGCATCGGGCAATGCGGACTTTCCTTTCGTCCTCTCCGATTATCACCTGCCCATCGGCCCGTCGAAAGACGGCAAGGTGGACTGGGACGCCGGCATCGGCGCTGGCCCCTACGTGCTGGAAAGCTTTGAGCCAGGTGTGCGCGCGAAATTCAAGCGTTTCGACGGCTACTGGAAAAAGGATCGCGCACACTTCGACGCCATTGACATGCTGGCCATTGTCGATCCAACGGCGCGCACGAACGCGCTGGTAACGGGCGAAGTCGATGTGATTGACCGCGTGGAACTGAAGACTGTCAGCCTTCTCAAGCGCCGCAAGAACATCAAGGTACAGACGACTGACGGAACGCAGCACTATACTTTCGTCATGGACACCCGTGCCGCGCCCTACAGCGACGTCAATGTCCGCCTTGCGCTAAAGCACGCAATTGACCGCGAGGAACTGGTATCGAAAATCCTTCAGGGCTATGGCTCGGTCGGGAACGATCACCCCATCGGTCGGGGCCAACCGTTCTATGCCAAGGATCTGGAGCAGCGCAGCTACGATCCCGACAAGGCGAAATTCCACCTCAAGGAAGCGGGGATGGACAAGCTGGACGTCACGCTGAAATCCGCCGATGCCGCCTTTGCCGGTGCAGTTGATGCTGCCGTGCTGTTCTCGGAAAGCGCCAAGGCCGCAAATATCGACGTAAAGGTCGAGCGGGTGCCAAACGATGGCTACTGGTCAAATGTCTGGATGCAGGAACCGTTCTGTGCCTGTTACTGGAGCGGTCGTCCAACAGTCGATTGGATGATGACCACCGCCTATAAGGGTGGCGTCAACTGGAACGATGCCTATTGGACCAATGACCGGTTTGACAAGGTGCTGCTCGAAGCGCGCTCCGAACTCAATGAAGGCAAACGCGCCGAAATGTATTCGGAGCTGCAAGGCCTCGTGAAAGACGATGGCGGGACCATCATTCCGATGTTCGCGCAATACGTCTTCGCCATGTCGGACAAGATCGGCCATGGCGAGAAGATGGCCGCCAACTGGGATCTGGACGGTGAACGTTGGGCGGAACGCTGGTGGTTCGCCTGATCTTCAATATCTGAACGTCAGATCGCGCCGCCCTTTCACCGGGGCGGCGTTTTTTGTTGGGGGGATTGCGATGAACGGACCATTCGACAGCGAAACACTCGCCTATATCGAATTGACCGAAAGCGCGGGTGCGCCGGAGGGGGCCAGCATTGAAGAGATGCGCGCGGCCTACGAAAGCTTGCGCGCAAGGCTTCATGGGGGACGTCCCATCGGGGTGACAGTGGAGGAGATGATTCTCGCGGGACGACCTACACGGCGGTATATTGGCGGTGATCGTGGGCGAGTGCTGTTTTTCCATGGGGGCGGCTACATCGTAGGGTCGCTGGAGAGCCATGATGATTTGTGTGCGGGGCTGGCGGAGCGGGCGGGCTGCGAGGTGATTGCGCTCGATTATCGCCTTGCGCCGGAGCATCCATTCCCTGCGGCGTGTAACGATGCGCTGGCGGCAGCAGAGGCGCTGGACGGGCCATTCGTTCTGGCCGGGGATTCGGCGGGGGGATGTCTGGCGGCGGGTGTGGCTGTGGCCTTGCGCGGAACAGACAGGATTACCGGGCAGGTGCTGGCGTATCCGGCTTTGGGAGGATCATCGCTGGGCTTGCCTGCTTATGCCGAAAAGGCGCAAGCGCGGTTACTAACGACGGTGGATATGGACTGGTATCATGCGCAATGGGGCGCGCCGACGGGCGACCCACGTGCAGAGCCGCTATTGGCCGAAGACCTGAGCGGAGTGGCCCCTTGCGTGGCATTTGGTGCAGGAGAAGACCCGTTGCGCGATGATGCAGAGGCTTGGGCGCAGCGCCTTCGTGCAGCAGGTGTAAAAGCGGAAGCCCATATCGAAACGGGCTTGCCGCATAGCTACCTTTTCGCGCGCCATATGAGTGGGCGGGCGAAGGCGGCGTTCGGGCGGATGTGTGAGGCGGTCCGTGGATTTACGACTGCCTGACACCCCACCCTGTCTTCACCGACGCCTTAAAATCAGGCGGTCGGGGAACAGGAAGTGCGAGATCAGCAAGGCACGCTCGCCTCTACCGCAATTCGGGCACTGGTAATCAGCACCCTCCCGCCGGAAGAACGACGCCGCCCATGATGCAATGCGGATCATGGGAGTGCCGAACGCGGTACACGCGCAGATAAGATCGAGGGTATGAGGTGTGGGTTTATAGTTGCGGGACATGACACATTCCTCCTTCGATTTTCGTTCCTGACTTCTTTCTGACTGACGGCACAAGGCCGCATTCCGCGCAAGGCACGGAGGGGGCTGGAGTTACAGGGACGCTCTGCGGGCCTGGTTCGAGGGATACCGCATCCCGGTGAGCAACCGGATACGGCGATCTGAGGCACCTTTTGCAAAGGTGCGGTTCATCGGGGACGCCCTGCTCACATCAAAGACGCGAGGGGCCATCTGGGCCACGGAAACTCCCCCTAAAGATGCATTTGGTTAATTTCAACCAGAGAGGTTGAGCATTACGCACCAAACACAAAATCATCTGCATACGTGTGATTTTTCAGTGACACTGGCATTTCGCAAGGCGACGGTGAATGGTCATGGAAACCGCATCCCTTGCCGGAGACCCTGCCATGACCATTCGCATTATCGAAAACCTCTGGGTTCCGCTGCCTGACGGACGCAAGCTGGCGGCGAAGGCATGGTTGCCGGAAGGGAGCGGGGCGGTTCCGGCGATCCTGGAATATCTACCCTATCGCAAGCGCGACGGCACAGCGCCAAGGGATGAGACGACGCATCCGGTATTCGCCGCTCAGAATTATGCCTGCATCCGGGTGGATATTGCCGGAACCGGGGATAGCGACGGGATATTCGATGACGAATATTCAGAGCAAGAGCTATCGGATGGCGAAGCAGTAATCGCATGGATTGCGGCGCAAGACTGGTGTGACGGCTCGGTCGGGATGATCGGGATTTCATGGGGCGGCTTCAACGGGTTGCAGCTAGCGTATCGCCGCCCCCCTGCGCTCAAGGCCATCGTGACGGTATGTTCGACGGTGGATCGTTACGCAGACGATATTCACTTCATGGGCGGGTGCTTGCTGACCGATAATTTCAATTGGTCGGGGCAAATGCACGCTTACAACACGCGCCCCCCGGACCCCGCATTGCGAGAGGATTGGCGCGAGCAATGGCTGGAACGGATCGAGACATTGCCCATGATGGGCGCGGATTGGTTGCGGCATCCCTCGCGAGACGCTTTCTGGAAGCATGGCTCGGTCTGCGAGGATTTTTCGCAGATTCAGGCCGCAACGCTGGCGTTGGGCGGATGGACGGATGCGTACGTGAATGCGCCATTGTCGCTCGTGGAAAATCTCGATGCGCCGGTGGCCGCGTTGCTTGGACCGTGGGAGCATAAATACCCGCATATCGCGAAGACGAATCCGGCAGATTTCCATGGCGAAGTGCTGGGATGGTTTGATCGACACATGAAAGGCAGCGGTGCGGATGTGCCGGATGTTCGGGCATACTTGCTCGATTGGGATGAGCCATCGCCACATTATCGGGATCGTCCGGGGCGATGGGTGACGGCGCCGGTCGCGAAACCCCTGACGCTTTATCCTGATGGCGGGATTTTGAGCGACCTGCGCGGGGGCGGGGAGGTTTCGATCAACTCATCTGCGACGGTGGGGGCGGCCTCGGCCTATTTCTGCGTTGGAATGCGGATGGGGAATGAGCTGGCGGTGGATCAGGGCGCGGATGATGCGGAATCGGCCTGTTTTGATACCGCGCCGCTGGATGCGGATATTGATCTTCTGGGCCGGGCAGAGGCCGTTCTATCCTTCTCGGTTGACAGGCCAGTGGCGCAGGTGTGCCTGCGATTATGCGATGTATCGCCGGAGGGTGGGTCAGCACGAATCAGCTATCGTGCTTTCAATCTGTGCCACCATGCCGGGCATGATACGCCGGAAATGCTGGAGCCGGGGCGGCAATATACAGCGCGGGTAGCACTGAATGCCTGTGGTTATCGCCTGCACGCGGGGCATCGGCTGCGGCTGGCCATCTCGACCGGGTATTGGCCGGTTATCTGGCCCTCACCAGAGGCCGCAACCGTGACACTGCATCTGGAAAACTGTGCACTTACACTGCCGCGCGTGACGGTGGCGGAAACGGGTGCCCCCCCCGCCCCGCGCGATTATCCGGTGCGCGATGCCACGGTATTGCGAGAACCGGACAGTCGCACGGAACGGCGGGTTGAGGACGACGGAACGCTGGTGCTGGAGACCTTCGATGATTTCGGGATGGCACAGGATGGATCGCATGGACTGGCGGATGGATCGACAGTAACGCAGCGGTTTGCAATCCATCCCGATGACCCCTTGAGCGCGGATCATTGGGCGCGGTGGGAGTTTACGTTTGCGCGCGAAGGCTGGGATGTGCGGATCGTGACGGAAAACCGGATGACGGCAGATGCGGATACATTCACGCTATGGCGCAAGACGACCGCTTATGAAGGCGAAACGGTGGTCGCAGAGCGTGAAGTGAGCGAAGATGTGGCACGGGGATGCCTCTGACCGAAAGACCATTGTCATGCCCGTAAAAACGGGCATCTTGCGGGACGAAGAGAAATCCCTGTTTTCGCAGGAATGACAGAGTACCCCGAAAGGTCCACCATGCCCCACTTGCCGATCGAAGATGCCGAAACGCTGGTCGCAAATGCGTTGATCGGCAGTGGATGCGCGCCGGGAAATGCGATGAGTGTCGCGCGGGCGCTGGTCGGCGCAGAGATCGACGGGCAAGCGGGGCATGGATTGTCGCGCGTTGGGTCGTATTGCGCGCAGGTAAAGGCCGGAAAGGTCACGGGTGATGCGACGCCAGTGGTGGAACGCCCCCGCCCCGGCTGGATCACCGTGGATGCCGCGCATGGATTCGCATTCCCGGCCTTCGATCTGGCCATTGATGCCGTATCCGCCGCCGCCGCTGAGACCGGCATTGCGGCGGCTGCAGTACATCGCTCGCACCATTGCGGGCAAGCAGGGCAGCATGTGGAGCGGCTGGCCGACAGGGGCTGCGTAGCGATGCTGTTCGCGAATACACCAGAGGCGATGGCCCCGTGGGGGGGATCAAAGCCGTTGTTCGGGACGAACCCGATAGCCTTTGCGGCCCCACGCCGGGACGAGGCCGCGCTGGTGATCGACCTGTCGCTCTCGGTTGTTGCGCGCGGCAAGGTCATGGCGGCAAACAAGCGTGGCGAGGCAATCCCGGAGGGCTGGGCGCTGGATGCAGATGGCCAGCCGACGACCGACCCAAAGGCCGCATTGGCTGGCTCGATGGTCCCAATGGGCGAGGCCAAGGGGGCCGCATTGGCGCTGATGGTCGAAGTGATGGCTGCGGCGCTGACCGGCGGAAAGTTCGGATTCGAAGCAACCTCCTTCCTCAATGCCGAAGGCGGGCCGCCCGATGTGGGACAGTTCATCATGGCCATCGACATCCGCGCGACAGCCGGGGAAGCGTTCCTCGACCGCATGGCCGTTCTGACCGAAGCGATGCTGGGGCAGGATGGGGTACGACTTCCGGGATCATCCCGCCTCGCCAGGCGCGACGCGGCGGCGAAAGACGGGATTGCGATTTCAGATGCGGTGATGGAAGAATTACAGGCATTGGCCGGATAGCGCAGGAGGGTGCGATGGCGCTCGATAGTGAAATTCTCAATGGGGGAGAGGCAGTTCGGCTGACATGGCCCGATGGGTTTACCGCCCGGTTCCATGCCGTATGGCTGCGCGACAATGCCCTGGACCCTGAGACCCGTGCGCCGGGAAATGGGCAACGGTTGATTGCGGTCGGCGACATTCCACATGACACACGGATCAAGGTAGCGGTGGACGGCGATACACTGTCTGTGACCTTCCTGCCTGAAGACAAGACAGTGATATTCCCCGCCCCATGGCTACGCGCCCACGCCTATGATCGCCGGGAGAGTCGTGCGCCGGGATGGCTGGCCGATACCACCGAAACATGGGATGGCGGGCTGGCCGTACCCTGCGGAGAGTTTACGCGACTGGAAAGCGACCGGGCGGCGCTAGGCGGCTGGCTGGCTGATGTTCGGCGCTATGGCTTTGCCAAGGTGACGGGAGGGCCAGTCGAGAGCGGGGCGTTGCTGCGGGTGGCGGAACTGTTCGGTTATGTGCGTGAAACGAATTACGGAAAATGGTTCGAAGTGCGGACAGAAGTAAACCCGACAAACCTCGCCTATACGGGCCTCGGATTACAGGCCCACACAGACAATCCCTATCGC
The DNA here is from genome assembly GCA_937957975.1 of uncultured Neomegalonema sp. Classification (GTDB taxonomy): domain Bacteria; phylum Pseudomonadota; class Alphaproteobacteria; order Rhodobacterales; family Rhodobacteraceae; genus JAHDDY01. Next base: position 10,941 of record CALFFK010000013.1, read on the forward strand.
GATCCTGTCCCGACGATGCAGATTCTCTATTGTCTTGAGAACTCGGCCGAAGGGGGCGAGTCGATGGTGGTAGACGGCTTTGCCGCCGCCTTGCGGCTGCGTGACGAGGATGCACGGGGGTTCGATCTGTTGTCACGCTATTGCGCACGGTTCGAATATGCCGGATCGGCAGGAGTGCGGCTGACAGCGCGCAGACCAATGATCGAATTGGCCCCGGATGGAGAACTGATCGGCGTACGGTTCAACAACCGCTCCACCGCGCCCATCGTGGATGTGCCATATGACGATATGGCAGCGTATTATACGGCATACCGACGGTGGGCAGAGATCATCGACGATCCGGCCATGGCAGTGTCATTCAAGCTGTCACCCGGAGAGAGTTTTCTGGTGGACAACACCCGCGTGATGCACGCACGCAAAGGATATTCGGGGGCCGGGTCACGGTGGTTGCAGGGGTGCTATCCCGACCGCGACGGTCTGCTCTCAACGCTGGCGGCCATCGAGGATGGTGCGCGGGAGGCAGCAGAGTGACGGATAACCTCACCCCCGAAACCATCGTGCCATTCCTTGCGGATATTTTTGAACGGCGGGGAGGGGAGGAATATCTGGGCGAGCCGGTGACGATGGCCGAACATATGCTGCAAGGCGCAACCATGGCCGAAAAGGCGGGAATGGACGACGTGATCGTGGTGGCTGCGCTGCTGCACGATATTGGGCATTTCACCAGCGAGTTCGGCATGTTCACGATGGATGACGAGGAAGACCGACTGCACGAGGAAGCGGGCGCAGCGGTGCTTGAGCGGTTTTTCCCGACGCTCGTGACGGATTGCGTGCGTTGGCATGTGGCCGCGAAACGGTATCTCTGCGCGACAAAGCCGGAATATCTCAAACGATTATCCGATGCGTCGATCCATTCGCTGAATTTGCAGGGTGGACCGATGAACGCGGACGAAATCGCCGCATTCGAGCGTAATCCGAACCGGCATGAGATCGTGCAGGTCCGCTATCTGGATGATGCGGGCAAACACCCGGATATGGTAACACCGGATTTTGCCCATTTCGCACCGATGGTGCAGCGGGTGGTGGACAAGCATTGCGGGAAATGAAGTAACGCAGGCCGGAACAGGTTATGCGGATGCGGGCGCAGCGGTGGATGCACGTTCCGTGAAGGTCACGTCCACCCGGCGGCGAAAGGGGTCGGGCGGTGCGCCACTCTCGCTCATGGCCACGATGGCATCGGCGGCGAGGCCGCCAATACGCCGCGCCGGAAGACGCACTGTTGTAAGCCCCGGCTCCAGTTGGGCCGAACCACGCAGGTCGCCGATCCCCACCACCGACAAGTCGCGCGGCACATTCACTCCCAGCGCGATGGCGGCGAAAACCACCCCATGCGCGATCACGTCATTCCCGCAAACCACCGCTGATGGTGGATCGTCCACCAGCAACCGCAACGCCAACGCCTTCGCCGCCCCCATATCGTAAGGACAATCGAGCCACCGATGCCCGGCAACATCGACCCCGACTGCCCTCATCGCCTCCATCGCCCCGTCGATCCGGTCCCGTGCCCTGTCATTCGCCTGCGCCTCCGGGAATAAAAACGCGATATCGCGATGGCCAAGGCCAATCAGGTGGTCCGTCACCAACCGCGCCGCATGACGGTTATCCGCGCCAATGCAGGGCAGCACCGAGGTCGCGTCATAATTCCAGATCGAGATCGCCGGTACGGCCCGCCGCTCCAGCATCGTCAATGGCACGCGATCATGGGCGAACCCGATCAGGGCCACCCCGTCGATCCGTCGTTCCAGCAGCGAACGGACGATGCCCGCCTCCAACGACAGATCATACCCATGCGCAGCGATCAGCATCGTGCGGTCATGGTCACGCAAGCGCGCAGAAAACGCCTCGATCATCTCGGCAAAGATAGCGTTATCAATCGTCGGCACGATCAGCCCCACCGTGCCGGAAAAGCGATTATGCATACTGCCCGCCAGCCGGTCGCGAATATATCCCAGATCCCGCGCGGCTTCCTCAATACGGCTCCGCGTCTCTGCCCGCACCATCTCAGGCTTTGCAAATGCTCGCGAAACCGTCGCGATGGACACCCCCGCACGGGCGGCAACATCGACGATACCGGGTGGCCCTTTTCTGGAACGATGAGGCGGCGGAGAAACCTGTTTCATAGCTAAAGATCCCCCTCGGCAAGAATAAATGTGGGCGGGTTTTCAATGCTGGCGAAGGGCATTTCATTGGCAAAAGAAAAATCGCAAAACGCGATCTCGGCCATTTTCTGATGCCCCAGACAATCCAGCAGAACATGCTGGGTTTCGGAAGAAGACGCCTCACCCACGACATGGCGAAACCCCTTCGCGCGCGCCACGTCACAGGCGGCGCGGCGCATCCGGCAATAGATACCCTGCCCTGTCGCCGCTTCTGTAACAGCGGCCATATCAACAAGGATCGCTTCGCCCGGTGAAGGATGATGCCGACATTCGTATTTCCTGCGCAACGCTGCCGTCAGCGCGCCAAGCGGTGCGAGCCGGGGCAAGGTCACACCCGGCGCGCTGAAACGGTAATCTGTAACGATCAGGCAGCCAATCGGCTCCCCTGTTTCCCCGTCAGTCGCAGCGATTGAAAGACCCTGCTCAACCATCGCCTCAAAAGCGGGCCTTAGATACGGGCGATATTCTTCCAACCCGACTCCCAGGGCGCGATGCAACGTACTGCGGCGCACAAAAGTTTCCGTTGCAAGGTCAAAGAATGGCTCTAACGCGCTGGGCACGAGACTATGGATGTCTGTCATCATGTCTTCGAACCTATCCCGTTCAATCGAAAATGAAAACGTTTGCATTCGCGTTTTCATCCGTTAGCGTCCGTCATTAACACGTCCACAGAGGCGTGATTGGGGAGAAAGACGCGAATGGAATTTCTGGGCTATTTCGGCGGCGTGTTCGAGCCGGTGGCATTCATGCTGCTGCTCGGTGGCACGGTGGGGGGACTAATTCTCGGTGCGACGCCGGGGTTGTCGCCGACAATGGCGGTTGCATTGCTGATCCCATTCACATTCCAGCTTTCGCCAACCCATGGGCTGATCCTGTTGGGGGCGGCCTATACTTCCACCGTTGCGGGCGGCGCGGTCAGTGCAATTCTGCTCAAGATTCCCGGCGCGCCCGCCAATATTGCCACGGCCCTCGACGGGCATGAAATGGCCAAACAGGGCGAGGGTGCAAGAGCGTTGCATCTTTCGTTCCTCGCCTCCGGCATTGGCGGGGTAATCGGCGTGATGCTGCTGATCTTCCTCACCCCTGTTCTGGCCGAATGGGCGCTCGCCTTCGGGCCATCACATCTGTTCTGGATGGCCATTCTGGGCGTGACCCTGATTGGCTCACTCGACTCGAAATCCTTTGTGAAGGGGCTGTTATCCGGCTGTATCGGGCTTTGGCTGGCGACGATTGGGTATGATGACAATTACGGCGTTCCACGGTTCATTTTCTCGGATGCGCTGACCGGGGGCATTCACATTATTCCGGCCCTGATTGGCCTGTTCGCCATTCCCCAGGTAATGGAGATGTTCGCCAAGGGCCGCAACGCTTCGGCCATCGAGCAGGTCACTGTCACGAAACATAAGCTTTCAAGCTCGTTCAGGGAGATTGCGAAATCGGGACGTGCCTTGAGTATCGGCACGGTAATTGGCTCGATCATCGGCCTCATTCCCGGTGTAGGCGGCCAGATTGCGGGCCTCGTCGCGTATGACCAGACCCGTAAATTCTCGCCGCATAAAGCGAAATTCGGCACAGGCCACCCTGAAGGTGTGATTGCCGCCGAATCCGCCAATAACGCCATGGTCGGCCCTTCCCTCGTTCCGCTGCTGACCCTTTCGATCCCCGGTTCGCCCACCGCCGCCGTCCTGCTCGGCGGATTGCTGATCCATGGCATCTTTCCTGGTGGAGACCTGTTTGAACGACACCCGGAGGTTATCTGGACCTTCATCAACTCGATGCTTCTGGGCCAGATACTCATGGTCGTCTTTGGCATCTGGATTGCGGCCTCGGCGGCACGTATTGCCCGTGCGCCCATGCCAATCATGGCGGCGGCGGTGCTGATCCTCGCTGTCTTTGGGTCGTATTCGGTGCAGCAATCAATGGGTGACGTCTACATCATGCTGATCCTCGGCATGACCATGTATGCATTGGAGAAATTCGGCTTCTCTGCCGCTCCACTTGTGCTGGGCCTGATTCTCGGTGACATTGCAGAAGACAACTTCATCCTTGGATCGCGCATTGCGGATGCGACGGATGGATCGATGATCTATTTCTTTGGCGGCACTTTTAATTTGGTGCTGGTCGCATTGGTGCTGGGATCGGTATTGTACAGCTTCATATCAAACCGCGCGATTAATGACGCCCTGCCAACGAACACGAAGGCAGAAAAATGACCAGCACCCGTATTCAGCATACGATCCCGGCCCTTGTTGTTCTGGCCATCGCGGTGGTGGTGGCATGGCTTAGTTTCACACAAGAACCTGTTGAAGCCTTCCTGTTCCCGCGCATTATCTCGGTCTTCTTCGTTGGATTGGCGCTGTGGAATGCTTACCGCGCGCTTGCCGGACTGGCACGGGTAGGGGGCGGTATTTCCTCGACGGTTGCCCTGAATGTGTTGCCCGGATTGGTCGTGGCGCTGGTCTTCGTGTTTCTCGCGGCAACAAAGCTTGGGTTCTACGTGAGCGGTGCGCTGACCTTCCTCACCATATACACGATCTACGATCCGGTGCCCCTGTCCAGCCTTAATGGATGGGTACGGAGGATCGTGACAACGCTGGTATTCATGGGTGTGATGTATGCCCTCTTCGCCTTGCTGTTGCAGGTGCAGACACCACGCGGCATGTTTTTCTGACGACAACCAAAAACGATAAGAACGAAGGGAAGAAACGATGAAACGACTTCTGACCGGGCTGACCATGGCCCTTACCTCGCTGACAGTAGCCGGTGCTGCTTCCGCCGCCGACAGCTATCCTGAACGCCCCATTGGCGTTGCAGTATCCTATGGCGCAGGTGGTGCGACAGATTTTCAGGCGCGTATCGTCACCATGGTCGCAGGCAATGAAGACCTGCTCGGCCAGCCCATCTATATCATAAACAAGCCCGGTGCGGGCGGTCGTGTTGGCTGGAACTGGCTCGCCACACAGGCGGATAATGACGGCTACACGATGGGCGCCTACAACGTCCCCCATTTCATCGCCCAGTCGATCAAGGGCGGCGTGAAATATTCCACTGACAGCTTTGAGCCGATTGCCAACTGGGGATCTGACCCCGCCGTCTTCGTCGTCGGCAAGGACAGTGAATTCAACTCGATGGAAGATGTCGTGGCCTTCGCGAAGGAAAACCCCGGCAAGCTGACGCTTTCGGGTGCGGGCCTGTTCGTCGGCCACCACATCGCGGCGCTTCAGATCGAAAAAGCCTGCGACTGCAAGATGGCCTATATCCCAACCAAAGGCGGCGGCGCAGCGGCGATGAAGGCCGTGATCGCAGGTGATGTAAAAGCCGGGATCAACAATCTCTCTGATGCCTTCCGCGCTCGCGAAGCCGGAAATGTCAAAATCCTCGGCGTGGCCGATCTGGAACGGAACGAGGAATTTCTGTCCGACGTACCAACGATGATGGAAGCCGGTCTCGACGTGGACAATTCTTCGGTCAACTTCCGGGGTCTTATGGTCCCCAAGGGAACCGACCCCGCGATCATCGAAACGCTGGCCGCTAAAGTTCCCGCAATGTTTGAAAACGCGCGCGTTGCGAAACGCATGAAAGCGGGCGGTTCGCCCATGAAAATTATGACCCGTGACGAAGTTCTGAAAATGTGGGCAGAGCGTCAGGAAACCCTTGAGGAACTGCTCAAGGGCCTCTGATCCCAAACGTGCCGGACCACACATCCGGGGCGTTACTGCGCGACACAAGATTTACGAAACCCCTCTCCCCCACGGGAGGGGTATGGTGAGGGGTGGTTTCTCAACTCGAACCTCCCGGTTCTTGCGGAGCCCCCCTCGCCCTCTTTCTCCCAAAGGCAGAGGGCGCAGATTGCGCCACCCCCTAACACCACGGAAATCCCAATGGCTGCCCAACCCCTCGCTGCCCTTTCGGACGATGAAATCATTGTCGATACGCTGATGGATCGCGCACGCATCGCGCAGGCCGCCTATGAGCGTAATGGCTCTCAGGAAGCTTATGACCGCGCCGCCCTCGCCGCCGCATGGGCGCTGATGGAACCGGGCCGAAACGCTGAACTCGCGGCCATGGCGGTCGAGACAACGGGCCTTGGGAATGTCACCGACAAAATTACCAAGAACCATCGCAAGACACTGGGCCTTCTTCGCGACATCAGGGATGCCAGAACCTTCGGCGTCACAACCGATAACCCGGCCACCGGCATCACCGAAATTGCACGGGCCAAGGGCGTTATCGGCGCCGTCGTCCCCTCCACAAATCCCGTGGCGACGCCGATAAACAATGCGGTCAATGCCCTGAAATGCGGCAATGCGATCCTGTTGTCCCCCTCTCCAAAAGGCAACGTGGTCTGCGAAAAGCTGATTGGCTATATTCACGCTGAATTCGCCCGGATCGGCGCAGACCCGGACCTCGTACAGATGGTTCCGGCCCCATCATCCAAGGTCAAAACGCAGCGACTGATGGAGACCTGCGACCTGCTCGTTGTCACTGGCTCTCAGGATAATGTCCGCCGCGCCTATTCCTCTGGCACTCCCGCCCTTGGGGTCGGGGCCGGGAATGTGACGGTCATTGTGGATGAGACGGCAGACCTCGCTGAGGCCGCCCGCAAGATCACGGCATCCAAAACCTTCGACAATGCGACCTCTTGTTCTTCGGAAAACGCATTGGTTGTCGTGGATGCCATTCGTGATGCTTTTCTGCGTGAGTTGTACGCGGCAGGAGGGCGGTTGCTTGAAGGGCGTAATGCCGGGACGCTCAAGACCGCGCTATTCGGTGGTGGTGGCCTGAACCGCCATATGATCGCCCGCAGCCTGCCAGAGATGCTCGCCGCCGCCGGGGTGATCGTCCCCGATGCGGATACGGCTCGCTTCGTCCTGATTCCCGGCGAGGGGATCGGGCCGGATCACCCGGAATCCGGTGAAAAACTCTCGCTCATCACTACCCTCTACGCCGCCCGCGATTTTGATCATGCGCGCGAGGTTGCCTCGAACATCCTGTCTCATCAAGGTGCGGGCCACTCTATCGGGCTACACTCCTCGGATGACAATCGTGCGCGTCTGTTGGGCCAAACCATCCCGACCTGCCGTGTTATCGTCAATCAGGCGCATTGCTTTGCCACGGGCGGCTCCTTTGATAACGGGATGCCGTTTTCACTGTCGATGGGGTGTGGAAGCTGGGGCGGAAACTCCATCGATGACAACCTGCATTGGCGACATTTCCTGAACACGACAAAGATTGTGCGGCCCATTCCGCCCAATGAACCCAGCGTTGATGACATCTTTGGCGATTACTGGCAGGCCGCCGGAAAATGACCGACTCTGTCGCGACAATTCTGGAAAAACGGGCGGAGGAAACCCCGGACGCGCCATTCCTGTTGGCCCCGGACGACAACATCCTGACCTATGCGCAGGTTGCGACCCGCGCGAGGGGGCTGGCCGGATGGCTGACCGAACAGGGTATCAAGCCGGGGGACAGCGTGGCCTGGGCAATGCCCAATGGGTTGCCTTCGGCATTGTGTCTGCTTGGAATCCTGCGCGGCGGGCATCTGGCCACGGCAATAAACCTCGTCGCGGGGCGAGACATCATTGCGTATGTCCTCGATCATTCCGACGCACAGATTGTTCTCGTGAGCGAGGAAACCGAACCGCTGGTGCGCGAGGCTCTGGCGCAATCGGAGTCGGGTGCGCGGATCATCATCGTAACCGATGATCTGTTCACGCCGCGCGATGTCGGAACAATCCCTGACGCTGAAACCGACGCCTTGCTGATGTATACCTCCGGCACGACGGGCAGGCCCAAAGGCGTTACCCTGACCCATCGCGCACTGATCGCCGGGGGCCAGTATCCAGGCATCGCCCACGAATTGACCCCGCAGGACCGCGCCCTCTGCGTCCTGCCGCTGTACCATATCAATGGTCTTTGCGTGACGATCATGGGGCCGCTGGTATCGGGCGGCTCGGTCGTGTTGCCTCCGAAATTCTCGGTGAAGCAGTTCTGGCCCATCATACGCGCCCATGAATGCACATGGTTCTCCGTCGTTCCAACGCAGATTTCCTATCTACTGCATGACGAAACCCTATTCGAGGCGATCCCGTCGCTCCGGTTTGGGCGTTCGGCATCGGCCCCCCTGTCACCGGATGTGCAGACGGCGTTCGAGGCGCGCTTTGATGTCCCTATCGTCGAGACCATGGGCCTGACAGAGACGGCGGCGCAAATCCTCTCCAACCCGCTCCCCCCCGGTACGCGCAAGATCGGCTCTCCCGGTGTGGCCATTGGCAATGAAGTGTTGATTGCCGACAAGACCCAGCGCGAAGTACCGCGCGGCGAGGAGGGCGAGGTGCTGGTACGCGGCGCGAATGTCATGCGGTGCTATCGCAAAAACCCGGACGCCACCGCCGAGGCGCTGACCCCGGATGGATGGCTGCGCACGGGCGATCTGGGGCGCATGGATGCGGATGGCTATGTCACCATCACCGGGCGCTTGAAGGAACTCATCATCAAGGGCGGCGAGAACATCGCCCCGCGCGAGGTAGATGAAGCCCTCTACACCCATGCCGATGTGATCGAAGCGGCGGCTTTTGCCTGCCCCTGCGACCGCTATGGCCAGCGCATCGAAGCGGGTGTCGTGCTGGCGGAAGGATCGGCAGCAACCGAAGAAATCCTCATCGCCCTGTGCATCGAACGCATCGGGAAGTTCAAGGCTCCTGACCGCGTGCATGTCTTCCCGGAACTGCCCAAGGGACCATCCGGCAAAATACAACGCATCAAGCTGGCCGCGCTTGTTCTGGAAACCTGATCGCCGCCCATTTCAGGAAAGCATCTCTGGTGGGGTCAGAACCGGCTTGATCCCCAGATTATTGCGCCAGATCACATAGGCGAGGACAGGATGGTCATGTGTTTGCAAGGCATGGGGCTGATTGCTCTCGTGGAAAACGGCCCCTCCGGGACCAAGCACCTCGGAAGGTAATCCATTGCGCAGAAATTCTCCCTGCCCTGCGACGACGAGATACATCTCTTCCGCAGGATGATGATGCCACGTGTACCAGAATCCGGCGGGCATATAGACGAGATAGGCGCTCATTGTTGCGCTCGACCACTGACCACCAGATCCAATGATGCAATAACATGCGAATCGATCCATGAAATCGCGCCCGATCTCTGTGCCCGCATAAGTCTCACGCCAGAGTGCATCAGATGATGCGGCGAACATGGCATCGCGCAGGGCTGTGTAATCCCCTGCTTCCATCTCGGCTTCCGCCAGCATAACATCGGCACAGGGGCGATGCAGCGCCGCCATCTCCTGTGGTTGCAGATCATCGGGAAACGCGCAAAAATCCCGCGTGGCAGGATGCGCCTCGTGCACCCGTCTTACCTCGTCCAAAAGGGTATTGAACGCTGTACTGGTTCTGACCGCCGCCATGCTGTTACTCCTGTCCTGCCATCCCCGGTTTCAAAAGGCTTCGCCATGCTCAGTAATCTAAACCTTGATGACAGCGTAACGGAAGCCCGCAAGACCTATGCGAGCGCCCGCCCGAAGGCGCGCGAAACGCACGAGGCGGCGTGCGCACATCTACCGGGGGGCAATACGCGCACGGTGCTGTTCCATGGCCCGTTTCCCCTGCGCGCGGCGCGGGGAGAGGGGCCGTATCTGTTCGATACGGACGGGCATCGCTATGTGAATCTGCTGGGCGAATACACCGCCGGGGTCTTTGGCCATTCACATCCGGTCATCAAGGCGGCATTGGCCGAGGCCATCGAGACAGGGCTGAATCTTGGGGCGCATAACGAGGCGGAGGCAGAGCTTGCCTCTCATGTTACAGCGCGCTTTCCAGCGATGGAGCGCGTACGCTTCACCAATTCCGGCACCGAAGCGAATCTGATGGCCGTCTCGACCGCACGGGCAACAACCGGGCGCGATGCGGTGATGGTTTTCAAGGGCGGCTATCATGGTGGATTGATGTATTTCAAGGATGGGGTTGGGGGCGTGAATGCCCCGTTCTCCTTTATACTTGGCACGTATAACGACTCCGATGAAGCCCGCCACCTGATCCGTGAAAACGCCGACCGCCTCGCTTGTGTGATCGTCGAGCCGATGCTGGGGTCTGGGGGCTGTATCCCCGCCAACAGCGCCTTCCTCGACACGTTGCGACAGGAAACGACAGATTGCGGCGCGTTACTGATCCTTGATGAAGTAATGACATCGCGGTTCGGGCCGAACGGGGCCGGGGCGCTGGCGGGGGTCACGCCAGATCTGATGACGCTGGGCAAATGGGTGGGGGGCGGCATGTCCTTCGGCGCATTTGGCGGGCGGGCGGACATCATGGAGTTGTTCGACCCCATGAAGCCCGGTTCGCTGCCCCATGCGGGGACGTTCAACAACAATATCCTGTCAATGAAAGCCGGGATCGCGGCTTTGACGCAGGTGTTCACCCCCGCCGAGGCCGAAGCCCTGCACGCGCGGGGCGAGGCGTTGCGGGCGCGGCTTAACGATGTATTCAAGCAGGCTGGCGTGGCCATGCACGCCAGCGGGATGGGATCACTGATGACGCTGCACGGCGTTGCTGGCCCTGTGACGCGCATGGCCGATATTGCAGGGTCAAACGATGCGGCAAAGGAATTGCTGTTCCTCGACCTGCTGGAGCGCGGCTACTATATCGCGCGGCGCGGCTTTCTCGCCCTCTCCCTCGCACTGGATGACGCCCATCTTGATGGGTTTGTGGATGCCATCGCGGAAATCGTACAAACACGCAAAGCGGCCCTGCCGCGCGCGTGATGCGAAACGGGAACTATTTGTCAGTCAACACGATAGCCGACAGCCCCCGCCCATAATCGTCTTCACCGACATGCAGGGCGCGGCGATTGGAGTAAAAGCGGTCGGGGTCGGCATAGGTGCACGCCCCGCAAAAGGAGGAATGGCGCACGCCATAGGCCTTGAGCGTTCCCTGACAATATCCGGGCAAATCAAAGCGATGCCTGCCCTCCTCCGGGTCGGGGCCGAAATAGCGGGCATTGGTGCGATCATCGGCCATGAAGCGGTCGCGGAATGCGTCGTCTACCTGATAGTTCACCTGAGTGATACAGGGGCCAATCCCGGCATGGATGCGCTGTCGTTCAGCACCAAGCGCGATCATCGCTTCAACGGTTGCCTCCAGCACGCCCCCAAGTGCGCCTTTCCAGCCCGCATGGGCCGCGCCGATGATTCTGGCCTTTGGGTCCACGAACAGGACCGGCGCGCAATCAGCGGTGAGAATACCCAGCGCCATGCCGGGAGTATCCGACACCATCGCGTCGGCTTTTGGAGCCTTGCCCGGTCGCCATGGGGTGTTGACGGTGATAACATCGGCGCTGTGATGCTGATGTACTGACAACAGCGCCTCTCGCGCCACGCCCATCGCGCGAGAGGCGTAGAAGCGGTTTTTCACCACATTCTCGCGCGGGTCATTGGTCGCCCCGCGCCCGCATTGCAGGCCAGCGTAGATGCCTTCTGATACGCCCCCCTTGCGGGTGAAGAAGGCATGTTTAGTGCCTTCGGCGGTCAGGTCATCTATGGTGAGTGTCTCAATCATGCGCCCAAGTCCTCTGCAAAACCGGGGGGTGGGGTGTCATCACCGGATAAAGCCAGCGCCTTGAACAGGGTTCCCATGGCGTCGGGTTCAGTAAGGCGCGCGAGGGCCACTTCAATTTCATCGGCGCGGTCGGGTTGTTTCTTGGCTAATATTGCCGCGCGCACACGGATACCGAGCCAATCGAGCAGCGCCCCCTGTCCGCGTACGCCCCAGTTGGTTGCCCCTCCGCTTTCTGCGGCTTTGGCAAGCGCGAGGAAATCGACATGGGCCGTGATGTCCGCTTCACCGGGAAAATCCAACGGGTTGGCATAGGCGTGGCCCTTCATGGCCTGCAATGTATCGCCGCTGGCGCGCGGGACAGCATGACCGTAATCGACCGCAAGGGCAGCTCCACCACTGGCGGCGAGGCGTTCACCGATGCCGACGGCAATGGCGCGACCCTGGGGGCAGGTCTCATAGATTGCGCCGTCTTCCGCGCCCTCTGGCATATCACCAGAGGAAACAGGGGGCGAGAGGCCAAAGATGAGGGCGTCGTTTTCGATCCCCACCACCCGTTCCCTCAAAACGCCATCCGACACAACAAACTGACGGACCGGCAAGGCATCGAAGAACTCGTTGGCAATCAGGAATAGCGGGCCATCGGGTAATCCGGCAAGATCATCGGCCCAGTGCGGCTGATACGCACCCAGCGCTTCCCATTGCTTGCGGCGCAGGGCCGGGGAGGTTTCGACCAGCCACAGGTCGGCGGCCTCGGTAAAGCCCGTCACCCGCGCCGCCGCGCGCAAGGCATCAGCCATGAGCGTGCCGCGACCGGGGCCAAGCTCGGCAAGCACAAAGGGGATGGGAGAGCCACGATCCATCCATGCCTGTACCAGCCACAACCCCAGCATCTCGCCAAACATCTGGCTGATTTCGGGGGCGGTGGTGAAATCACCACTTCGGCCCAGTGGATCGCGGGTGGTGTAATAGCCATGCTCCGGGTGGCCAAGGCAGAGCGCCATGTATTCGGCCACAGGCATCGGACCATCGGCGCGAATGCGGCGGGTGATGATCTCGTGCAGGGGCGTCATACAGGCTTTCGCATCAACGCAAGGGCGGCAAGCGCAAGACCAACGGCGACCATGGGCAGCGAGAGAAGCTGACCCATCTGGAGGCACTGGCCAAACGGCGCGATCACGCATTCAAGGCCGGGGTTTGGCTCGCGGAAAAACTCGACCACGGCGCGCGAGGCTCCGTATCCGGCAATAAACAGCCCCGCGACAAGGCCGGGGCGTTTAAGCCCCCCGCTCCATGCGACCACGGCCAGCACAATCATCAAAAGCAAGCCTTCGAGAGCGGCCTCGTAAAGCTGACTGGGGTGGCGGGGAACCTGCGCAGGATCATGCGGAAAGACAAAGGCCCAAGCGCCATCCCATGGCTTGCCCCATAACTCGCCATTGATGAAGTTCGCGATGCGCCCGAATAACAGGCCAAAAGGGGCCGCGCAGGCAACGGCATCGGCGGTGGAAAGGGGGCGCGCGGGGTTGAGGCGGCAAAAGAGGGCGGCCCCGATGACGACACCCAGAAAACCACCATGGAAAGACATGCCGCCCTCCCATGTTTTCAGGATGTCGAGGGGGTTTTGGGAATAATGGCTGAAATTATAGAACAGCACATAGCCCAGCCGCCCGCCGATTATAGTGCCGAAAGTGGCGAAGAACAGCAGGGCTTCGGCACGGTCGGGGGCAAAGGGCGGGGTGTCATTGGCCCACAGACGCTCTCGCCGGGTCAGCATCATCACATAGCGCCAGCCAAGCAACAGCCCGACGATATAGGCCAGCGCATACCAGCGAATACCGATGGGGCCGATACGGATCGCGAAGGGATCAATATCAGGAAACGGCAGAACCATTTCGATCAAGGGCATCGGGGGTACTCCGGGGTGTGGATCGCATTGTTGGGTTTGGGGGCTGTGGGGGCGCAGGTCAAGGGGGAAGCGGGAGTCCTATATACTACCGCCCCGCTGGCCTACCATCTCCATCCCCTGTTGTCTGACATTCCCGACAGCGGGATGCGCGGGCCAGTCTTCCATGCGCTCGGCGGGCCAGGGGTCAAGCAGGGTTCGGGCGGCGGGGCGCGAGACATCGAGCCATTCCTCCCAGTCATCCGGGGCGAGGATCAGCGGCATCCGCTCGGTATGTGCGCCCACGCAATCATTGGCCCGAATGGTGACAATCGCAAAGGTGTCTACCTCTGCCCCGTCAAAGCCCCACCGCTCCCACACGCCCCCCATGCAGAACCACGGCACATCGCGGATACCTATCCCATAGGGAACCCGCCGCCCCTCTGGCCCGCTCCACACATAAAAGCCGCTGGCGGGGATGAGACAGCGGCGATAGCGATATGCCCCCCGAAAGGTGGCGGATTGCCCGATGCTCTCGGCCTTGGCGTTAAAGCTGGTCCATTTCTTTTCCGCCAACGGCTCACGCCACCATTGCGGCACGAGGGACCAGAGTTTCAGGGTCAGGTCTAGCCCCGGCTCGCCATGGTCACGGGGCCGGATCACCGGCACAAGCGACATTGGCGCGATGTTCCATTTGGGTTCGGGGGGATCGACATTGGGCGGCGGCGTAAGGTCAAGCCAGCGGGTATATTCGGCCCATGGGATCGGAGCGCGGAAAAAGCGGGAGGTCATGGGGTGATGTCACAAGTGACGCTGCCCCGG
>CALFFK010000014.1 GCA_937957975.1 uncultured Neomegalonema sp.
TCGTTGTCTATGATGAGACCTTCCAGCGAAAACCCCAGCAGGGACGCATACATCCCGGCGGATTCGTAGACCATGTTCAGCCCCGCCAAACCAGCCATCACATTCGTGACGCCATGTTCTGCACCGGCTTGTTGATCGGGATATTTCGCATCGGACATCCCCCCTGCGCTACCCGTGGGCAGATCGTAAAAACGCCCCATCTGGGCGCAAGCCGCTGTCAGCAATGCCTGTTCGCCCGACCCTGCACACATCGCACCCGTGCGCAGATCGCTGACGAATGGCCATGTGCCGAATATGGCCGGATGTCCCGGTTTTACCGCGTTCACATAGACCAGCCCTGCCAGACATTCCGCCACCGCCTGTGCAATTGTTCCAGCCAGTGCCGCCGGACCGGTGGCCCCGGCTTGCCCGGCAGAAAGCAACAGCACGGGCATTCCGCCCCGGATGCAGATCTCCATCACTTCGCAACTTTCAGTCGCGAATTTCAGGGGGGGGACAACGAAGCAGTTTGAGTTCGACACAAAGGGCCGCTCGCGCCATTTGTCCTCGCCCCCGGCCATCAGATTCAACATCCGCAAGCCGTCACGGGCAAAATCCGGTTCGGTGAAGGACGTGCCGATATGCTTGGTTGTGCCGTTCACGCTGGCATAGATCGTGTTCAGGTCCATCTCGCGATTGTCGAGGATGTCCCGCGCGACCATACAGCGTTGAAAGAAATGTACATTGTCGAGCCGATCCGTGATCCGTGCAGCAGCGTAAAGATCACCGAGGGTGCTTTCATCGTATTCGCCGGTCTCGATATTCGCCAGATGCACGGCGGCCCCTGCCGTTCCGTAATGGACACGATAGCCACCGGGGTGCAGATCATGCTTTGGGTCGCGCGCATGGAGAGTGATGTCGCGGGCTGCATCGCCCAGCGCCTTTTCGATTACGGCGGCGGGGAATCGGACCCGCTCGTCTTCTTTCGAATAAACAGCACCATAGGCCGTCATCGCCTCGATCCCGCTTTCAGGGGCGAGGCTGAGGCCGATTTCATCAAGAATCTGGAAGGCGGCGGAATGGATGCGCTGTACCTGATCATCGGTCAGGGGTTTATAACGCCCCCCTTCCATGCCCGCGCGGATAGGGCGTTGGGCTTCGGTGAGTGGGGCAGCACGAGCGGCTTTGCGGGCCGCGCGGCCCCCTGCACGGCGGGTGGTGGCGGGCTTGTCGAGGGTATCGGTCATGGTTATCTCCGGCGGACTGAACGCAGAGGGGCAGGGGGCTACCCTGTCCCGAAAGGATGAGCGAAATGTTCAGCGCGGTGGAGCCTGCCTCGGATGTGAAGGCGCAAGGGCAGAAAGCGTAGGGCGCGGTTCAGCCTCTGCGGTGTGCCGCCCTAGCCATTCGGTTCTGATAATGCGCCGTTGCATCGTGAAATCGTCGTCTACGGCCTGATTTCTTCGCGCCTGAAAACGACATCATTGCCGGAAAGCGACTCCGAACTGTCATTGATGCATCAAAAATGAAGAAGGGCGCGCCGCTCTGGCACGCCCTCTAAATTGATTCGGTATGACGGATGATGTCTCGGTCTTCAGTAAGTCTGGGGCGTTGCGATCACGGTCTCATAGACGATGCCGTCGATGGTCTCTGACATTGTCACAGATGTGTCGGCGATGTTCTCCACCGGGTAAGCTGACTCAACGAATTCAGGCGCAAATGCCGTGAAATCAGAAGGGGTAGCGATGTATTCCGCTTCCACAAGTGAAGCTTCCAACAACGGCGCGTCAATCGCGGTCACTTCCACTGGGGTCGTTTCATCAATGAAGACAACTTCTTCACCGGAGACATAGTTTTCACTGTAGGGGGTGCTGTAGCCTGCTTCATAGGTCGTTTCAGCATAGGCGTCGCTATAGGTGGCAATTGAACTGTCTTCGATGGCCATTTCCGTAGCGAGCGCAGGGGTAGAGGTCGCCGCGATGATCGCGACTGCAAAGAGATATACGCTTGAACGCATCTCAATACTCCGGGATGAGGACGCCTGAACTGCGTCCGGTCACAGCCCGGTATGGGCTGCGCCGATTTATCTATATCCGGTGGTGATGCCTGAATTGTCCGTTTTCGACCTCGTTACAAAAAAAATGTCGAAAACCGGCAATCATCAGGGTGAGTACGATTTCCGCTCAGTAAGGCCGTGCTGGATCGTGGTTTATGCTTTCGATGGTTTCGACCGCGTAGAGAGACGCAACTGCTTCGGCGGAATAGAGGGGGGGATCGACAGGGATTTCGGTGTATTCCGCTTCCTGCATGAAGATCACTTCATCACCGGAAACGTAGCTGTCGCCGTAGGGGTTGCCGTAAGCCGCATCATGGGCTGTTCCGGTATAGGCATCGCCATAGACAATGATCGCGCTGTCACCGATTGCCATTTCCATAGCGAAAACGGGGGCCATGCTCGCCACGAGAGTCGCGGTCGCAAATGAGAGATATACGCTTGAACGCATCTCGATCTCCGGGATGGGGACGCTTCACCTGCGCCCTGTTTACAGTGCAAGGTAAGCTAATGCGGAATTCTTAACCGGCACTTTCGCTCCTGTATCGTTTGTTCGCAACTTCTGGGCAAAAAAATGTCAAAAACAGACAATCCTACAGTAGCTCCGCGATGGGCGGAATTTGCTTCCAGGCCGGGATTGGCTGATCTTCGCCCTCTTTTGGAATATGGCGTGAAGCTTCGACCAACTCCATATGCGGAACGTAGCGGGGGCAGTTGGGGTAGACATGGGCGACCTTTACCTCGACGATCCGCTGTGCGCCCGGATAGCTGGCGAGGGCGGGGTGGTCGTCATGGACCGTTGCCGCCCCATTGATTCGCACCCGCAAGTACAGCGCGCCCTCGTCCTCTTCGGCTCCGAATTTCATAAAGAGAAGGCCGACATTGGGGTTCTGCTCGATATTCCCCAGTGATTTGTACATCCTGTTCCCATCGTAATCGGGGAAGATCAATGTATCGGGAGCCGTGACCCTCACGAAACCCGGTGCGCCGCCCTTGAAGGAGCAATCGGTATTCTCCCCCGCTGCTGTGGCAAGAAAGAAGAAGGGGACGGATTCAATAAAGCCCTTGAAGTCTTCGTTGATTTCCGATGCCTCCACCAGATCGACGATGCGGTCGGCAACGGCCCGACCGCCATAGCGATCCTGCAAGCTGCGATTTCCTTCGTGGAACATGGCCATGGCTTGTCTCCCTTTATGCTGTTTCGCTGTCCATCGCCGAAAGCACGTCGGACAGCGGGCGTCGTGCGCCGGTTTGCAGGTATTCCATCGCCCGCAAGGCCGCCTCGTGGGCCGCTTCGGACGATCCCGCCACGCAATCCTCGATAACCCGGCAGAAATAATCGGACTGATGCGCATCGACGAATGTGTAATGGACGCAGACATCCGTGAGGCCGCCGCAGAGCAGCAAGGTTTCCGCCTTTAATCCCCGCAGAAGAATTTCCAGATCGGTTCCAAAAAACGCGGAATACCGGCGTTTTGGCACGATGTAATCCCCGTTCCTGAATCCCATCTCGTCGAAAGCGATTTCTGTGCCTGGCTCACCGTCGAGACAATGTATGGTTTCGGCTCCGTCGAGTTCGCGCCCAAAATCCACGAGGTCTGGTCGATGCACTTCCTGAATGAAGATGACCGGGATGCCGCATTCATGTGCCTTGTCCACGGCTTCGCGCGCCCGCGTCATCCGCTCACGGTATCCCGCCATGTTCGGGATTGAGCGGTCGGTGCTGTCGTCGATAAAGGTGCTTTTCTGAATATCAATGACGATCAGGGCTGCACGGCCCTCAATCATCGCACGTGGTTCTGTCACTGCAAATGCCTCATCCGATTGACAACCCTTCGCCATCCTGCCATGCGCCCATCCAAATCGCTATCATCGAAAACAGGGCATTGTTATGGGTTTCAAGGTCGGGATCGTCGGATTGCCGAATGTCGGCAAATCCACATTGTTCAACGCATTGACGCGCACCGCCGCCGCGCAGGCGGCAAATTTTCCGTTTTGCACGATCGAGCCGAATGTGGGCGAGGTTTCGGTGCCGGATGACCGCCTCGCGGCCATCGCCGGGATTGCACAGTCGAAAACGATCATTCCTGCGCGCATGACCTTCGTGGATATTGCTGGTCTCGTTAAGGGCGCATCAAAGGGCGAAGGGCTTGGCAATCAGTTTCTTGCCAATATCCGCGAGGTGGATGCCATCGCGCATGTGCTGCGCTGTTTTGAGGATGATGACGTTACCCATGTGGCAAACCGGGTTGATCCTGTCGATGACGCACAGACCATCGACACCGAACTGATGCTCTCTGATCTGGAAAACATTGACAAGCGCCTCGAAAATATCGCGCGGCGGATCAAATCCGGCGACAAGGAAGCGAAGAAGGCTGGAGAATTGCTTCAGGCCGTCAAGGTGTTGCTGGAAGATGGTCGCCCTGCCCGCGAACTGGAAGTAGATGACGAAGACGTCAAGGCGTTTCGGATGCTGCAATTATTGACCTCGAAGCCGATCCTCTATGTCTCGAATGTGGGCGAGCATGATGCGGCGCAGGGCAATACGTTGTCGGAAAAAGTTGCGGCCATGGCCGCAGAACAGGGCGCGGCGCATGTGGTGATTTCTGCGGCCATTGAGGCCGAGGTAGCGCAGCTTGAAGACGATGAACGCGCCGCTTTCCTTGATGATCTGGGCCTTGGAGAATCCGGTCTCGACCGCCTGATCCGTGCGGGCTATGGCCTGTTGGAACTGATTACCTACTTTACTGCCGGACCCAAGGAATCGCGGGCCTGGACGATCCCGGCAGGCTATCGCGCGCCACAGGCGGCGGGGGCTATTCACACTGATTTCGAGAAGGGCTTCATCCGCGCGGAGACCATTTCATATGATGAATACACCACGCTGGGCGGCGAACAGCCTGCCAAGGATGCAGGCAAGATGCGGCTGGAAGGCAAGGATTACCTCGTGAAAGACGGCGACGTCATGCATTTCCGCTTTGCGAACTGAACGAAGGGCGTCTGCCTCCACTCCCTGACGGTATTGCTTGACGAGAGGGTCGCCCGGATGCTCGACTGATGGGATGGAGACACCTGAAGCCCCTTCCGCGACCATGCTCGACATCCTGTCGGACCCGATCTGCCCGTGGTGCTATATCGGCAAGGCAAAGCTGGATGCCGCCTTGCGCGATGCGCCGGAAGTGGCGCTCGATATTCATTGGCGCTGTTATCGACTTAATCCTGATATGCCTGAGGGGGGCATGGGACGCCGGGATTATCTCGAACGCAAATTTGGCGGGCCGGAGGGCGCGAAGAACGTTTACGGGCGGATCGAACAGGCCGTGCGCGATGCGGGTCTGCCGCTGGATTTCAGCAAAATCGAACGCACGCCGAATACGCTGGATGCCCATCGCCTGATCCGCTGGGCGCGCACAACCGGGGCACAGGAAGCCGTGGTCGATGCCCTCTTCGCCGCGTATTTCGTGAACGGTGTCGATATAGGCGACCGTGATGCCCTTATTGCGATTGGCGTAGCGCAGGGCATGGATGACGATCTGCTCCGTCGTTTGTATTCTGAAGATGCCGACCGCGCGTTGTTGGAGAATGAAGATGCTCTGGCCCGCGAAATGGGTGTTACCGGCGTTCCGTGCTTTGTGCTCAATGAGACATACGCGCTGGTGGGCGCGCAGGAAACGGCGACATGGCGGCAGGTTCTGGAACGGATCGCGAAGGGTGAGACGCTGGGCGGCGAATAATCCGCAGGGGGCATCTGTCCCCAAAAAGCGTTTCCGGACGTAAACGACTCCGAATGCCAACAATGCCCTCAGGTCATCCAGTATTATCATGCATCTGAACCGCTTTTCCGTATAAATCCCTTGTTCACTTCCTCTGCTTGTGTTTGGTTGCGCGCTGACTTTTTCAAAGACTTGCCGCGAGGCCGTATGACCGAAACCGTGACGGAACGCCCCTTCGTTCATTTCGATGGTGTCCAGAAGAGCTATGACGGGGAAACCCTCGTCGTAAAGAACCTCAATCTGGAGATCGCGCCTGGCGAATTCGTCACGATGCTGGGGCCGTCGGGTTCCGGCAAGACGACATGCCTGATGATGCTGGCTGGATTCGAGGCCGCGACCCATGGGGAAATCTATCTCAAGGGTCAGCCGATCAACAACGTGCCGCCGCATAAACGCAATATCGGCATGGTGTTCCAGAACTACGCCCTGTTCCCGCATATGACCGTTGCAGAAAACCTCGCCTTCCCATTGCAGGTGCGCAAAATGCGCCGTGCTGACGTGAAGAAAAAGGTCGCCCGTGCGCTTGGCATGGTGCAAATGGATGAATTCG
Source organism: uncultured Neomegalonema sp. (assembly GCA_937957975.1). Classification (GTDB taxonomy): domain Bacteria; phylum Pseudomonadota; class Alphaproteobacteria; order Rhodobacterales; family Rhodobacteraceae; genus JAHDDY01. Next base: position 6,356 of record CALFFK010000014.1, read on the forward strand.
GCAACCGCAAGCCTGCCCAGCTTTCAGGTGGACAACAACAGCGTGTCGCTCTTGCCCGCGCACTGGTGTTTGAACCGGAACTCGTGCTAATGGATGAACCGCTTGGCGCGCTCGACAAGCAGCTTCGCGAACATATGCAATATGAGATCAAGCATATTCACGAACAGCTCGGCGTCACGGTGGTTTATGTTACCCATGACCAATCCGAGGCGCTGACCATGTCAGACCGCATCGCTGTGTTTGATGATGGTGTGATTCAGCAGCTCGCGCGCCCCGCTGATCTTTATGAGCGGCCCGATAATGCCTTCGTCGCCCAGTTTATCGGAGAGAACAACCGTCTGCCCGGTACTGTGACCGCCATTGAGAATGGCGTGGCGCGTGTGAACCTTGACCAGGGGCCGGAAGTGCTGGCGTTGGCGGTTAATTGCGGTGAAGTGGGTAATCGTACTGTCCTGTCGATCCGCCCGGAACGGGTGCAGGTCAACAATGTGACAGGGGCAAATCGCCTTGATGGGCATGTACAGGAACTCATCTATCTCGGCGATCATATCCGGTGTCGGATGCAGGTTTGCGGGCGTGACGATTTTATCGTTAAAGTGCCTAATTCCCCCGAACACGCCATGCTGCGTGAAGGCGAGACATGCACGGTGGGCTGGAACACCGATGATTGCCGCGCGCTCGACTTGGCGGTTGGGGCGATGTAACCGGGGGAGGCACGTGGATGCAACGGCTTGACCGCCGGGGCGACACACGCCATCCCTCATTTATATGCAGGGTACAAAACCCGCATGGTACGACGGCGAAAGCGTATTTTTTCGCGAATGACACAAGAAAAAACCGGGAGAATATCGGATGAATCTCAAAACCCTTATCGGTGCTGCAAGCGCGCTGGCCATGACGGCCAGCATTGCCCATGCAGACAACGCGGCTGTCAAAAAAGCCCTGATGGAAGCACAGGCGTCGATCGAAATGGCCATGGCGGCCCTTGGCGGCGGCGGCGCTGCCTATCAATTCCCCAGCCTTGATGGCGATCAGTTGACGGTCGTTTCCTGGGGTGGCGCATATACCAAAAGCCAGGTGGAAGCCTACCACAAGCCCTTCATCGCTGGCACCGGCGCGAAAGTCGTGTCCGAAGATTACAACGGTGGCCTCGCCGAAATCAAAGCACAGGTCGAAGCCGGTAATGTGACCTGGGACATCGTTGACGTGGAACTCTCGGACGCCGTGCGCGCCTGTGACGAAGGTCTCGCTGAAGAGATCGACATGTCTGCCCTGCCAAATGGCGATGACGGTTCTTCTGCTGCGGACGATTTCATCGCCGGAACGCTCGACGTGCCTTGCGCCGTACCAACCATCGTATGGTCAACCATCTTTGCCTATGATTCATCAAAGATGAAAGATGGCCCCAAGACCATCGCTGACTTCTTCGACACGAAGAAATTTCCCGGCAAGCGCGGTATCCGCAAGTCGCCCAAGGCCAATCTCGAAATGGCCCTGATGGCCGATGGCGTTGCCAACGACGAAGTCTATGACGTGCTGGGCACCGATGAAGGTGTGGACCGTGCGTTCGCCAAGCTCGACACCATCAAGGATGATGTCGTGTGGTGGGAAGCTGGCGCACAGCCTCCACAGCTTCTGGCTGACGGCGAAGTGGCAATCACGACCGCATATAATGGTCGTATCTTCAACGCCGTTGCCGCCGAAGACAAACCCTTCGAAATCGTCTGGGACGGTCAGGTATGGGATCTCGATCTCTGGATCATCCCCAAGGGCGCGAAGAACAAGGACGCGGCGATGGAGTTCCTGAAATTCTCCACTTCGACGCAGGCTCTTGCGGATCAGGCATCGTGGATTTCCTACGGTCCAACCCGTAAGTCCGCTGCTCCGCTGGTCGCCAGCTTCAACTCGAAGCCTGACCTGAAAATGGGTCCGCAGATGCCTACCGCACCTGAGAACTTCAAGAACGCGCTTCAGAATGACTTTGAATTCTGGGCCGACAACCAGGACGAGCTGAACGAGCGTTTCAACGCATGGCTCGCCAACTGATCTGACACCCGCGCCGTCCCGTTCGGGATGGCGCGACATTCCTGCGCTGCCCCCATTCCCTTGATATTGGGGGCAGCGGTTTAGATTTCAGGCAGGATACGCATGACCGACGCGACTGCAACTCACGGCCCTGATGGCCTTCTGCTCGCTGCTGATGGCACGCCGCTCAAGGCAAAGCTGCACCAGTCGATGAAAGCCAGCCGCCGCCGCGCCTTCGGCCTTGTGCTGCCGCTGCTGCTGTTTGTTCTCGCCAGCTTCATCATTCCGATTATCATGTTGCTCTGGACTGGTGTCAGCAACGATACCTACGCCAGCAACATGCCACGCTCTGCCCCGCTTCTGCGCGCATGGGACGGAGCCAGCCCGCCAACCGAAGCCATGGCCGAGGCGATGGTTCTTGACATGATCGACGCCCGCAAGGCCAAGACCATCGGCAAGGTTGCCAGCCGTGTGAATCGCGAGCAATCCGGCACCCGGTCCCTTTACACAAAATCCGCCCGCCGTGCGGCAAAGATGGAAGCTCCCTTCCTCGACGCGTTGACTAAGGCTGACAAGGACTGGTCAGACCTTGAAACATGGCGCGCGACCAAAATTGCCGCGACCTCCCTGACTCCGGCCTATTACGCCGCTGCGCTTGACTACAAATATACCGCTGACGGTGAGTTTGTGGAACAGAGCGAGGAACGTCAGATCCACGTCAAGCTGTTCTGGAAGACGATCTGGGTGTCCGGTGCAGTCATGTTCTTCTGTCTTTTGCTCGGTTATCCGGTCGCTTATCTGCTTTCGCATCTACCTGCGAAGAGTGCCAATCTGCTGATGATTCTCGTTCTTTTGCCGTTCTGGACATCTTTGCTGGTCCGTACGACCGCATGGATTGCGATGCTCCAGAGTCAGGGTGTGTTGAATGACATCTTCGTCTGGATTGGCATTACGGGCGATGAACAGCGGTTCAGCCTGATCTACAATCTGACCGGCACCCTGATCGCAATGACGCATATCCTGCTGCCCTTTATGATCCTGCCAATCTATTCCGTGATGCGCGCGATCCCGCCAAGTCATGTGCGGGCTGCAAAATCCCTTGGGGCAACGAATTCGACCGCTTTCTGGCGTGTCTATTTCCCCGCAACAATTCCTGGCATTGGGGCGGGGGGCTTGCTCGTCTTCATTCTGTCAATTGGCTACTACATCACCCCCGCCCTTGTGGGAGGGCAGGATGGTCAGCTCATCTCGAACTTTATCGCCTATCATATGCAACGCTCGCTTAACTGGTCGCTGGCGGCGGCACTGGGTGGTATCCTGCTCGCCATCGTGCTGCTGCTCTATTGGCTCTATGACCGCATCGTCGGCATCGACAACATGAAGCTGGGATAGGACGATGATTGAGCAACGATCCCGTGACAGGCACCACCTTACCCCACCCGGAACGATGCCCGCTGTCGTGGGCATGACATTTCGAAACAGAACGGGGAGATAACCCATGGAACTCCCCCCCTATGCCACGCTGGGCCAGAAGATCTGGCATTACACGTTCTATTTTATCTGCGCACTGATCTTCCTGTTCCTCATCACGCCGATTCTCATCATTGCGCCTCTCAGCTTTAATGCCGAGCCGTATTTCAGCTTCACGGAAGGGATGATGGCTTTCGATAAGGAAGCTTATTCCATGCGCTGGTATGAAGACATTCTTGCCAACGGCATGGTGGACCCTGAACAACCGCGTAGCTGGGCGATGTTCCGGGAATGGCTTTGGATGGGCCTTAGCCCCATGCATACGATGCCCGAAGGCTTTTTCTCTGATGCCTGGGAAAATGCGCAATGGGTCAGGGCCATGAAGAACAGTTTCTTCATCGGGTTTTTTGCGACCCTTATCGCCACGGCGCTTGGTACTCTTGCCGCCATCGGCCTGTCACGTGCCGAGATGCCCTATCGTGGGGCAATCATGTCGATCCTGATTTCTCCGTTGATCGTGCCGCTCGTCATTACGGCGGCGGGTATGTTCTACTTCTACTCTCAGGTTGGCCTCAGCCAGACCTATACCGGAGTTATTCTCGCCCATGCGGCTCTTGGCACACCTTTTGTCATCATTACCGTAACGGCCACGCTGGTCGGCTTTGACAAATCACTCGTGCGGGCGGGGGCATCCATGGGGGCGGGGCCAGCCAGAACGTTCTGGAAAATCCAGATGCCGCTGATCCTTCCCGGCGTCGTGTCCGGGGGGCTGTTCGCTTTTATCACCTCTTTTGACGAAGTGGTTGCGGTGCTCTTTCTGGCCGGGCCCGAACACCGCACCATCCCGCGTCAGATGTATTCGGGCATTCGCGAGCAGATTTCACCGACTATCCTCGCGGTGGCGACCATCCTTGTTATCATCTCGATCCTGCTGCTGGTCACGATGGAAATGCTGCGCCGACGGGGCGAGAGGTTGCGTGGCATAAGAAGTTAACTTGAAAAGAGAGAAAGAACGTGCAAATCCTTGATGACAAGTCATTAAAGAGGTGTGCCGATGATCCGTATTCTCGTAACTGCTGCATTGCTTGCCAGTCTCGCCGCCTGCAATACTGTCGAAGGTATCGGACGTGATGTCAGCGCGGGTGGTGCCGCAATTTCCGGGGTTGCCTACAAGACCCGCCATCGTCCTGTGCAGGTGCAACAGCCCTATTACTACTATTGAAGTTCCACGAACTTCTATTGCCCCGCCTTCCCGTATCCGATAACAGAAAGGCGTTGCGCCCGTAGCTCAGCTGGATAGAGCGCTGCCCTCCGAAGGCAGAGGCCAAAGGTTCGAATCCTTTCGGGCGCGCCATTTTCTATATCTGCGCAAACGCTTTCCCAAGCCCTGCTATCCGGGCGCATTGCGCATACCAAACCCCGGCTGCACTCGCCACCCGAATGCAGCGTTCCATTTTGCGGAGCCATGTCATGGCCAAGACCGGATCATTACTTGCCGGAGGGATTGTCGTTGTGGCCAGCGTGTTTGGCGCCGGCATGTGGTACGCGCAGCAACAAAGTTTCTATGACACGGTATCCGGCCTTGCCAGCGTGCGGATTGGAACCAGTGATTTCACGGTCAGCGATTACGAGGGTACGGATGGCGTTACGTCACCCCTCAAGTTGCGCGGCTGTTTCCGGCTTGCTGACCCCGCCGCCGCCCTCGCCGCCGGAAAACCGGCCCCGGACGCCGTGCCACTGACGACCCCCGACTGGATCGAATGCTTCGATGAAGAAGCGATCTTCGCTGATATACAGACGAACCGCGCAAGCGCGATTATGGCTGGCGATGACGAAGGCGATGGGGCCGATCTCTATATGGCGATCTATCCCGATGGGCGCGGGTATGCCTGGCGACAACCGAATAGCAAATACAAGAAATAACTCTTCCTGTTCCACGCAGCTTATGGGTTCGTGTGGTTGAAGGACGACGCCTCATCTCCCGCATCGTTAGCCTTGCCAGTCGCCATTTTCTGCGCACGGCGCAGGTCGATTATGAGGTTTTTGTACAGGGTTGCGGCCTCATCGGGGTCTGATTGTCGCAGGATTGCCGCCGGGTGAATTGTGGCCAGCCCAGCGCGCCCGTCAAAGCAATCGAAGCCCGTTTCCCGCGCCTCGTCTATGGGAATTGAGCGGCCTGAAAGGGCGCGGATGGCGGTGGCCCCCATGGCCAGTGTGACTTTTGGTTTGACCAACCTGCGCTCGGCCCTCAGCCACCAGCGGCACTGGTCGATATGGCTGACCTTGGGAGATTGGTGGATGCGGTTTTTACCCTTTGGAGTGAAACGGAAATGCTTGACGGCATTGGTGATATAAAGCGCGTCGCGGGCTAACCCCGCCTCAATGAGTGCTTTGTCGAAAAGCTCCCCCGTCGGGCCAATAAAGGGCCGACCCGCGATGTCTTCGTGGTCGCCGGGCTGCTCGCCCACCACCATTAGCGACGCATCAAGCGAGCCCTCGCCAAAGACAGTCCGGGTTGCATGACAGGCATGGTCGCACAGGGCGCACCCTGCTGCCTCACGCCTCAGGATGGCCAACGCATCACCGGGTGGCAGCCCCGGTTCGGAAAAAGCATAATCAGCGAGGCGTTTAGGGGGTGTCGGTGCGGCTTCCACCATACCTGCCTCCAGCTTGCGGGCGTTGGCGATCAGGGGCGCGATCAACTCGGCTTCGGGCAGATTTTTCCAGTATTTCTTCGGCATTTCTGCGCCCATGGCCTTCACCTTGAGACGTGCGGGATTGAAGATCGCGCCATAATATGTGCGCCACAGGTCTTCGAGGGCATCCGCATCGGGGGCATCGGCCTTCTTTGCACCGGGACCGAAGCGCAAATGCTTGCGGTCATAATGCGCGGAACGTTCGGGCGTCAGGATCGACCAGGTCATATTGGCGAAGCGGCGCATGAAGAAGGGGGCGTTTTCCTCGACGATGCGATGCTCCGGCTCGAACCATGAGACAAAGGTATCCGGCTCGCCTTTCACAGCGCGAAAGCGAACGAAAGCGCGCATCTTGTGGCGGTCGCGACTGACAGATTTCACCAATGCGTTTAACCGGATTACGTCATCATCCACAGTATTCGACAAGAGGCCGGGATCATCCTGCATTCGGTGGATAAGCCGATAGAGCAGGCCGAAGCGTTCCTGATCGCGATGACAGAGCGCAAGTTTTGCATCAGCGAGGAATTGCTTTGACACTTTGGGCCTGTAATCCGGGTCGCGAGATGGGGCCGGGGCATCAAGAATTGCAAAGAGGTTATCCTGCGTCTTGCCGACCTGCCACGTCACGTCTTCGGGGGATACCTGATCGCATAGCAAAGCCCGCGCATGGCCGCGCCAGCCTTCAAAATCCGTTTCCGATTCCAGCCTGGCCACACGCATGTCAGAGCGCCAGTGTCATTTGTTGCGGTTTGGGGGCGAGTTCGGCGCGTAAGCCCACGCGGTCGAGCAGGGTAGCAGGTTGCCAGTCGGATGTTTCGATGAAAGGCCTGATCTTGCGGATGTTTCGGCACAGCTTGCCGATGTCTTCCAGTCGAAGGCGGGTATGACGGCGGGCGGAGAGGATTTTTCTGACTGATTTTTCTCCCAACCCCGGAATTTTGAGCAATTGTTCTTTTGCGGCACGATTCACATCGATGGGGAAGAGATCGCGCCGCCGCAAGGCCCATGACAGCTTCGGGTCGATGTCGAGGGGCAGCATCCCGCCTTCCATAGCCGTATTCAGATCGTCGAGATCAAAGCCGTAGAACCGCCATAACCAATCGGCCTGATAAACCCGGTGTTCGCGCATCAGGGGCGGGCGTTGCAATGGCAAATCCCTTGACGCATCAGGGATCGGACTGAAGGCAGAATAATAAACACGCTTGAGCCGGTAGGAGCCATAGAGGTCGGCGCTGGAGCGCAATACCTGCGCATCCGATGAGCCATCTGCGCCGAGGATCATCTGGGTTGATTGTCCGGCGGGGGCAAATTTCGGAGCGGTGCGGATGGCCTTGCGCTCCTCCTTCCAGCCATCAATCTGTTCGCGGGTTGTGGCCATAGCTGCGCGGATGCGCTTTTCATCTTTCTCTGGCGCAAACTGATTGAGACCCGCCTTCGTAGGCAGCTCGACATTAATCGACACGCGGTCAGCGAGGATGCCCGCTTCACGCAGCAGATCAGGGTCGGCATCGGGGATGGTTTTCAGATGGATATAACCCCGGAAATCCTCGCGGTGGCGCAGGATGCGGGCGACCTCCACCAATTGCTCCATCGTGTAATCGGGTGATTTGATGATGCCGGAGGAGAGGAACAGCCCTTCGATATAATTACGCTTGTAGAAATCGATGGTCAGGGTCGCCAGTTCGTCGGGAGTAAAACGCGCCCGTTGTACATTCGAGCTGATCCGGTTCACGCAGAAGCGGCAATCGAACATACAGTAATTCGTCATCAATACCTTGAGCAGCGAGATGCAGCGCCCGTCCGGTGCGTAGGCGTGGCAAATGCCCATGCCCTCTGACGACCCAACGCCCTTGCCGCTGCGCGAATCGCGTTTGGTTGATCCGCTCGACGAGCAGGACGCATCGTATTTGGCGGCATCTGCGAGGATTCGCAGTTTTTCCAATCGGTCGAGTGCAGGCATGGGTGACTTCCAGTTTGAACGAATAAAGAACAAACTTTAGAACAAAAAGTCAACTTCATTGATCTGCATTGACGCAAAAACGCGCCGCAGACCTTGGGCCAAGAGCGCGTTTTTGGGTGGCGATTCCTGAGTGAAGCCAGGAAAACCTATAGCAATTTGCTTTAGCGGTCACCCAAAAGCATCGTAATCACGATGCGTTCGTTTCGGATTGCTGTGCCGATACCGACAATCTTTGCTTCCGGGTCGAGCAGGGCTTCGCGATGCCCTTCCGGCGAGCGTAGCCAGTCGGTGACGGAAGAGCGCACCGTTTCTTCAATCCGCCAGTCGATATTTGCGTCTGTCGCGTCCCACAGAATTTCGGCAACCTTATTGTAATGGGCCACATTGGCTTCGGCGAGGCGTGCGCCAAGGTCACGCCCATCAGGGGCAAAATGCCCGAAGAAATCGCCCGTTATCATATCGCCTGAATAGGCTCCGGCCACGACACCAAGGCCGGGATCGGCTTCCAGTTCACCCAATCCCTTCTTCTTGCGGTGCAGGTTTACGGTTTTATAGATCGACGTACTGACCTTCAGGGCGAAAGTGTAGGCGCTCTCGCCCCAGGGACCGGCACGATCTGTTCCATAGAGGGTGCTGCCCCGCGTCGAGGCAGGCTCAATTCCGTTTTGCTGTGCAAGAACTGGTGTAGCAAGGCAAACAGCAAGAACAGCGGAACTCAGGGTGCGGGAGAGGACGGTCATCGGCTCGGCTCCGGTATAGTGGCGCGAAGGCCGTGCCGTGGCGAGAGCGGCGCGACCGTTCCATGTATGGCGCTCACCATGCCTTGGAGAAGGTTGATGTGGCCTTAACGTCTGTATTGCCCCGATTGATGCGTTGCCAATGAGGCGATATTTCGTCGTTGACAGGTTTCTGGATTGTTCATCAAAAAAACCGCAAAAATCCCCGCGAGTCATCGCGAGGACCGTGTTTGTTGACTGACAGGCATGGTGTAAAAATTCGCGCCTGCGCTGGCGACCATATTCTTGAAGAACTATGGGTTTATGGCGAATTTGCGCTGACGACGGCGGTTTCGATGGAGCCGTATATATTGGTATATTCGCCCTCTAATGCGATGAAGGTCGCGATCATGGAAACACCAAGAAACGCCGCAAGAAGACCGTATTCGATCGCTGTCGCACCATTTTCGTCCCGCAGGAATCGCTTTAACATGACTTCTCCCTCATCTCGTGCACGAGTATGCAGGATCGACCTTGAGCAAATCTTAAATGCGTTCGTTTTCAACGATTATTATATGTAAAAGACGGATGGAGCTTTTCTGATTTATGTTGGACAATATGGGCGATAGCGAAGATGTGGGCGATCTGGTTGTCCTGATACACGGTCTGGCGCGCACACAGGCATCCATGCGCATCATGTCGATGCGGCTAAGACGGGCGGGGTTTCGGACTGCCTTTGCCCGATATAACTCACGACGAATGCGGGTGAACGAGGCTGTTGCAGCAGTTGCGCAGCAGATTGAGGGCATGGAACGGGACGGGGTCGTTCATCTGGTGGGCCATTCCCTTGGCGGCATCGTTGCCTTGCGCGTGAGAAAAGAACGGCCCGACCTGAACATTCATCGAATCATCCAGCTTGGATCACCCAACCGGGGGTCGGGGGCTGCACGGACCCTCATTGATCTGCGGCTGGCACGCGAATTCTTTGGGCCGGTACTAAAGGAACTGACCGCTGACCCGGATATGGATGACAACCCCGATCCTGACGTTATGGCTATCGCCGGAGCGTCCATGCCGCGCTGGCTGTCACAGCAATACGGTATTCATGGCTATAATGACGGATTGGTAAGTGTCCGTTCTGCCTGGGGCTGGGCAGCGGGTAAACGCTTGCAGGTCGAAAGCATTCATGGCTGGTTGCCCCTGAGTGCAGAGGTTGCACATCAGGTGATCGATTTCCTGAAAACCGGCGACGTGGCGTATAAAGTGAGGGAAAATGCCTGACTTCCTGATCGCGCCTGACCCCTCCCTGCCTCGCCTGACCCGCGCTGTCAGTGGTATCGACCATAACGGTGCGGCAGTTGACCTGCGCGTGGTCGAGGAACGGCCCCTGACAATCTTTCTGAATGCGCAGGAGATTGTAACCGCCATGACCATCGGGGATTACCCGGAAGAACTGGCTATCGGATATCTGCTCAATCAGGGGATGCTGCACCGGGACGATACGTTGACAGGCGTGGATTATGACGAGGAGTTGGACGTCGTTGTCATACGCACCGGGCGGGTCACTGATTACGAGGAAAAACTGAAGAAGAAGACCCGCACTTCCGGGTGCGCAGTCGGTACGGTCTTCGGCGATATGATGGAGACGTTGGAGGGGCTGACCCTGCCCACCGCAGAAGTGCGAACGAGTTGGCTTTATGGGCTGGCAAAACAGATCAACACAGTGCCGTCGCTTTATCTGGAGGCGGGCGCGATTCATGGGTCGGTGTTATGCCGGGGGGATCAACCGCTTGTTTATATGGAAGATGTTGGGCGGCATAACGCAGTGGACAAGATCGCGGGCTGGATGTTCCGCAATGCCATCGATCCGGGAGAGCATATTCTCTATACGACGGGGCGCTTGACCTCCGAAATGGTCATCAAGACCGCTAGCATGGGTATTCCGGTGCTGGCTTCGCGGTCGGGGTTTACGGCATGGGGGGTCGAGATTGCCCGCGAAGTAGAGCTTACACTGATTGGACGGATGCGCGGCAAGCGGTTTGTTTGCCTGTCCGGGGCGGAGCGGCTGGTGATGGATGTCGATGTAGACACAATAGAGGATGAGGGTGCAAAGCACCGAAGGAAGGGGGCGGATTGACCCCTTCCTTCACCTTCACTCCCGTGCCCACCACTCTCAGGCAGAGCAATTAGCGCCGCCAAGGACGCAGAATTTGGCGCAATGGGGATGGTTGAGCTTGATTGGCTTCTCGGCTTCTTCCAGTGTCGCGCCCAGCTCGAACTGATCGTCATAAGCGAGCAATGTGCACGCAAGCACTGCCGGAGCGTCGGCCCCCTTGCGGCGAACGATCATGCGTGAAGTGGCGCACATAACATCGGCGGGGGATTTGTTTAGAACGCCCCAGCACGCCCCGGTGATCTCCGGTACTTCAACGGTATCGTCCATCTCCGGGAAAAGGATGCAGCGCGAGGGATCATGTGCGTCGATTTCGACGCCGGTATCGGCAAAGAGAGCCGCATAACCGTTCCGCGATTCCGTTTCACTTTCACCCCAGCAGGTGCGCCCCGCTGCGTCGAGTCGAAAGCCTTCCTGCGCCAGCCAGCGCATTCCGCGCATCATGCGCACGAACGCCCCTTCGCCTCGCTCACGGTCATGCAGGGCCGCAGTGTGGTGGTCGATGGAAATGCGCAGGGTCAGCGCATCGCCAAAGCGTTCGCGCAGGGCAATAAGACCTTTCTTCACACGGGGGCGCATCATGGGAGCCATGGCATTTGTGAGAATAAGAACGCGGTATCCGCGCTCCAGCGCATCCTCGGCCATTTTGTTCATATCGGGGTTCATAAATGGCTCGCCGCCGGTAAACCCAATCTCTGTTACGGGCCAGCGTTTCGATCCGGCTTCACGCCGCGCGTCGATCTGATCGAGATAACCACGTACCTCTTCCGCCGTTATATAGACCAATGCGTCATTGGTGGGGCTGGAAAGGATATAGCAGTTTTCGCATTCGATATTGCAGAGTGTGCCGGTATTGAACCAGAGTGTTTCGACACCCTTCAGCGGCACCCGCGCCCGTGCCTCGCCGGTTGCAGTGACATCGGGATCGACGAATTTACCGGAGGGAAGGCCGTCTTTCGCCGGAAGCACAACGCCGTTATCTTGTCTGCCATCGTTCGTTATCGGACCGCTGCCATCCATCAACTCGTCTCCATTCGGTTCGTTTCGCGCACGAACTGTCGCGGTACAGGGCAGCAAGATGCAAGTCAAATCCGGGGCTTCGCCCTCTCGTATTCGTCATTGGGTGTGAGAGATGCAACCGGCATCTGCTTTCAGGCTTTGCATCCGTGCCTTACCTGTGCGAATCCGTAACAACGGATAATAGGAACGTCACGGCGAATGGACAGGATCAAGGCTTTTTTTACGTGGTGGTTCGGCGAATTGCGTGCTTTTTTCTCAGGGCGCAGACGGTCGCCGGTGGCGCTTGTCTTCTCGCAACACGAGATTGCGCTGTTGGAGCGGGGCACCGACACTCCTCTGGGCATCGCGGCTTTTGATGCTCCTGACCGGGCAGAGCGAATCGAGACTTTGCGAAGCATCGCAGAGAAACGTACGGGACCAGGCACGCCAGTCGAAATCCGTCTGCCGCGCGAACAGGTTATTTTTTGCGAGATCGAAAATCCGGTCCCGGAGACCGGCACTCGCAATCTTGCCGTTAGAATCGCTGAAATGAGTGATCGCAAGGCCCATGAGCTGATCGCTGTTAGCGGCCCTGCCATCAAGTTATCCGAAGGCGGCAAGCCCGGTATACTCGCTGCTGCGACACTCTCTGACACTGTGGGGGATGCTGTGCGGATGGCCCGGCAATGGGGCTTTGAGGCGCTGCGTGTGACCAGTGTGGACTGGCCGCGTGGCTTTGTGGATGGGCCAGAATTCTACGCGCGGGACATCCGTATTCGCTCGCCTTTTCGGTCAAAGATGCTGCTGGCGCTTGGGGCGGTTGCCGCTCTGCTGGCCGCGACGGCGGCGGCGCGGGCATTCAGCGTGCGGGCCTCGCTGGCCAACGAGGCGCGTGTTAATGATGCCCGTACGCTTCAACCGAATATCGACCTGATGAAGGTGGAGTTGAATCTGGCCGAATTCGCCCATGCCGCCTCCTCCGCCATCGAGAACCGTTCGGCAACAGTGCCGGTGTGGTACTTGCTTTCGGAGGTCGCCAAACTGCTACCCCCTGACATCGCACTCGACTCAATTGACTATCAGCCGGGGCAGATGACCCTGATTGGTGAGGGGTCATCCATCGACGTGCTCGCCCGCAACCTTGAACGCTCACCCCTCTTCAGTGGGGTTCGCATCCGAGCGACGAAGCCGCGTGGCAGGGGAACCGCCAGCTTTGACATTGGCGTCAGCGTCAATAGTCGGGGGCCGGCATGACCTCTTCCGGGCGCAGCACTGCCGCCGCTCTCATCCTGTTCTTTGCGCTTGTCTTTGCGCTGATTGCGGCCATCGTCGTACCGACTGTAATCCGCTGGACAAGCGACGGGCGGGCGATCCGTGAGAGTCGCGAACGCTCCGCGACTATTAGCCAGCAGCAAGCGACTTTTATGCGGATCAAGAATGCTTCTGATCGCTGGGCTGTCTTCGCCAATTCACCGGATTCGGGATTTCTGGACGCGCCATCGGCTGAAGACGCGCTGGCGATGGCACGCGTGCATGTCTCGGCTCTTGTGAGCCAACACGAGGGAGTGCTGAAGAAGGTCGAGTTAAATCCCGATGAGAAAAAACGCGGGCTGGTCGATACCATTCGGGTTGACCTGACAGCCACCCTGCCAAAATCGAGCCTTGCGCTTTTTCTTGCGGAACTGGAAGATATGCCACCCTATACTCTGGTGAGTGCCTTCACAGTGACGGGCAAGCGCGATGATACTGTAACCCTGATGCTTACAGGGCAAATGCAACGTTTCGCGAAAGGGCCGTTATGAAGCGCGATGTCGGATATGCCCTTATAGCGGCATTATCACTTAGTGCGTTGGCGGCGCTATGGGCGCTCGTCAAAGCCCCTGAACTGGCCGATCCCAAAGGGCCGGATCGGGCGCTTGGACCATCTGGCTCACTTCCTTTGCTGCCCCAGGCGCTGGACAATTCAAAAGCTATCCAGCAAGCGACCGCCGTGCTGGAAACCCGTGACCTTTTCCGTGCTGCCGCGCCCGCTGATATGGCGACGTTGAACCGTTTGTCAGCAGCCCGGATCGCCCCGCCGGTGGAGCTTGTGCCGGTTGAGGCCACGCCGCGCCGCTCTGCAGTAGCACAGTCCCCTTCCCCTGCGCCGGTATATCGCCCGACACCGCCCCGGACGGCCCCTGTTATTTCACAGACTGTCTTGCCTGCCCCGAGGACATTGCCCCCTCCCGTGCCTGCCCCATCACTAGCGCAGACCAATCCTGCGCCGCTGCCGCCCTCATCAACATCCCAACAGGTTGTTGTCGCGCGTGGCGGTGGGTTTCCGCTCACCCTGCGTGGGGTATTCCCGGATGCGCGCACGGGTGGACGGGCGCATGTCGCGTTGCCGAACGGGCGCGTGGTTTCGACGGGTCCGGGGGGCGTGATCGAAGGGTATCAGGTAGTACAGATCAACGCAGCTTCGATCATTGTACAGGGGCGGGGTGGGCCACGGTTGCGACTGGAAATGCCGGGGTATTAAAGCAAATTGCGCAGCCATTGAACCGAGTGGCAGGTCTTCATGTTCGAGCCGTAAGGCGAGAGACAGCGAAACCTGCCTCAACATTTGCGCAAATTGCTATAAAGTGATCAGCGATCACTCTAACCGCCATCAGTCCTTGTCGGTCAGGCGCATCAGCTTGCGATCGAATATCCGCAGGGCGAGCCGCAGGTCATGCCCGCGTTTTTCGATACGGCCATCCGAACCGATGATGGCGTATTGACCCTGACGGTTTGCGTTTTTGGGGCGCTTTTCGATGCGATAGGCCGGGGTCTCGCCAGTGCGGCGAAAGACCGAAAAGACCGCTGCCTCCATCGTCATGTTCAGCGCATAATCGCGCCATTCCCCTGCCGCCACGAGCTGCCCATATTTCGACAGGATTGTATTCAACTCCCGTCGGTCAAAGGATACGATCTGATCCGCATTGCGCGTTCGGATCGGAAAAGGGACGATTTCGGCACTCATACAGATGATTGTGGAACCCTCGCACGCAGTTGGCAAGAGGCAAGGTTGTCGGTGAGGCAAGGTTGTCGGTGTATAGTGAAGATTGTTCGATTGGTCCCCTGTCCGGCCGTCTTTGTGATGCGGATGGTGTTTTCTATCCGGTCATTCCCGTGGCGTTCGGGATCGGTTAACCATACCTTGTGCAGGATGTGCGCGAAACACTCCGAAGGACAAGATTGCCCATGGGCTTTGACGGCATGAATTGCCCCAATTGTGGGGCCGAACTCCCCGAAACGTTGACCCATGCAAAGATGGTCGCGTGTCGGTATTGCGAGTCAACTGTCGTGCTGGAAGATGATGCCCTGCGTACCGCTGGCGAGAAAGGCGTGATGGCGGAGGAGCCATCGCTGTTCGTGCTGGGCCGCGAAATCCGGTATCGGCGGGAAAGCTGGATGCCGGTCGGGCAAGCGCGGTTTTCCTATGGTACGGGTTGGTGGGATGAATTCTGGGCAATTGATGGCGGGGGCGACGGGGTCTGGGTCAGTGTCGATGAAGGCGAGATCGCGGTTGAGCGGCCCTATGGGATTGATGTGTCGCTGTCACCGGAGCGGTTGGTGCGGGGGCGCAGTGTGGTTCTGAATGGCGAAACCTTCACGGTGACGGAGTTTGGTACGGCAACCTGCATGGCCCTGCGTGGGGAGTTTCCTGAAGAACTGCATGTCGGACAAGCCTATCAATACTGGCACCTTTCCGGGTCTATGGGGCGGTTGGTGACATTGGAATATTCGGATGGTGAATTCGCCGCTTCCGAAGGGGCATGGGTCGATCCGTATCTGATCCGGTCGGAGAACGCGAACGCATGACCGACGGTTTCGCCCCTTCCGGCGCTCGCCTTGCCGCCATCAACTGCACGTCCTGCGGCTCGCCTTTGCCAGCGTTGGCGGGACACCGAAGCAAGACGCTTATCTGTAGTTATTGCGGCGCAGTCATGGACCGGCACGACGGGTATCGCCTGCTGGCCCGTTATCGCGACATGGATCGCCCTGATGGCCCATTCAGGATCGGCATGAACGGCGAGGTCATGGGCGTCGAACAGACCATTGTTGGTATTGTAGGAGTTGATGCGGTTATCGAAGGGTACAGATACGACTGGACCAATTATCAGCTTTACAGCCCAACCCATGGCTATAGCTGGCTGACATGGGCTGACGGTCATATCACCCATTCGCGCAAGACCCGCGATATGCCTGAATCGAGCGGAAGCTTTGCCTACAAGGCTCCTATTGCCGCCGCAGGTCGCGCTTTTCAAATGTTCGAGCAATATGCCGCCCGGATCACGTATCTGGAGGGCGAATTAACATGGGTGCCAAGCCTTGGCGACCAAACCCAGGTGATCGAGACCATCGACCCGCCTCATGGCTATTCGATCGTCATGGGCGATAATGAGACAGAATTCGAGTTTGGCACTTATTTGGACCGCGCAGAAACCCTGGCCGCTTTCGGCATTGAGGACAGCTTTCCGCGCGCCTATACGGTTCACGCAATCCAGCCCTTCCTGCCTGGTTCCCTGCACATGGCGCTGTCAAAGGTGGGCAGTATCTTCGCGATTGTTGCACTCGTGATCGGGCTTGCATTTCTTGCTATCGGAAACGGCCAGAAGATCACCGAGACGGTAATCGTCGATACCGATGCGGGCGGCTCCGTCATGTTTCCGCTTAACCGTCCGAGTCGGTTGGCAGAGGTGCGCCTGACGGCGAATGTCGTGAATTCGTGGTCATGGTACGATATGGAACTCGTCCATGAGGATTCCGACGAAACGGTCGCTGAATTCGACGGAGGGTTGGAATATTACGAAGGCTATGACAGCGATGGACGCTGGACCGAAGGCTCGCAGACCGCGACATTCCGGTTCAAACCCCCTGCTGCAGGGGCGTATCGCCTGACGATTACAACGGGCGATCCCCAATCCGCGCGGTTGCCGGTCAAGGTGGAGGTGCGCGAAAACGTGATGCTGTCGCGCTATCTATTCGGTCTCGCCATTTTCTTTACGCTATGCTGGTTGAGCTTGTGGCTGCGCAGCCGGGCATTCGAGGCGAAGCGTTGGGGTGATGACGGGGAGGACGACGATTGACCAGAATCGTGTTCGTGGTCTTCGCACTCGCTACCGGAGGGGCCACATGGGCGGGTATCTACGGGATCGGGGGCGAGGACGCCCAGATCGCCAAATCCATTCGTTCCGGCAGCGGCGGGCGGATCGGTTACATCGGGGGTGTGAAATGACCGCCCTCTCACCACGAAAGGATATTCCATGGACATAGGGTCCGCCATTTCCATCGCGGAGGTGATCGCGACGATCTTCTACGCCTTTCTTGGGCTTGTGTTGATGATCGTCAGTTACATCATCATTGACGCCCTGACCCCCTTCTCACTGCACGAGGAACTGTCGGGCAAGGCCAACACGGCGGTGGCCATAGTGATGGGATCGGTAATGATCTCGCTCGCAATCCTGATCGCGAACGTCATCAACTCTTGACCTGTGGTTGGCGTGTGGTTTCGGATGCTGTGGCATCACTGCCCCTGGCAAAAACCGGGTGGCTTGTGCAACCCGTAGAGGCCGCCTCCGGTCTTTGCCGGGAACAATGGTTTGACACATTGCCATGACCATCCCTTCCCGCGCCACTGATCTTGCCCTGCTTGGGGCCACTTTTGTCATTGCAATTTGCGGCCTTGTCTACGAACTCGTTGCAGGGTCGGTTTCCAGCTACCTTCTGGGCGACAGCGTTTATCATTTTTCCCTCGTCATTGGCCTCTTTATGACGGCCATGGGGATCGGGGCGTATCTATCCCGGCATGTGGCCGACCCTGAACCGACTTTTGTGGGGGCTCAGATTGCGCTGGGGTTAATCGGCGGATTTTCCGCCATGATCCTGTTCACGGCCTTTGCACTGATCGAGAATTACAGCGCTTTCCTTTTTCTCGTGAGCCTTGTGATCGGGGCGCTGGTCGGCCTTGAGATTCCGCTGGTCATCCGCATCCTTGAAGGGCGCAATGCCCTGAAAGTAACGGTCTCGAACGTGCTGACGGCAGATTACATCGGGGCTCTGGCCGCCGCGTTGCTGTTTCCGCTGGTACTGGTTCCGCAGCTTGGGTTGATGGGGGCATCTTTCCTGCTCGGTGCGCTGAATCTTGCGGTTGCGGCGATGGGTTTATGGCTGTTCCGGGCGCGATGTGGAACGGGGTTGCGCGCAGCTTTTGCCTTGTCTGTGGTCGCCGTTGGACTTGGCGCGTGGCAGAGCGAGGCCGCGTTGGGCGCGATGGAGCGGCGGCTCTATGAAAACGAGATCGTGCTGGCCCGCGATACACCCTATCAGCGGGTCGTTGTCGCGCGAGATGGAAAGCGGGTGCAGCTTTTCCTGAATGGTTCGATCCAGTTCGATACGCTGGATGAACATCGTTATCACGAATCGCTTGTTCATCCTGCCATGACCCACGCCCCGCGCATCGCTCGCGTGCTTATCCTTGGTGGCGGCGATGGCATGGCAACCCGCGAGGTGCTGCGCTACGAAACAGTGGAGCAGATCGTTCTTGTGGACATCGACCCGGAGGTCACGGCCCTGTTTCGCGATAATGCCGCGTTGGCCCCGCTGAACAGCCATGCCTTGTCAGACCCGCGTGTCGAGATCGTCAATGCCGATGCGTGGGAATATCTTAAGGATGGAACCGATCCTTTCGATGTGGCGATACTCGACTTGCCGGACCCCAAGGATTTGGCAGTGGCTAAACTCTATAGTCGCGCGTTCTATTCGACACTGGCCTCACGCATGGCAGCGGGAGGTGTGATCGTCACGCAAGCGACCTCGCCACTCTATGCGCGAAAAGCGTTCTGGACCGTGGAGGCGACCCTTGCCGCGACCCTTGACCCGTTTTCGAACGAGAGGACGCTGAAGACGATCCCCTATCATGCATATATTCCGAGTTTCGGAGAATGGGGCTTCGTGTTGGCCGGAGCGCGTCTGTCATCCGCGCCGCGTCGCGCGATGCCGGATGGCTTGCGGTTTCTGGATGGCGACGCCTTCCCCGCCATGCGTCGCTTCCCTGCGGACATGGCGCGCCTCGACAGCCAGGCAGCTACCCTGTTCGATCAACCCCTGCCAAGATTGTATGAAGAAGGCTGGAGTGAGTGGTTCGAGTGATGTGAGCGGCCTCATTCGCCCGTGCTATCAGTTGCCGTTGTTGGTTGACTTGCACTGCTATTCCGCAAATTTGGATCATGGCGGTCGATGATGCATCTTCAAAGGTGGGGTAATTCGCGCTATGCGTGGGTGATGGCAGGGTTTTAATCATGCGGAACGACAGGAGAGTATTTGATGACGCGCTTTGTCTCCGCCATTCCGGTTAGTCTTGTGGTAAGTGTAACGCTTGCCGGATGTGCGCTCGACCCATCGGCCCCTCATCCTCTGGTGGCGCGGGCGACTACTGCTTCGACGCCATCCGCGCCCTCAAAGGATGGCGTGTTAACGGTCCCGACGGCGGTTATTTTGCGTGAGGGTCATCCTGTTGTGGCCAGTGCTGACGCCACAGAAACTCCGCCAAGCCCCCCCGCGCCGGTTGCCTTGCCGCCTGAAACAGAAGACCCATCCCTGACGGAGATCAAGCCCAATGATCTGCCGCAAAAGCCAGCAGAAGCATTGCCGCTCCAGCAACCTTTTCAGTCAGCCAAAATCAGGACTGTCCCAATTATCCAGCCACCTGTCGTTCCGGTGACTTCCATCACGCCTGTGCTGGAAGACATCGCCCCGGAATATGTCGGGTTTATCCAGGAAATCCCTGCTGATCCGCTGCCACCAGTTCCCCAGTCCGCATCGCAGTTTCCCGTTCAGGTTCCCTACGGCGCATCCTTTTGAACAAGCAGGCATAAATAAAAGGGGAGGGGCGACCGCTCACCGCCCCGACCGATATTCAGATCTTTCCACGCATAACATCGGCACGGATCAGAACCTTCTGAACGTAATTCTGGGTTTCAGGGATATGCGGGATGCGCCCCAGCCGCGCCACACGTGTTGGCCCCGAATTATAAGCGGCCAGCGCCAGTGGCCAATCGCCAAAGCGGTCGTATTGCGCTTTCAGATATCGTGCTCCGCCTTCAAGATTCTGGTGCGGGTCATGTGGATTGACTCCAATTTCCCTGGCGGTTGCAGGCATAAGTTGGGTCAGGCCGATGGCTCCCACATGCGACCGGGCGGCAGGGTCGAAATTGCTTTCGGTCATCACCATCGCGGCGAAAATCTCGCGGGGCACACCATGCTGTTCGCCTATCTGCGCGACATAGCGGGCGCGTTCATGCCGGGGTAGTGCGGCGATGTCTATGGGGGGCGGTGGCAACGTCGGAAATGCGACGTTTGAGAGCATCCTCAAATGTCCGCGATCATGGATACGGCGGATCGGTGCATTGGTCATGTTCTGCGCGAAGATGGGGGCAGGAGAGATAATCCCTGCGGGGGCGGCACTCGGCGCGCTCAATCCAGCAACCATCATCACGACCGTCGCACCCATGATGCAAAGCAATCCCACCGAATTGCCCGAACGACCTACTGGCCGATTTGAATCCAATATTGTGGTTTTAGACATGATAGCCTCCTGGGAGAATCGAATCTCTTTTGCGATTTGTTCATTTAATGTTCCTATTTGTTCGCTGTCAAATCCTCATTTGTTCTTATTGTGGTAGTGCGTAAATACCCATGGACTCCAAGGGCTTGCGGGGTGGGATTTACCACAACGGCTCATCATAGACCCGCTCTCCATCGATGGTCAGCCCCTTTATGACGGCCCCACCCTTGCCATCGAGAGCGAGAATCACCCCCAGTTTCTGATCACGGCGCAGCTTTTCCAATTCCTGCGCGCGTTCGTAATCCGCGAAATAACGGTCGAAGGGCAGAATAATTCTCCCTCTGGGCAGGTTCTGGTTTTCGGCAGGGACAATCGCCCGTCCTTTCAGAACCGGCTCTTGCCCATCCGGCAAGGTTTTATGTACGGCCTTTACGACCCAGAACCCATCCTCCCCCTCGCGTAGAGTGGCGTAGGTTGAGGTACCAGGATCATGGCCTTCGATGCCGGGCAGGTCACGCCCGAATGGCCCCAATGTCAGGTTCAGTTGCACATAATGCCCCCGAAAGATGTCGCGCGGGTCCACGAAGGTTGAGCGGACCATGACTTCCTGACCCGATTGCAACACAGACATTCGGCTCCAGACCATTGCCCCGACGATCCCCGCCTGCGCGGCAAAGGCCACGGCTAATCCAAGCAAAAACCGCGTCTTCATGTCCTGCCCTCCCTGTCGGGTACAAATCGCGGAACGACCAGCGCCCCGACCAGCAGCAGCACTCCAGCACCGATGTAAAAGAAGCTTGTACCCAGCAACCCGTGCGCCGCGACCGTGTAGATGATGAACATGGTGACGGCGAAGGCAAAATACCCCAGCGTTGTCACCATCGCCCATCCCTGCCGTCCGCCCATGCGGATTGTCCAGACCGAGACTGCCAGAGCGAAAACCTCCACGATGTAGGGAAATTCCTCCAGCAGCAGTAGTGCCACGATGATGGTCATGCCGACCCAAATCGTCGCCAGAATATGGTCGAACCGTTCGCGCAGCACGAAGGCAGGCCATACCGCCAGCGCAGCGAATGGCAGGGCAGACGCCATGACCGGCAATGCAGGGATCGTAAGGCCACCAATCTCCCGAAAGCCATAGAGAAACGCGATGGCTCCATAGACCAGTACCAGAAGGTACAACACTGCCGCCCCTTCAAAGCCGCGCAACACGCGGACGGAGCGGGCACTCGCAATAGCCAGCGATATTCCCGCAAATCCAGCCATGAGCGCCAGATACATTGCCGTGAAATCCATGTTCTCGACAATAACCGTTATCAACGACACTCCGAGCCAAACCAACAGACCCATCGCACAGAGATGCGCGACCCATCGCGCCCTGATCCACCATACATACACTGCCAATACGGCCCAGACCGGCAGGAATAACAGGTGGAATGGTTCGCCACCTCCCGTCGTCATTGTCATTGTTGTCCAAAGCGTCGTGAGGATAATTGATAACCCCAACGCCCCCGCTGATCCGGTGGCAACGGCAGCGATAAAGGTGCCAAGCGCCCAAAGAAAGATGCCGCCCGCCGGTGGCCCCGACAGGTGATACATCTGTCCGGTTAGCATGACTGCCGCTCCGAAAACCCCGCAACCGAGCACGACAAACGACTCCGCCAGCCCTGAATAATTCCGCCGGTACAAAACCGCTGCGGCGATATAAGAGGCAAGCACGCCCCCCATCAGCACGGCCATGCGCATGAAACGGGACAGCGCATCCCAGTTTGCGGCCACAAAGGTCATCGCTCCAAAGGCAAGGCAGATGATCCCAAGCCATACAGCGACAGACGCAAACGAGCGGGTTGTTTCGTTCGCACCGAGGTCATCAGTTAGTGTTCGCGCCGTAGCGGCATCAATCAACCCCCGTTCGCGCCAGTCCTCGATCTGTTTCGCTGTGTGCGATAGTGTTAGCGCCATCCTTCGCCTCCCCAGTGTATTCAATGAAGATGCACAACACACCTGCCGTTGTCACGCCGGTAGCCCTGTGGCAAGGCTTGCGGGTACGATATCCGAAAGGCTCATCCCATGCGCGATTTTCAGATTCCCGGTCGCTCTCCGGTCCTTGCCCGCAACGCCATGTGCGCAACCTCGCATCCGCTGGCGGTCGAATGTGCCATTGGGGTTTTGCGATCGGGCGGCAATGCGGTTGATGCCGCCGTCACCGCTGCGTTGACAATGGGATTGCTGGAACCGGCAATGACCGGCATTGGTGGTGATGCCTTTGCCCTTGTCTGGAAAGACGGCGAAGCACGCCCACGTGGTTTGAACGGTTCGGGCCGCGCGCCGATGTCGCTTGATGCGGCGACCTTGCGTCAACAGGGTTTTGATGCGGTTGATCAAAACAGCGCCCATGCCGTCACAATTCCCGGTGCTGTTGACACTTTCGATACGCTGCTGTCCGAATTTGGTACATATGGGTGGGACCGCGCTCTTGCGCCGAGCCTCCGTTTCGCTCGTGAGGGCCATCCAGTTGCCCCGCGCGCCGCGTCCGATTGGGCCGATGATGCGCCCAATATGACCGGGGCCATGGCCCGTCATTTTCTTGTGGAAGGCCAGCGCGCGCCCCGTGTGGGAGAGATTTTTGGCTGGAAAGCGCAGGCCGAAGCACTGGAAATTATCGCCCGCGAAGGCCGTGCCGGATTCTATGAAGGCCCGGTTGCCGAAGACATGATTGCCTCGTTAACTGCACTGGGCGGAAAGCACACAATGGCTGATTTTGCAGCCACTAAATCGACTTGGGTCGAACCGGTTTCCGGCATGTACCGTGGTATGGAACTGATCGAATTGCCCCCCAATGGCCAGGGCGTTGCCGCCATTCTTATGGCTCGCATTCTCGAAGGATTCGAGTTGGACGAATTGGACCCGCACGGCCCTGAACGCGCCCATATCGAGGCTGAAGCCAAACGCCTTGCCTATGATGCCCGCGACCGCCTCATTGCCGATCCTGACACACCCGGTGCCGCCGAGCGCCTTTCGCACATTATGTCGGAGCAAACGGTACACTCCTTGCGAGATCGTATCGTACCGATGGCCGCACGTTCCGACCTTCTTGATGATCTTGCCGGGTTGCATGAGGTCGGAGCGGCCATCGGAACCGGTGGTGCAGAGCACCGCGATACGATCTACATTACTGTCGTCGATTCAGACCGCACGATGGTTTCGCTGATCTACTCGGTCTTCCATGCTTTTGGCAGTCGCATCGCCTCTGACCGTTATGGTATTAATTTCCAGAGCCGCGGTGCGGGCTTCACGCTGGAAGAAGGCCATCCCAACGAGCTGAAAGGCGGCAAGCGCCCGATGCATACGATCATTCCGGGGATGCTCGCAAAAGACGGTAAACCCTATGCCAGCTTTGGCGTTATGGGGGGCGCGTACCAGTCGAACGGCCATGCTCGCCTTATCTCGAACCTTGTCGATTACGGCATGGACCCGCAGGAAGCCATGGATGCGCCGCGCAGCTTCCTTGACAAGGGTGTTCTTTCGGTCGAGCGCGGCTATCCCCGTTCCACCCTCGACCGGCTGGGTGCGATGGGCCATGATGCACAGGTGGCCGAAGGGGCCATCGGTGGTGGCCAGATCATAGTGATTGATCCCGAAACCGGATGCCTGATTGGTGGCTCCGACCCCCGCAAGGACGGTTGCGCGATGGGGTATTAAGGCCATCTGCGCTCAGGCAGGCCAAAGATCTGATTCACTTTGGGGCAACCTGAACACAAGACACTCACCAAAAAACGGTTGCGGTTTTCATGTAGGCACTTGGCCTTGTTTCGGAAGGCGGATTACACTGGAATCACCCCTGCGCTTCGACGACCTCTTCCTCCGCTTCGGTGATCCGTGCCAATGCCATGGCATCTGCAACTGCACCCGTGGGCTGATCTCCTGTCCGGGCTGTTTCAATTATTCTTGCTGTCGTCTCGCCGATCTCCCGGACCTTCATACCAACGCGATAGGCGTCATATTCTCCGCCTGCTTCCGCCGCGACGTTGATAACTCCACCTGCGTTGACGAGGTAATCAGGCGCATAAAGCTTGCCCGCCTCCCATAGCAACCCGTCCACATCCGATGTTGCCAGTTGATTATTCGCCGCACCGCAGATCATCTTCACCGGTGCGTTCTCCGCAAAATCACGGGTCAAGACGCCGCCAAGTGCACAGGGCGCGAAGACATCCATTTCCTCAAAGGGCAGGCGTTTCGCGTCTACGATTTCGGCTTTGAGATGCGCTGCTGCCCGCACTGCGCGGGGCACATTTATATCGGCGACCAGAAGGGTTGCCCCTGCTTCATAAAGCTTTTCAGCCAGTTTCCAGCCCACAGCGCCGAGGCCCATCACCCCGATGCGCGCATCGGTCAGATCATCCGAGCCGGTTGCTGCTTTCACTGTTGCCTTCAGCCCCAGAAACACGCCTTCAGCAGTATGGGGTGAAGGGTCACCACTCGCCGACGCTCCCCAGCTCGTACCTGCAACATGCGGTGTCACATCACGCATCAGGTCGATGTCAGCAACAGTCATACCGACATCTTCCGCGCCCACATAACGCCCATCCAATCGATCAATGGCTCGTGCAAAGGCGCGCAAGGCCTCTGGTGAGCGCGCCGTCGCCGGATTGCCCAGGATCACGGATTTTCCACCCCCAAGGTCAAGACCTGCCAGCGCGTTCTTGTACGTCATCCCCCGCGACAGGCGCAGGGCATCACGGATTGCCGCCATTCCGCTCTCATAAGACCAACAGCGAATTCCTCCGAGTGCGGGGCCGAGCGCAGTTGAATGAATCGCGATGATCGCCTGCAATCCTGATCGGGGGCAGCAGATGCTCACCACTTCCTCGTGGTTGTCAAAATCGGGCGTGTCGAACATCGGGGGTTCCTCGCGTTGTGCGAGATCATCACCTGAACAGGGTTAACAGGACGCTATTTCCCATAAAGCTTTTTCGCGGCGGGCATGTGGCTGTGTTCAAAAGTATCATCGCCATCGTAGGCCGGGCGCAGTATCTTATGGCTGGAACCTGTTCCCGCATCATGGGAATGATCTGCAAGGGAAACACCTCCATGATCCATCATCGCGCCAATGCACGCCCAACTGCCACGCCATCCGCTGATTATTTCACGGGTATGGTGCAGATGGACCCGATTATCGAAGCGCCGGAACCGGCGCGATTGCGCGCGATCCGCGTAAGCTTTGCTCCCGGTGCGCGAACAGCGTGGCATACTCATCCACTGGGGCAGACACTGCATGTAATCTCCGGCGTGGGGCGATTTCAGACCGAAGGCGAGGTTGTCGTCGAAATCCTTCCCGGCGATACAATCTGGATTCCGCCGGGTGAGAAGCATTGGCATGGCGCTGCTCCCGACACCGGCATGGTCCACATCGCCATGCAGGAAGCCGAGGACGGTGTTTCCGTAAACTGGATGGAGAAAGTCACCGACGCTGAATATGCTGTTTAAGTCCAGCTGTTTCAGTAGCCGTTCTGTTGTAGAAAGGCTTCAATCCTTGATGCATGATCGCGGCATCCTGGCAAGGCGCAAGGCAGGATAAAACCGTCTATAAAGCGTACCTGCATCCTTCCACCAAGGGCACAGGTCGCCAAAAGCCCGATGCCGCGCCCATACCACCCCGGCGTACAAATCGGTGGCAAGGCATGGTTGAAGATGATCCGCGCGTGGCGATCTATATGAGGCGCGGCTGCCGATGGAGTTGCCGTGAGCGTCAATGCAAGAGCAAACGCCGCCATTATTATTGGTAAATTCATTTATTGATCCCCCGTCAAATGCTTGGAGTGATCGGTGATCAGGTCGGGTCAAAGAGTGTCGGTATTTGCACGACCCCATTGGCGCAATTCCAGACACATCCTGATTGCTGATCAATCCAAGTCAATCTTGTGTATTCGCAAAGCGATATGAATTCACGGTACTGTAGATGAGGTGGAATCGTTGAACGTCAATAAGAATTCGGGGCGGAATTTTTGAATGATTCAACGCCAGGATCGGTCTTCTTGTGGTGAAATGGCAATGTTGGTAAGTTATTTGATATTTAATGTACAACGTTTGTTTTTATTCTGATCTCATCATCTTCCCTGACGGTTCACAAACCTGCACCCTTCCTTTTGGCGTATGTGAGTTTTCATAATTGCATTATATGTTGCTGAAATGTATCATACTTTCCAACCACTGCCTTGGGTTTCAAAGTCAAAGACGACTTTTTCGAGCAGGGCAGATGATCCCTGTTCGCGTACAAGGGCGTTTGTTGCCGTTTCGATCCGTTCTTCCAGCAAGGCCATGAATTCCTTCTTGGGTAAGCCAGGTTGAATGGGTTCGAGAAATTCCATGGCACAGGGGTTCGGATATTTTTTCCAATCCCGCCGGGGCCAGGCTAACCCAAGGGACAGGGCCACCGGGGTCGCGGGAATCTTCAACTCGTCGTAGATGTGCCAGACCCCGCCGCGATAGCGTGATTTGTTGCCTGGGCGCATCAATGTGCCTTCGGGATAGATCAGAATGGGCCGTCCTTCGGCATGGACCCTGCGCGCGCCTTCCAGCACTTCTGGCAACTGGTTGCGGCGCTCGCCATCGACTGTCACCTTGATATGCCCCAGCTTTCGGACGATACCGCCGACCAGTGGATAATCATCCAGTTCACGCATGGCGATGGCCCCGTAATCAGGGAAAACGGTGCCCATCAGGGCGACATCCAGTTCGCTCTGGTGCTTGCTGACCAGCAGGGCGGGGCGTTCTGTGATATGGGACATTCCACGCAATTCGATCTTCGCGCCGAGAACATGGCGGACCAACCAGACAGTTCCACGCGCCCAGAGTGAGAACAGCCTCCGCACCGTTCCATCCCCGGCCACCAGAGAAACCGGCACTGTGATTGCTGCCATCACGAGCGTCATCAGATAGAAAGCCAGGTTGAAAAAGATATGCCGCATCTGTTCAGATCTTCTCGCCGAAGCGCCCGGCCACCAGTGTTTCAAGGGCATCGAGGTACTCGGCAGCGTCCTCTCCTTCAGCATCTGCTGTCACCAATGCTCCTTTCGAAGCCACCAGCGTCAACAAATCCATCAGCGAGCGTGGATCGGCGCGATCACCATTGTAATGAAGTGTCGCATCACAGGCAAAACGCTCGGAAAGTTCCACGACCTTGGCCGAGGCCCGTGCGTGAAGACCGCGTTCATTGACGATTTCAAGAATGCGCGACAATCTTTCTGCCATGGATCGTCAAGCGTCCATTGGCTTTGGCTCGCGGGTTGGGGCGCGGGCGGGCGCCACGTCGATATATTTGCGTCCCGCTTCTATCCCCATGCGGACAACACGCGACAGGCTGCCACGCTCACGGGCTTTTGCGATGGTGACGAGCATTGGTAGATTAACACCAGTGACGACCACTTCCCGCTCCTGCCCTCCTTTGCGTGAGGCGAGGTTGGACGGTGTGCAACCGACCATGTCCGTCAGGATGATGATGCCATCGTCCTGCTCGGCGCTCACGGCTTCGATGGCGGCGGCGACCTCCGCTTGTTTGTGGCTGACATTGTCGGAGCCATCGACAGAAACAAAGGCGAGTTGGCGTTGGGGGCCCAATACATGCTCGACTGCTGCGCAGAGTTCTTCGCCGATCTTCCCATGAGTGACGACGACAACTCCGATCATGCGCTCAACACCCCTTTCAGGGCCACCGTGCGTGCGCGGGCCGATCCGGCGCGGGTGATGTCGCGATGTCGCACGGCGGGGGCATGGCCGGCACAGCGCAACATCGCCCCCAGCCGTTCGGCCACCGCGACCGAGCGATGTCGCCCACCTGTGCAGCCTATGGCGACTGTCAGATAGCTTTTCCCCTCTTTGCGATAGAGGGGGATCACTTCGCGCAGCAGGGTTGAAAGGGATGCAAAGACCGCATCGAACCCGTCGCTGCCGGTCACATATTCGTCCACGTCGCTATCCAGCCCTGTCCCGGCGCGCAGCTTGGGGTTCCAATAGGGATTCGCGAGGAACCGCACGTCAAACATAATGTCGGCTTCGCGCGGTGCACCGCGTTTGAAGCCGAAGGACAGCACGGTAATCGACATGCCGCCCCCGTGTTCTTCGGCAAAGCGTTCCAGCACTTCGCGGCGTAGTTCGGTCAGCGACAGGTCGCTGGTATCAATGGCAATATCCGATTGCTCTTTCAGGGGCGCGATGACCGAGCGTTCCATGGCCAGCGCGCCCTCCACTGTCTCCCCTGCCATGGGATGACGGCGACGGGTTTCGGTAAATCGACGGATCAGTGTTTCGTTCGAGCAATCGAGGAACAGCAGCGTCACATCCAGATCAGTACGCTCGCGCAGGGATGCGACGGCATTGGCAAAACGTTCGGTCGAAAATCCGTGTGTGCGTTCATCCACCCCGATGGCAACCCGCACGGCGCGCGGCCCGGAGGCGGCGAAATCATCCATAATATCGTGCAACAGCCGGATTGGCGGATTATCCACCGTCTCGAACCCGCAATCTGCCAATGCTGCAAGGGTCGATGATTTTCCGGCTCCCGAAACACCTGTTACCAGCACGAGCCGCATGGCCGGTCCGCCAGGGGGAGTGCCGGGTTTTGTACCGGATTCTATAATGTCCTGTTTGCTGGCCACGAATGGTGTCCTTTATCTACTCCGGTAAGAAAGTATCACGCGAGGAGGTTTGGCAAGGGCAAGGCGTCGATTTTCCGTCTTATGATCGTGAAATAGTGTTTCGTTGTTACGGGCAGGGACAGGATTGGCCAAAGGCACGGGCTGTGTCCCGAATTAAAGTGTTGTTAACAGTTGCATGATTCGTGCCTCGTCGCGGTCTGCGGGGCTTTCATCCAGATGGCGTTCCCGCTGCACGGTTGCCGGAGTGCCCCCCAGCGTGAGAACGCGTGTGGCGAGTCGAGCGGCCTCCATCGGATCATGGGTCACGAGAATAAGACGGGCAGGGTGATCGCGCAGCAGATCAAGCAGCAACGCCAGCATCCGTGCGGCGGCCTCGCGGTCCAGGGATGCGAAGGGTTCATCCAGCAACAGGGTATCGGGCCGCATCGCAAAGGCGCGGGCCAGTGAAATCCGGCGTGCCTGTCCAAGTGACAGCGTATTCGGAAAGCGCGCCCCGGCATCGGGCAGGCCCACGGCCTGCAACAGGGCATCGGCCTCGCCCGGCGTACAGTTTGTTGTCAGGGTAAGATTGTCGCGCACTGATCGCCAGGGCAGCAAGGTCGGCTCCTGAAACGCCATGGCGATGCGCCCCGCATCCGTCACATTGCCCTCAAACCCGGTATCAAGACCGGCCACGATTCGCAGCAAGGTCGATTTGCCGATGCCCGATGGTCCCAACAGGGCGACGGCTTCGCGGGGGCCGATTTCCAGCGTAATATCGCGCAGGATCACGGCCTCACCCCAGGCCTTGCGTGTGATCCTGATCTTCATGGCCGTCGCCAGCGGGTCGCATGGCGTTGCCATGGTTGCAGGATCAGCATTTCAACCAGCAGCATCACGGCCACGAAACTGATGGCATAGACCAGCACGCGGGCGACGTCGAAAAGCTGGAAATACTGGTGGATCATAAAGCCGACGCCATTGGATCGTCCCAGAAACTCCACAACCAGCACGATCTTCCAGATCAACGCAATGCCCGTCCGCCCGGAGGCGGCAAAATGCGGGGCAAGCTGGGGCAGCACCACATGGCGCAGCCGTGCGCCGCGTGACATGCCAAAGACATGGGCCATATCGCGCAGGGCCGGTTCCAGCGTTCGCGCCCCTTCCCGCATCTGGGTTGCGACCAGCGGTATCTTGTTGATCGCCACGGCGGCAATGGCGGCAACTTCGGTGAGGCCAATCCAGATGTAGCACAGCACAATGGTCACGAGCGCGGGCAGGTTCAGCAAACCCACCAGCCAGGGATCACCCCACGCATCCGCTCGCTTATCCGTGCCGAGCCATAGCCCAATGGCGGATCCGATGCCCATGGCCAGCACAAAGGCCGCAATGGTCCGCGCGAGCGTGGCGGATAAATGGAACAGCAGTTCCCCCGACAGGGTTTCAACCAGAGTCAGCCGCGCCACCGTCCACGGTGCGGGCAGGGTGTTTGGCGATCCGGCAATCACGGCAACAATCGCCCAGAGCAGGACGAAAGCAAGCATTGAGAGAAGGGGAACGGGAAGGCGGGTCATCTCAGAAAGAA
This sequence comes from uncultured Neomegalonema sp., assembly GCA_937957975.1. Taxonomy (GTDB): domain Bacteria; phylum Pseudomonadota; class Alphaproteobacteria; order Rhodobacterales; family Rhodobacteraceae; genus JAHDDY01. The sequence continues at coordinate 37,203 of CALFFK010000014.1, forward strand.
ACGCAAACCCCGGCCCAGGCCGGGTTCCTCGCGTAACCCGCTGCAATGCCACTATTTCGCGTTGATCGTCGCATTCCCCGGTCTGTGCCGGAGGCAGGGTGGTGAACTCCCTTCATTTCATTCCCCAAAAAATACCCCCTTTGGCAGCGTTTTCGCATCGCCCACCAGCGCCGCCCCTCCCAATTCCGCCATGATTGCATACAGTTTCGCGGCTTCTGTCACATCCACGGGTGCGTCACCCGGAGTCCCGGCCCGAAATCCGCTGCGCAGCGCCGCAAACTCCGCCTCATCCTTTGCCCTCATCATCGGGCGCAGCCTCTCCCACGGCTCATCGACAGCCAACAGCGTCTTTGCCTCCCGCGAAGCCGCGATCAGTCCCGCCACAGCCTCCGGGTTTTCCCGCACATAATCCCCGCGCAGCACATAGCCGAGCAATGGAATATCCGGTGACAGCCCCAGCGCCCCAGCGGCCTCTGCCACGCCGATGACCGGCGCGAATCCTTTCGCCGTCATCTTCGCTTCCCAATGCCAATAGGTCAGCACCGCATCAACCCCGCCGTTATAGCCCTGTTGTGCGATCAGGGGAGGTGCGCCAAAGACCTGCCGCGTTCCGGCCTTCAGATCAAGCCCGCGCGATTGCGCATAGGCCCGCAGGATCAGCCAGCCCTTGTCCAGTGGCCCCCCCGCGATGCCAAGGGTCTTGCCGCGCAGATCTTCGATGTTCTCGAACCGCCCTGCTCTGGCAATCAATGACCCGACACTGCGCGAATAGGGGATGAACACAAAATCCTTCCCGGCCCCCCGTTGCCGCGCGACCCAGATCCAATCCGACACCAGCGCATCCGCAGCCCCGCCCTCGAATGCAATCTTCGCTGCCGCGCTTCCGGCCATGCCAAGGGTTTCGAGGGTAATGCCATTTGCGCGGTCCAGGCCGTTATGGAGGATGGTATCGAGTTCCCAGTTCACCGTGCCAAATTTGAGCGTGGCAATGCGCAGGGGGGTGGCGTCCGCCGCCATGGCGGGAGCGGTGATACCCGCTGCGAGAAGGGCCAGAAGCGAGCGCCGGGAAACTCTTTCTCCTTGTGGGGAGGGAGAACAGGGCACTCTCTTCATTTCGGCATGATCCGATAGGTCAATTCCCCATCACTTTCCGCATCAGCTTGCGCACTCGCTTGCATCTGCGCATGGAGGGGCGATTTGATGCAGACCGGATCAGTCGCCGCCGCATCCCCCGCCATCGCCATTGCCTGACAGCGGCAGCCTCCGAAATCGCGTGCTTTCCGGTCGCATGACCGACAGGGTTCGGGCATCCAGTCAAAACCGCGATACGCATTGAAGGCTGACGATTTCCACCAAATATCGGCCAGCGGCGTATCCTTCACGTTCTCAAATACCAGATGCGGGATCGTGTGGGCGGCGTGGCAGGGCATGACCCGCCCATCGGGTACGACATTCAGCCCTGTGGACCCCCAGCCACCCATACAGGGTTTGGGATAATCCGCGTGGTGGTCGGCAGGTACATAATCAATGACCAGAGCGCCTTTCAGCCGTTCGCGTGCTTCGGCCACGCGCTGTCCGCACAGCTTCGCCTGTTCGCGTGTTGGCATCAGGGCCGCGCGGTTCCTGTCAGCCCAGCCATGGAACTGCACCGTCGCCACCTCCAGCCGCCGCGCGCCCATGGTCACGGCGAGATCAATCATGTCTGGCAGCCGGTCGATATTCTTCTCATGCACCACGGCATTCAGAGTTAGAGGCAGGTCCAGCGCCGTGGTCCATCCGGCCACGTCCATCTTGCGTGAATAGCCGCCCTTGTAGCCGCCAATCAGGTCGGCCATCTCCGCATCGACGCCCTGCAAGGATAGTTGCACATGGTCGAGGCCACGCTCTTTCAGCGCCGCCAATCGCTTTTCGGTCAGGCCGATACCTGAAGTGATGAGATTGGAATAAAGATCATACTCCCGGCAAGCCGAGATCAATTCTTCGAGGTCACGCCGCGAGGCAGGTTCGCCTCCTGACAGATGCATTTGCAACACGCCCAGTTCCGCCGCTTGCCGAAACACATCGACCCAGATTTCGGTTGGCAATTCCCCGTCCCGTTTGGTCAGTTCCAGCGGGTTCGAGCAATAGGGGCATGATAACGGGCATCGGTGCGTTACTTCCGCCAGCATGGCGATGGGCGGGCCATATGTGATTGACGGCGAAGGCCCGGCGCTTCCTTCGGGGGCAGGGGCATCCATCATGTCACCTCCAGCATCCGGCGGTCGCGCAGGGATGTGAGGAATTTCACCACATCCCCCGCAATCTGTTCGCGCGGTGCATTATATTTCGCGACGAGTGCGTCAAGGATACCGCCCAGGCTACGCTCCCCATCCGTCTCGGCCAGAATCGCCGCCCCGATCTCATCCAGCTTGATTGCGCGTTCGGGGGCCAGCAGTACCCAATTTCCGCGCACCGTGTCATATTTGGTGCGGCAACCGCTCAGAAGGCGTGGGCATTCAGCTTCGGTCATGTCAGCAACCCTTCGTTGCCATCCCATCCCCCCGGTGGGATACGGCCCGGCTCGACATAGGCCGAATAAAGCGCGTCGAGCTGCGACCACAGCACATCCGTCTTGAAGGTCAACGCCGCCGCTGCCGCATCCTGCTTTTCCAGCGTATCCGCATGGTCGAGCACATATGCCAGACCAAACGCGACGTCTTTTGGTGCCTGGGTCAACCGCGTCGAGAAATAGGCAAGGCTCGATTCATTGGCGAAGTCGTAATGCTTCAATAGCCCTTCGATCCGCTGTGAATGGATTTTTGGGGCGAATAATTCGGTCAGTGACGAGGCCACCGCATCCAGCAACGGCATCTCCCGCACAAACCGTACATAGGCATCCACCGCGAATTTCGTCCCCGCCATGATCCCCCGTTCAGAGGCAACATAGGCCGGGTCCAGCCCCACCGCTTCAGCGAGGCGCAGCCAGCGCGCGATGCCACCGTCATGCTCGTTCGTGCCGTCATGGTCTTCAATCCGCGAACGCCATGCCCGGCGCAGGGCCGGGTCTGCGATCCGCGACATGAACGCGGCGTCCTTCATGGGAATACGGCTTTGATAGTAATAGCGGTTGATGACCCATGCCCGCACCTGCACAGGGCTGCATTGCCCTGAATGCAACAGGTGGTGAAAGGGATGCTTGTCGTGATACCGCGCCGCCCCGATGGCGCGCAGGCGATCCTCAAAAGCTTGCCGCGATTGCGGCCCTGTGCCTCTCGCGGCATCGAGTGAGGCGGTACTCATGGCTCCCGTAGACATGCTTTTCCCTTCCGAAACGAAAAAGCGCGCCTCCTCTTCAGGAGACGCGCTCAGAAATCAAAGTCCGAGGCGTTCTCAGAACAGCGTTTCTTCACCTTCAGCAGGGAAGTACATGTTGATTTCCATGCCGCAGGTAACTTCTTCAATCGTCGGTGCAGTCCAAGCCATTTCAGCCTCCTGGGTTGCTTTGTAAACGTCCACTATAATTAGATTTGCCTCCCGTCGAAGTCAATTTGGATTTGCTAAGAGCTTCCTGTGATCCAGATGAGGAAATGTTGGCAACCGTTGCCAGGGAAAATCCATGCGTGCCTTATCCATTGCCCTGATCCTGTTCACGACGCCCCTTGGCGCGCAAAACTACTATGAAGATATTCCTTTCACAGGCTATGCGCAGACTTGCGGCTACGACATTCGGATTGAGGCCACGCCCAATCTCTCGAAGGCGCAGATCGAGGAAGGCGGCACCCCCGTCATCATCATTGACCCCACGTTGCTGGCGCCCCGACAGGGCTTTCACCGTACCTTTCTGATTGCCCATGAATGCGCCCATCACAAAATGAAGCACACGTCGCGTGCAGGGTTGGCCAAACGCTTCACTACGACCCATGGCATTCGCGATCAGGAGATGAGCGCCGATTGCTGGGCAGCAGAGACGCTGACCCGTATCGGGATGATGCCCCCGCTTATGCAGATCGCTGATCAGTTTTTCCGGCGCGGCTTTGTCTCGCCGGGGGGCGGGTATCCCTCCGGTATTCAGCGATCCAACGTCATCCGTCATTGTGCGCGCATCGCAGTGGAAGAGATGAAGCAGAAATCCAGCCACGGCAGCAGCACCCCGCGCCTGTGGCATCCGGCAGAACGTTGACAGGCACGGGTTGATCGCCTGACCTGGCGTCAAACCCGTTTGATGACTTCCTTGACCGGAATACGGGCGCTGTCGAAAAGGTCTTCGCCTCCCAGCCAACGCTCCATCGCGTCCGGCTCGCTCCAGATTACGGCAAGCGCAGTGGACAGCTCGACCGGATAAATCGCCACTCCGCGCGGACGCAGGGCCGAGACATAGGCAGACATATACGCCTTCGTATTCTCGAAAAACACCGCCATGGTATTGGTGGGAACGGTTGCGTCGCGCGTCTCAAAGGCCTTCTTGCAAGAGGGCAATGATCCCGAATGCATGGCGCGGCAGACGAGGGGGCGCGCGGTATGCAGGCCGCAATACCAATCCTCATCGCGCAGGAATGGACAGGCTTCGCGCAACACGTATCGCTGCCCCCCATCCATACCCTTCGTCCGCTTCGCATAGGCTAGAACCCGCGCCTTCAATGTTTCGCGCGCTTCAGGCTCGAATGCCGTTTCCAGATGCTGGGCAACGTAGAATGCTTCGGGCGGCGATACGCTGACCAATGTATGACAGCAATAGCCGCACCCGGCGGTACAGGCCGATTCGAAATCAGCGGTCTCCCGGACCTCGGCCAGCGCGTCATCCAGAAAGACTTCGGTGCGCTGCTGGATCAGATCAACAGCCCGCAGCAGACTTTCCCCACTCAACCCTTCTTCAGCGAAATAGCGTGACAGTAAGGCTGTCGCGGATTCAGGGGTGGGTATGTGTAGCGTGCTCATGGCTGCCATGGGTGTTTCTCCCGCAGTCGGATTCGTTGTTTGGGAAACGCGATAGTTTTTTGTACACTGCCAACGTATTGAAATATCCGATGCTGATGTTTCATTTTCAAGCACAGGGAGAGTCCGGTTTCAAGACCCCGGACCGAAGGTCGCAGGGCTACTACTGGAACGTAACTGGCACCAAAAGCAATTCCGATTGGCGCTATGCGAGTCGCTGATAAACGAGTGAAATAGTATTGTGTGGGAAAATTGATAATTTAAGTATCGTTTTTCCTGATAGGTTGAGTTAATGAGGATCAAACCTCCGGTTAGCCGGAGCTTTCGTCTTGTCTGCAATGAGCGCGCCCATGGGCGTCGAGGGGTATACCGATGAAAATGACGACCGAAGAGGCCTTTGTAAAAGTCCTCCAGATGCACGGAATTGAACACGCTTTCGGGATTATCGGCTCGGCCATGATGCCGATTTCCGATCTGTTCCCCGCTGCGGGCATCAAGTTCTGGGATTGCGCCCACGAAACGAATGCGGGCATGATCGCCGACGGCTACACCCGTTCGACCGGCAAGATGGCAATGGCCATCGCCCAGAACGGCCCCGGCATCACCAACTTTGTAACGCCGATCAAAACCGCTTACTGGAATCACACCCCCATGCTGTTGGTCACGCCACAGGCGGCCAACAAGACCATTGGTCAGGGCGGTTTCCAGGAAATCGAACAGATGAAACTGTTTGAAGATATGGTCTGCTATCAGGAAGAAGTCCGCGATCCATCGCGTATGGCCGAAGTTCTGAACCGCGTCATCGAAAAGGCATGGCGCGGCTGCGCCCCGGCACAGATCAACGTCCCCCGCGATTACTGGACGCAGGTGATAGACATTGAACTGCCCCAGATCGTGCGCCTTGAGCGCCCGCGCGGCGGTGAGCAGGCGATTGCCGAAGCGGCCAAACTGCTGTCCGGCGCGAAATTCCCGATGATTCTGAATGGTGCAGGTGTCATCATCGGCGGCGCAATCGACGCTTCCAAAGACCTCGCTGAAAAACTCGACGCTCCGGTCGCGTGCAACTACCAGCATAATGATGCCTTCCCCGGCTCGCACCCGCTCTCGGTTGGTCCGCTGGGCTATAACGGTTCGAAAGCGGCCATGGAACTGGTCGCCAAGGCTGATGTTATCCTCGCGCTTGGTACACGCCTCAATCCGTTCTCGACTCTTCCGGGCTACGGCATTGATTACTGGCCAAAAGACGCGAAGATCATTCAGGTTGACATCAACTCTGACCGCATTGGCCTGACCAAAAAGGTCGCGGTGGGTATTCAGGGTGATGCGAAGGCCGTGGCCGAGCAGATCCTCGCCAAGCTGACCCCGGCGGCAGGTGATGCAGGTCGTGCGGATCGTAAAAACCTCGTCGCTGACACGAAATCGCGCTGGGCGCAGGAATTGTCGTCCATGGACCACGAGGATGATGATCCCGGCACCAGTTGGAACGAACGCGCCCGCGCCGATCAACCCAAGCGTATGTCGCCCCGCATGGCATGGCGCGCTATTCAGGCGGCGATGCCTGATAACGCGATCATCTCGACCGACATCGGCAACAACTGCGCCATCGGTAACGCCTATCCGACCTTCGAGAGTGGCCGTCGCTATCTGTCACCGGGCCTGTTCGGTCCCTGTGGCTATGGTCTGCCCGCTATCCTTGGCGCAAAGATCGGTCGTCCTGATCTTCCGGTCATTGGCTTTGCCGGTGACGGGGCATTCGGCATCTCGATGAATGAGATGACAGCCTGTGGCCGTAATGACTGGCCTGCGATCACGATGGTCATTTTCCGCAACTACCAGTGGGGCGCGGAAAAGCGGAACTCGACCCTGTGGTTCAATGACAATTTCGTTGGTACCGAACTGAACCTTGGCGTTGAATACGCAAAGATCGCCGAAGGCTGCGGCCTCAAAGGTGTGCAGGTCACGGGTATGGAAGAATTGACCAATGCCCTGCGTCTGGCTGTAAAGGAGCAGATGGAGGATGGTGTGAACACCTTCATCGAATGTGTCCTGAACCAGGAACTGGGCGAACCATTCCGTCGCGATGCGATGAAGAAACCTGTCAGCGTTGCGGGTATCGACAAGTCCGACATGCGCCCACAGCAGATGGCGATCTGATAAGATCACTTTTTGTAGAGTTGCAACGGCCCGCCGGAAACGGTGGGCCGTTTTGCGTTAGAGTCATCCGCGATCAGGTCAAGCCAAAGGATGTCAGGAAATGCGCGGCTCCTGGCGTAATTCCTGATCCATCCTGATCGCCGAATACTCTATAATGCCGGTGGTCCCGGAGATTGATCTTCTTCCCGGATCGCAAGAACAGTCGGTCCTTCAAGGTCATTGGTTGACTGTGCGGTAAACACGAAAAAAGGGACCGCCATAGCGATCCCTTCCAATATTACCGTCTTTGTGAAACGCCTTATTCGGCGGCTTTGACCTCATCAACAGAGATGAAGGTCCGGCCCTTGATGCCTTTGTGGAAGCGTACATTGCCTGTGACCTTGGTGAAGATCGTGTGATCCTTGCCCATGCCCACATTCACGCCAGGATACCATTTCGTTCCGCGCTGGCGGCAAATGATGTTACCGGGGATAACCAGCTCGCCGCCGAACTTTTTGATGCCAAGACGCCGACCGGCGGAATCGCGGCCGTTGCGGGATGAACCGCCTGCTTTTTTGTGTGCCATGACGAAACTCCTCGTCTTTCGCTGTTCAAGTTGCGCTGAGGTGGCGGCGATTACTCGCCAGCAGCTTCCTCAGCCTTTGCCTTCTTGGTGGTCTTCTTCGCCGGCTTTGCGTCGCCGGTGGAGATGGCCGTCACCTTGACCAGCGTATACGACTGACGGTGACCGTTGCGGCGCCGGGAATTCTGACGGCGGCGCTTCTTGAAAATGATGATCTTGCGGGTGCGGGCCTGGTCGACCACTTCCGCAGTCACGGTGGCGCCAGCCACGAGCGGCGCGCCAACGGTGGTTTCTTCGCCATTGCCGACCATCAGGACCTCTTCAAAGGTCACGGTGGCGCCAGCTTCGGCGTCGAGCTTTTCGACCTTCAGGAGGTCGTCCTGTGCGACGGTGTACTGCTTACCGCCGGTCTTGATCACTGCGAACATGTCTTGCACGTCCTTTTTTTCGTTCTGTTGCCGTATCTCCGGATCCCCTCCCGCCGGTCAAAACCACGCCGCAGGCCACCTGGCCCATGCCGGAGTGTCTTCTCTTCGGGAACAGCCAGCCCTGCGGAAAAACCGGCAGCAATGCTGGATGGTTGGAGGTCTGGAGACAGCACAATGCACGGAGCCTACTGGCCCCATTTCACTGAGCAGAGGCTGTATAACGCCGCGATCAAAGGAAAGTCAATCCACAACCCGCCGCAAACCGCCATTTTTCCTGCCCCGGCAAAGGTGGGCAGGCATGGTGCGGCAGCTTTTGTCACGGCCGTCAGCCGCAGCGCTGCCAGCATGCACCGTGTCGCCCCGGCCAAGCGCAGC
>CALFFK010000015.1 GCA_937957975.1 uncultured Neomegalonema sp.
AACGGCGAATAATACTCAGAAATCCCATGTCTATCACTCCAATGCTCCCCGACAAATTCCGTCAGGGACCCGTGTGCACATGGGTCAATTCTCAGTGACAATCTCCTTCATCACCGGGTCAGATTTAAGTGACAGCCAACAATCAAAATACGTGTCGTCGTGGATCAAGTTACGTGGCGCGCTACATCAAGTTACGTGGCGCGCTACAGTGGCGCGCTACAATTGGCTAACCAGCTAATTCATTGAAATCGTGGTGCGGGCGGTGGGATTCGAACCCACACTGGAAGGATTTTAAGTCCTCTGTCTCTACCGTTGGACTACGCCCGCGCCGGGAGTGTGACTATAGGGCAGTTCGTTATGATTCTACCCATCGTGTCACCTCGCCTTCGATGCCATCCAATCCGTCGGCTTGCAATGCCTTCGCTAATACCCGATTGGGATTGGTTGGTGGCGGGAAACGCAAAACTTCTGATTTGGCGAATCCGAAGCGGCGATAATACGGCTCATCCCCGACAAGGATACAGGCGTTCCAACCCTCCGATTTCGCACGGTCCAGGCTTTCAAGAATAAGCCGCGCACCAATTCCCTCACCCTGTCGCGTCGGATGGATCGCCACGGGGCCAAGAAGAAGTACCCGACGCCCCCCCGCTTTTATGGGCCAAAAGCGGATGCATCCGGCCAGCGACGCCCCTGAATCATCATCGCGCGCAGTCAGACACAGTGCCGCAACCGGCTCGACCCCCTCGCGCAGACGATAGGAAGAAAGGGCAGTACGCCCCGGCGTGAAGGCGGTGTCGAGAAGGTATTCGATCTCCCATCCATCCGCCTCCGTTTCGGGGGCGATGCGGATCACGATACCGGAACCTCGATCCATCGGGTCCAGTGTGCGGGTGCGCTTCGCTGTCCGCGCAATTTTCCGGGTTTGGCCTCCACCCCGTCGGGCGCATCAGGCCACAGGAAGATCGCGCCAAGCAGCACTTCTTCGGTGCCGATGCCGAGCACGTCAAAGGCTTCACGGGCAAGCACACCGCCACTGGACCAGTAATTCCCGATTCCCTGTTCCGTCGCGGCGAGGAGCAACGTCTGGATCATCGCGCCAGTGGCGGCGATATGCTCCATATTCAGGTCAGAGGCGCTCCATTCCCTGCCTTCCTCCGGCAACCATGTCACCAGCAACAGCGCATCTGCGGCAGCGAGCATATTGACGATTTTTCCGGGGGTTTTCGGCAGATCGCCAAGACGCGGGATCAACGCGACGCACCCCGCCTTGTCAAGCGCATGGACGCGCCATGGTTCGACGGCCCCATCCCCGCACCGTGCCGGAGCGCAAGCACGATGGAATGGCGCGAATCCCGCCGTTTCCAACAGTGCCTCCACAGTTTCCCGCGACAGCCCCGGCCCGGCCAGCGATTGATCGGGCAGCAACTTCACAGTGCGCCGTGTTTTCGCGATGTCGTCTATCTGTCCCATTGCGACGGACGCTACACATGCTGTCGCGCGAGGCAAAGAAAAACCGTGCTTCAGAAGCCCACCGCATCCCCGCCCTTGAGCGCTAGCCGTTCCCGTGCTTCAGCAGGAGTTGCCACGGTCATGCCTAGATTTTCGACGATCTGCCGGATACGAGTAACCTGCTGGGCGTTGGAAGTCGCAAGTTCGCCCTTGCCGATATAGAGGCTGTCCTCCAGCCCAACGCGCAGATTGCCGCCGAGCATGGCGCTCTGGGTAGCAAAGGGCATCTGCGCCTTGCCAGCCGCCAGAACGGACCATTCATAGTTTTCTGCCCCGAACAGACGGTCGGCAGTGCGGTGAAGATGGACAAGATGATCAAGCTCTGCGCCCATGCCGCCCAGAATTCCGAATACCATCTGGATAAAGAACGGTGGCTTTATCAGGCCTTTATCCACGAACCATTTCAGATTGTAGAGATGGCCAAGATCGTAACATTCGAACTCGAATTTTGTGCCGTGCTTTTCACCGAGATTTTTTAGGGCGTATTCGATGGTCGCGAAGGTATTGGGGAAGATGAAATCCCTGGTCATGCCGAGAAACTCCGGTTCCCAATCATGTTGCCACCCGGAATATTTCTCCAATAGCGGAAAGATGCCGAAATTCATGCTGCCCATGTTGAGCGATGCCATTTCGGGCGAGGCTCCCGTTGCCGCCGCGAGGCGTTCGTCCATGGTCATGCCAAGGCCAGCGCCGGTGGAAACATTCACGACGGCATCAACGCTCTGTTTGATGCGGGGCAGGAACTGCATGAAAGTTTCGGGGCGGGGATCAGGCTTGCCGGTCTGCGGGTCGCGGGCGTGCAAGTGGATAATCGACGCCCCAGCCTCCGCCGCCTCGATACTGGCCGTGGCGATTTCGTCTGGGGTGATGGGCAGATGAGGCGACATCGTGGGGGTATGGATGCCGCCCGTGGGTGCGCAGGTGATGATGACGGATTTGGGCATGGCGGGCATCCTCAATTACGATCCGGCTCAATTACGATCCGGGTAACTTAACGATGCCCCTGGCTTCCCGTCCAGAGTTCAGGAAGATCCGGGTGGTGGGTATTGCATCCGGTGGAGAACATCATCCCACGAGACAGTATTACGAACATATTCGGTGCTGGCATCGCGCGGGGGTTGGTAATCCCATGCGGTCCAGATACCCGCTTCCATGGCGGTATGGATCGCGCGGCGTTGCTTTTGTGTGGCGATGACGTTCTTGCTGATCACCGCCGAATCCCAACGCTGTGCCGCCTCTGCCGCGAAATCACGGGCGGTATCAGCATGGGCCGGGTCATTAGCGAGATTGGTCAGCTCCATCGGGTCGGCTTCAACATCAAAAAGCTGCGCCGGGTCCACATCGCAATGAATGTATTTCCACCGTCCCCGCCGGATCATCATCACGGGATGCGCAGGGGCCATTTCGGCGCAATATTCACCGATGGCCTCCGCCCCTTCGGGCGCGGCTTCGCCTCGTGCTTCGGGTAGCAGGGAGCGCCCATCAAGCGGCATTCCCGGCTCAGGCGCGTTGCCCCCCTGTGCGGCGATGTCCATGAAAGTGGGAAGGATATCGACGAGCGAACAGGGAGCATCCGCACTGCCCTGCCCTATTCCCGGCCCTGCCATGACGAGCGGCACACGCGCGGAATGCTCAAACCACGTCATCTTGTACCACAACCCCCGCTCACCAAGCATATCACCATGGTCGGCAGTCACGACGACAACCGTATTATCGAGTTGATCGCTTTCTTCCAATGCCTGCACGACCTTGCCAACATTGGAATCGAAATAGGAAACATTGGCGTAATAGGCGTGACGGGCGTTGCGGATTTCTTCGTCTGTCACTGAGGCATCCCCTGCCTCGATCCCCTTCATCACCCGTTGCGAATGAGGGTCTGTGGCTTCCGGCGAAGACGGCATGTCGATGGCGTCATGGTCGTAGAGATTCCACCATTCGGGCCGTGCAACATAGGGGTCATGTGGGTGGATAAAGCTGACGACCATACAGAATGGCTCAACGTCGTTCATCTTGTATTCAAATATCTTCCGCCGCGCGTAAAACGCGGTTTCCTCATCATATTCGATCTGAAAGGTGGTCGCCGCCATGCCTGCTTCGCGAACGGCATCCATATTGTGATACCACTTGTCGATCCGTTCATCCGGCATCTCCCAATCGGGCGTCCAGGCGTGATCGGAGGGGTAAATATCAGTCGTCAGGCGCTCCTCAAAACCATGAAGCTGGTCCGGGCCGACGAAATGCATCTTGCCGCTGAGACAGGTACGATACCCCATCATCCGCAGATAATGCGCGAAGGTCGGCACGGTGGCGGGAAACTCGCTCGCATTATCATAGGCAGCAATGCGCGTAACATGCTGGCCGGACATAAAGCTGAACCGGCTGGGCGCGCAGAGCGGCGCATTGCAATAGGCCGCATCAAAGCGCATCCCCCGCGCCGCCAACGCATCAATATTCGGCGTTTGCACAAGGGGGTGGCCGTAAGTGCCGGTGAAATGCGGAGCAAGCTGATCCGCCATGACGAGTACGATATTGGGCCGCTTGATCATTGGTCGTCTCCTGATTAGTGGAAAAATGGATCAGAAAGCGACGGGAGGCGGTTGGTAGGACAAGGCCTTGCGGTGGGAATGTACAATCATGGAGAGGAGGCTAGAGATCCGCCACATTCGCGCATGTCCGTTTGCGACAGGCACATGACGCAGAGGGACTTTGACAATTGCGGGTGACTGACGACAACACTGCACAGGCAGGCAGGCAGGGAGCAGAGCATGAAGATCACGAAAATTTCCGTTTATCAGGTCGATTTGCCGATGAAGGAAGGGGCGTATAGCTGGGGTGGGCAATCCTTCGCCGCCTTTGACAGTACGGTGGTTCTGGTGGAGACGGACGCGGGAATCACAGGGGTCGGTGAAAGCTGTCCTCTCGGTCCCGCCTACCTGCCCGCCTATGCGCAAGGCGTGCGTTCGGGGATCGAGACGCTGGGGCCAGCCTTGCTTGGGGCCGACCCGCGCCAGACGGATGCGATGTATGATCTGATGGACCGAAACCTGCGGGGGCATCCCTATATCAAGTCGGCCCTCGACATGGCATTCTGGGATATTTTGGGCAAGTCCTTAGGATTGCCTTGCTACATGCTGCTCGGCGGAATGCGGAACCCGCGTGTGAAACTGTTCAAGGTGTTGTCACGTCAAGACCCCGACGCGATGGTCGAGCGGCTGAAACAATATCAGGACGAGGGTTTTCGGCGTTACCAGATCAAGGTTGGCGGCGATGCAGGGGAGGATATTCAGCGTATTCATGCCATCCTGGGCGCGCGCCAGGAAGGCGAGGTTTTCGCGGCAGACGCCAATACGACATGGAAAATGCACGAGGCAATGCGGGTCGTGGGGGCAACGCAGGGCATGGATTACTACATGGAGCAACCCTGCCTGACCTATGAGGAATGCCTGTCGATCCGTCGGCATTGCGATCAACCGATGATCCTTGATGAATGTATGGACAGTATCGACATGCTGATGCGGGGCCGGGCCGATAACGCGATGGATCAGGTCAACGTCAAGATCAACCGGCTGGGTGGTTTGACGAAAGCGCGCCGTTTCCGAGATCTTTGCATCGAATTTGGCCTCTATATGACCATCGAGGACGCATGGGGCGGCGAAATCGCCACCGCTGCGATTGCCCATCTGGCGCATTCGACGCCGGAAGATTTCCACTCGCAATCGTCAGCATTTCACGAATACACCGACTTGATAATCGCTGATGGAGGGCCGGAGATTACTGACGGAACCATGGCCGCAGCGGATGCGCCGGGCCTGGGTGTCGTACCGAGGATGGAAGTTTTGGGGGATGCCGTCGTAACAGTTGGATAAGGGGGAACAGCCAGCGCCGCCCCCCTTAAATACCAAGCAGGATTACTTGCGAATACCTTCGACGTGGAGCGTCAGATCAATATTGCCGTAATCTTTTTTGAAATTGTAATCGCTGACGTCTATCGATGTCGTTCCGACGAAACCCTGACGGTAATTGCCCCAGGGGTCATCTCCACCGCCGATATATTCAACATCGAGAGTCAGGGGATTAGTAACACCGTTCAACGTGAAATCGCCGGTGATTTTCGCGGTTTTCTCGCCAGTGACTTCGACTTTAGTGCTCTCGAACGTTGCTTTTGGGTGAGCATCAACATTCAAAAAGTCATCATTGCGAAGGTGTTTGTCACGAGCTTCATGGTTTGAGTTCACACTTCCAGTGTCAATCTCTACCGAAACGCTGGATGCTTCGGGATTTTCAGGATCGAACGTGAAGCTACCGTCGAAATCATCAAAGCGCCCCGTTACAAACGAGAAACCAAGATGATTGGCGGTGAAGTTGATCGAAGCGTGCGCTCCCTTGACGTCGATAGCATAGTCGTCAGCCTGAACAGCGCTGGTCATGCCCATCACGAGGGCGATACCCATGGCGAGAGGGCGAAGGGTCATTGTCATTGGGTAGTCTCCTGTTGGTCGTGCTCAGTAAGAGGTGTTCGACCGCCACTGACCATACGGCGCAGTGTGTCGTCGCGATCAACGAAATGGTGTTTCAATGCGGCAAATCCATGAACGCTAGCGAAGATGATGATGCCATACGACAAATACTCATGCAGCCATCCGATCGTTCCCTTCAGGCTCTTCGCGCCTGGGAGTGCCGGAATCTCGATAACTCCGAACACCGAAGCCGAGCGACCATCAGCGGTAGCGTAGAGATAACCCGTAATTACCAGCGCAATCAGCAAAAGATGCAGCGCCCAATGCATCAGGCCCGCCATCCGGTTTATGACGGCGTTATGCCCCAGATGCTCAGGTTTTACATTGAACAAAAGCCAGATGAGCCTGAACAGAATGACGAGGATAAGCGCAAACCCGATTGAGATGTGCAGTTCCGGCGCAGCCGTATACCAAGGGTGGCCATAATCAAGGGATCGATACCAAATCGCGAGCAAAAACAAACCAATCGTGGCCACAGCAACGATCCAGTGCAAGGCACGGGCAACCCAGCCGAAAGTCCGCTTGGTGTTAAGGAGGCTCATAAAAACGGGTCCGCGTGAATCGAAACTCAAGAAAACCTTATTTGTTGCGAAATGCACATGAAATGCTTTTCTGGAGAAAAGATTGTTTGATATTCAGCAACAATGGATAGATTTGAAGACCTCACAAATTTTGTCACCATTATCGAAACCGGCGGCATAAGCGCGGCGGCAGATCGGTTGAATTTGTCAAAATCAGTCGTCAGCCGCCGCCTCAAAACATTGGAAGAACGGCTTGGGGTCGAGCTTATTGCCCGAACAACGCGTACCCAACGGATTACCAATGAGGGGCAGGTCTTCTTTGAGCGTAGCAAGCAAATTCTCACAGATCTGGAGGAAGCCGAGGCGGTATTGGCCGACGGTCAATCGTCGTTGTCAGGAAGCCTGCGTATTTCTGCGCCCGTACATTTTGGACAGGAATTCATCGCCCCCGCCCTGAACGCGTTCATCGCGGATCACGATAAACTCGTCATCGACCTCGACCTTATGGATCGGCATGTCAACTTCGTCGAAGAAGGATATGATCTGGCCATTCGCATCGGTCGATTACCAGATAGCAGGCTGATCGTGCGGCGTCTTTCCGATGTCGCGATCTACGTGTGCGCCAGCCCTGATTATCTTGCTACTCATGGTGAGCCGCAGACAATTGCCGACCTCGCCAACCATAATGGGCTGCTCCACCGCTCCGGCGTTACGATTACCGACTGGCTATGGACCGACGAGAATGGCGCGCTTCAGAATGCGGCTATCCGCAACCGGATGATTTCTAATGATGATCGGGTTTTGCTCTCGGCGGCACGGGACGGATTAGGCATCATCAACATCCCCGATTTTGCCGCCATCCCGGATGTGCGTGCAGGTAGATTACGGCGAATTATGCAAGGCACGAATTGGGTGGATTACAGCGCCTATGCCGTCTATCCGCCAACCCGTCACCTCTCGTCACGCGTGCGGGCAACCGTCGATTTTCTTGTTGCCAACGTGCGGGGCGCTGGAAGCATCTAAAGTATTCGGCGATCAAGATGGGTCAGGAAATGCGCCAGGAGCCGCGCATTTCCTGACACTCTTTGGCTCAACCTGATCGCCGATTACTCTAACCCGCAAATCCGATAAGCCGTTGACATCGCCCTCATCCCATTCCTTTCTGTGTTCTGATCCATGCGCGCAAAGACGCATATCGGGACAGGAAAAGGAAACGACCCATGAAAAAGACGCTTCTTGCGCTGGCCACTACGACGATGCTCGTATCGCCCGCCATGGCCGAAGACGTGAAGCTCGGCGTGATTCTTGGCTTTACCGGCCCCATCGAATCCCTCACTCCCGCCATGGCCGAAAGCGCCGAACTGGCGATGAGCGAAGTCAGTGAAAGCGGCGCGCTGATGGGTGGAGCGACCGTGACGCCCGTGCGCGGCGATTCAACCTGTGTGGACAGCGCCGCCGCCACCGCCGCCGCCGAACGGCTCGTCACCTCCGAGAAAGTCCATGCCATTGTCGGCGCGGATTGCTCCGGTGTCACCACGGCCATCCTGCAAAATGTCGCCATGGCCAATGGCGTCGTGATGATCTCGCCCTCGGCTACCTCTCCGGCCCTGTCCGACATGGAAGATGACGACCTGTTCTTCCGTACGGCTCCGTCCGATGCGCGGCAGGGCGCGGTGCTGGCCGACATCCTTGAAGACAAGGGCGTGAAGGAAATCGCGATCACCTTCACCAATAACGATTATGGCAAGGGTCTGGCCGAAAGCATCGAAGCCAACTTCACGGGGCGCGGCGGCAAGGTGACAATCTCTGCCGCCCATGAAGACGGCAAAGGCGATTATACGGCGGAAGTCGGCGCGCTGGCACAGGCGGGCGGCGATGTGCTGGTCGTGGCCGGGTATCTGGATCAGGGCGGCAAGGGCATCATTCAGGGGGCGCTCGATACCGGAGCCTTTGATACCTTTGTCCTGCCCGATGGCATGATCGGCGATGCATTGCCCAAGGCCATCGGTTCCGACCTCGATGGCTCCTACGGTACAGTCCCCGGCACGGATAGCGAAGGCGCGGATATTTTCGACAAGATGGCCAGGGATGCGGGTATCTCTCCCGATGCCTTCTCGGCGGAAAGCTATGACGCCGCCGCGCTGATCCTGCTGGCGATGCAAGCGGCCAAATCGACGGATTCCAAGGTGTTCCGCGATCATGTATTCGATGTCGCCAATGCGCCCGGTGAGGAAATCCTGCCCGGTGAACTCGGCAAGGCACTCAAAATCCTCGCTGATGGCGGCGAGGTCGATTACGTCGGTGCAACCGCTGTCGAACTGGTGCGCGGGGGCGAAAGCGCGGGCAATTACCGCGAAATTCTCGTCAAGGATGGCGAGAACACCACCGCGAAGTTCCGCTGATGAAAGAGGCGCTGCCCCGGATGTACTTCGCCCTGCGTAGCATCCGGGGCAGCGAAAGCATTGCGCCATGATAACCGTCGAAAACCTGCACAAGCATTTCGGCGGCATCCGGGCCGTGGACGGGGCATCCCTGACCATTGAAGGCGGCTCTATCACGGGCCTGATTGGCCCCAATGGCGCGGGAAAGACGACCCTGTTCAATGTCATCGCGGGCGTCTATCGCCCCACATCGGGCCGCGTGTTGCTGGATGGCGAAGACATTACCGGCCTGCCGCCCCATGAATTATTCGATAAGGGGATGCTCCGCACCTTTCAGATTGCCCATGAGTTCCCGTCGCTTTCAGTGCGCGATAATCTGATGATGGTTCCCCCCGGACAACCCGGCGAAACGCTGTGGAACGCATGGTTTTACCCCACTGCCGTCCGCGAACGCGAAGAAGAAGTCCGCGCCAAAGCCAATGAGGTGATCGAGTTTCTCGAAATCGGCCGAGTCGCGGATGAATTCGCGGGCAACCTGTCGGGGGGGCAGAAAAAGCTGCTCGAACTGGGCCGCACCATGATGGTGGACGCCAAGATCGTGTTTCTGGATGAAGTTGGCGCGGGCGTGAACCGCACCCTGCTGGCCACCATTGGCGATGCCATCCTTCGCCTCAACCGCGAGCGTGGCTATACATTCTGTATGATTGAACATGACATGGAATTCATCACACGCCTCTGCGACCCCGTGATCGTCATGGCCGAAGGCACGGTTCTGGCCGAAGGCACGGCGGCGGAAGTGCAGTCGAACGAGGCAGTCATTGAGGCGTATCTGGGAACCGGCCTCAAGAACAAGGCGACGGCGTGATGACACCGTGGTGGCGCGCATGACCTTCCTTCTCGGCCAATCCATGACCGGCGGCTATGGCGCAGCCGATATCCTGCATGATTGCACCATCGGCGTGGAACGGGGTGAGATCGCGGTGGTTGTTGGCCCCAATGGCGCAGGCAAATCCACGGCCATGAAAGCCATCTTCGGGATGCTGACTCTCCGCGAGGGCAGTGTCACCATGGATGGCGAAGACATCACGGCGCTCGCCCCGCAGGAGCGCGTGCGAAAGGGCATGGGCTTCGTACCCCAAACCGGCAATGTTTTCCCCTCCATGTCTGTGCAGGAAAATCTGGAGATGGGGGCGTTCATTCGCGAGGACGACATTGCCCAAACCATGGAGCAGGTTTTTGAGCTGTTCCCCATCCTGAAAGAAAAACGCCGCCAACCCGCCGGAGAGCTTTCGGGGGGACAGCGCCAGCAAGTTGCCGTGGGCCGCGCCCTGATGACCCGGCCCTCCGTGCTGATGCTCGACGAGCCAACCGCCGGGGTCTCGCCCATCGTGATGGACGAACTTTTTGATCGCATCATCGAAATCGCCCGTACCGGCATCGCCATCCTGATGGTCGAACAGAACGCCAAGCAAGCCCTGAATATCGCGGATAAAGGCTATGTGCTGGTGCAGGGCCGCAACCGATATACGGACACCGGGGCAACTCTGTTGGCCGACCCCGAAGTCCGCCGCGCCTTTTTGGGAGGATAAGGACAATCCATGCGAACACTCTCAACCGCCGCCTTCATGGTCTGCATGGCGACCGCTGCCCATGCCATGGAATGCACCTTCACCACCGAATGTTTCGATGGTGAAGCCTGCGCGGAAACTGATTTGGAGATGACGGTCGCCCATAATGACCACGGGTTGCCGACCCTGGAGACTATATCCGAAACCCTGCATGTAACTGCCATAGCGGGGGACGGAAAAACCCACAGCACCCTGACCGCCACAGGCGAAGGCGCGATCCACATGCTGACCCGCTCCATGGGTGGTGATGCGCGTTATACCGTGCACCTGACCGAAGGGCCGATAGTGATTTCCTATCTGGGCACTTGCAAGGTGGGCGAGGAATAAACGCCGATATGGAAGCCCTCAATGCCCTTGCCCTGCTCGGCAATTACCTGATCGTTCCGGGTGTCACCTATGGGTGTCAATTGGCCTTGGGCGCATTGGGGATCACGCTGATCTACGGTATCCTGCGGTTCTCGAACTTCGCGCACGGCGAAACGATGGCGTTCGGGACCATGGTGGTCATACTCGCCACATGGGGGCTGCAATCCCTTGGCGTTTCCCTTGGCCCGTTGCCCACTGCGTTGCTTGCCCTGCCGGTTGGTATCCTTGCAGCTATTGGCTTGCTGTTGCTGACGGATCGTTATGTCTACAGATTTTATCGCCGTCAGCGTTCGACTCCGGTGATCTACCTCATCGCCTCCATCGGGGTGATGTTCATCTATAACGGCCTGATCCGCTTTATTATCGGCCCGAATGACCAGCAATTCTCGGATGGGTCGCGTTTCATCATCAAGGCCCGCGAATTCAAGCAGATGACCGGCCTGAACGAAGGGTTGGCCATCAAGACGACGCAAGGCATTACTGTGATTGTGACGATCATCCTCGTCATTGCGTTGTTCTGGTTCCTGAACCGCACCCGCGCGGGCAAGTCGATGCGCGCCTATTCCGATAATGAAGACCTCGCGTTGCTGTCAGGTATCGACCCTGATCGTGTGGTGATGATCGCGTGGATTATCACGGCGGCACTGGCCACGATTGCGGGCACGCTCTATGGCCTCGACAAGAGCTTCAAGCCCTTCACCTACCTGCAAATCCTGTTGCCCATCTTTGCCGCCGCGATTGTTGGTGGTCTCGGCTCGCCGGTTGGCGCGATTGCGGGTGGTTTCGTGATCGCCTTTTCCGAGATCGCCGTCACCTTCGCCTGGCGCAAGGTGTTTGGCTATATGGGATACGAGACGGATAGCCTGATGCAACTTCTCTCCACGGACTATAAATTCGCCGTATCCTTCGCGATCCTCGTGATTGTTCTGTTGGTCAGGCCCACCGGGCTGTTTGCCGGGAAATCGTTCTGATGGGCTGGCGTGGGGCAGGGCTGTTCGTGCTCATGTTCGGTCTGTTGGCGGTGGTTGGCATGGTGCAAAGCTGGCCGCTTGCCTTCACGATCCTAAACCTGTGTCTCATCTCTGCGATCCTGTCGCTGGGGGTAAATATCCAGTGGGGATATGCGGGCCTTCTGAATGTTGGCGTGATGGGGTTTGTCGCGCTGGGCGGTATGGCGGGGATCGTTGTTTCCCTGCCCCCCGTCACCGAAGCGGTGCAAGCCGGGGGAGGGGGTATTCTTCTCGCCCTGCTCATCGCGTTGGGCGTTGCCGGTGTGGTTTGGCTGTTGGCCCGGCATATGCGCGGAAAATTGCGTATCCTGACCATCACACTCGTCCTCATCGCCGGAGCGTTCCTTGCGCGTAGCGCCTTCGATCCTGCCGTTGAGGCGATTGAAGCTGTGGATTCTGCCCGTACGGGCTTTCTTGGGGGGCTTGGGTTGCCGATCCTGTTCTCATGGATCGTTGGCGGTATTTTTGCCGCCGGGGCCGCGTGGCTTATTGGCAAGGTCTCTCTGGGTTTGCGGTCGGATTATCTGGCTATCGCTACGCTCGGCATTTCCGAGATCATCATCGCAATGCTCAAGAACGAGGATTGGCTGACGCGGGGGGTAAAGAACGTCACTGGCCTTCCACGCCCCGTTCCCTATGAGGTGGACCTGCAAACCTCGCCCCGTTTGATCGAACTGGCTGACCGCTGGAATATGTCCATCGTCGATGTCGCTTCGGTCGCGGTGAAGCTGTGTTATGCGGGTTTGTTTCTTGCCGTACTGCTGATCGTGTTGTGGTTTTCCGAACGTGCGCTGAAATCACCATGGGGCCGCATGATGCGGGCAATCCGCGATAATGAGGTCGCGGCGGAGGCGATGGGCAAGGATGTAACCGCGCGGCATTTGCAGGTTTTCGTGCTTGGGTCGGCGGTCCTTGGTATCGCGGGGGCCATGCTAACCACGCTGGACGGTCAGTTTACCCCGGCTTCCTACCAGCCATTGCGCTTCACCTTCCTCATCTGGGTGATGGTGATCGTTGGTGGGTCCGGCAATAACTGGGGCGCAGTGCTGGGTGGTTTTGTCGTGTGGTTCTTCTGGGTCGAGGCCGAACCGATTGGGTTATGGGTGATGGATACTCTCACCAGCGGCCTCGCCGAAGACAGCGCCCTGCGTGAGCATCTGTTGAAAAGCGCCGCCCATATGCGCCTGATGACGATGGGCGCGATCCTGCTGCTGGTTCTTCGCTTCGCGCCAAAGGGGTTGATCCCGGAGCGTTGAGCCAGCAGCAGGGCGTTTTGATTACTGCGACCAGAGTGCAGTGCGGGGATGGAACTGTGACCAGGCGAACCAGAATGCCTGGTGGCTGCCCAGATCACTACCATTTGCATCCACGGCCTTGATCCCACCGGCATCAAGCTTCAGCCGCACATTCTCGTAAGCGATTTGACCGCCGTTTTGTAATGCGACAAACGCCTTGCTCCGCTGGAACGCGACCGGCCTGCCGGATGCTGTAACAACGCCAATGACGTCTTCATGCACGGGCAAACGGGGATCGACATCGCCTACCGGGAAGATTGGGCCACCGGCATCGCGGCCATTGCGGAAGTCGAAATCGCGACCGAGTGCAAGTGCCTCAACCAGCACCGTTGTCTGCGGGTGCGCCCTTTTCCACGTACCCCAATCGGTCGTGACAACACTGGCTTGTTTCAGTTTCAGGCCCCTTTGATGCAGCGGTCCTGTTACTGCCTTGCCAAGGAACGTGTCAAAGACCGAGAATGTATTGACGTCATACATTACCTTGTTGGACCGGATTAACAGCCCCGATGTGCGAAGCACAGGTCGTTGCACGCCAGCCGGTAACTGATCGGTAAAGTATGCCTGTGCCGCGCCGCACAGGGTGCAATAAGGGATGCCGAGGTTTCTTCCACCCAATGTGTCATTGACCATTTCACGCACTTCCATAATGCGTCGTGGATAGGCCCGATATTCACCGTTTACCTCAATGCCAAAGACAATATCGCTGTCTTTGAGCCATGTGGCCGCCGCTGCACTGCTTACTTCGGGGTTGTCGGCTGCGGGGATGCAATTACACAACTCATCCGTCATATTATAAGGGCGATCATCAATAAGCACGCCGCCCCAGGAGACAAGCCGCCAGTCAATGTCGCCTTCAACAAATATCTTGTCCCACCCGGGTACAACATTTGTGAAGATAGCGCGCTTTGCCTGCAAGTATTGTGGGGGAGCCGGAATGTCCCATGCAATAAGATGATCTGTCAGGGTTTGCCAATGATTGCCACTTGGCAGTTGTTTGCCCAGCAATTGCGAGGCTGTACCTGAGAGAACCCGGTTTAATCTGTTGGAAGATACGAAACGCATCAAATCACTAATGATCCAGGCGAGCCTTGGGTCATTGGATTCCTGGATTGTGTTCAGGGCCAGCTCCTGATCGCGCCCCCAGGTTGACTGGGTCATGCTGTCGATAAAAGCGGTTTTTACAGCAGCCTGTAGCTCTCTGGATAATGGACCTTGGGGAACCGCTGGTGGTGTGCCGAACTGTTGGATCACATAGCTTGGTAATGGTTTCGTTTCCTGAGCCCGTAAAGCATCAGACCAGAACAAAGAAAACGTCGCCAACGCCGCAACTAACAAGCTGCGGGGTTTTGAGCCAATCGTCAATGCCATCGAAGTGCCTTTCACGTATCAGGTAAATGTCTATTTGGACGGAGAAGTAAATCCCCAAAACCAGATCAAGCGGCACTATCAGGAGAACCCTGAAATCAGAGGGGACGTCAGTACACGCTATGACAGGGTGATGTGGTTTTATTTTCTTGCGTCGCCAATCACGATTACATCAGGTAAAGTGTTCGCGCT
This sequence comes from uncultured Neomegalonema sp., assembly GCA_937957975.1. Lineage (GTDB taxonomy): Bacteria > Pseudomonadota > Alphaproteobacteria > Rhodobacterales > Rhodobacteraceae > JAHDDY01. The sequence continues at coordinate 14,785 of CALFFK010000015.1, forward strand.
TTACTGTGTAATGCAGAGATGCCGTACGCAATTCCAAGCACCCAATGCGCGGTGATGCACTCGATGTTATCCCCTTAGCGCAGCCTGAAACGGCGCAGAGAGGTTCGGTACACCTTCCTGTGCCAATCCGGCCAGATCACCGACCCGATCCCGCACTTGGCCTGTATACCCGCCACCCTCAACCAACCGGAGCGACCCGTAATCTGCACCAATCCGTGCAGCAGGAAGGGTTTGCAAAGCCGCATCCATCGCCCTCACCGCCTTGGCCGGATGCTGGAAGACCAGCAGCGTTCCGGCCCCTGTATCCTCGACTATCGCTCCATCATAGGCGAGCGCGATCCGGCGACAGGCGCCTGCTTCGTCTTGCCCTCGCGCGCAGATGATCACCAGTGACAGTGTACCGGCATCCTGTGGTTCAGCGAGGTCGAGCGTTCCCGCCGCTGTTGCTTCCCGGCATCGCTGATAGGTCATCCATTCCGCCAGCGAAGTTGATTCAAGGGGCCAATCCGCTCGCTCGATGATGACCGTTTGGACCCGCTCCCCATGATTCTCCAGCACAAGACTTTCGCCAGTTTCCGGTATCTCGATCCAGTCTTCCCCAACGCGCACCAGCGCCCCCTCACCACCGGGGGCATCAAAGTCCAATTGCGTCTGCCCATCTGCAGTCCGCACCGCATGGCCCCCTTTGGGAAGGGTTGTGGACAATTCGCGGCGTTCATGGGGGTCGAGAATTTGCTGGAACGCAATGCGCGGAAATACTCCCGGCCCGCTTGCGCAGGACACCATGAGCGATGGTTCACGGATCGCCGTGTGGGGCGTGAACACCACCTCCACCGATCGCGCATAATCTACCACTGCTTCGACCCCGCAACGCGGGCATCCCGCCGAGCCGGGCAGGTCGCGTGGTACTCCTGCCTCACGCACTACCGCGCGACACGCCCCGCAAATCAGCCGAAATCGTTGCTCCAATGCACCTATATCTGTTCCGACCAACAATGCAGTATGGGCTTCACCAAGCCCGATCCCCAATGCTCGCGCGATCCGTTTGGGCCGGATTTCGCGCAGATCGCTTGCGAAAGCCACCGCCAGCCAGTCGAGCAACTGTCGCGCCAATACCTTATCTGCAGGGGCTACGTCCGCTGGTACCTGAAAGGCCGCGCTGCGTCGCCGGGAGGAGGGCGCGCGCGTGGCCGCGAGATTGGAGTAAAAATCCCCCTGTGGTTTGCGCGCATGGGCATCAACCAGCTTCAATAACCGTTCGAAGGCCCGCCCCGCATCGCGCAGATGCCCGGTGCGGGCAAAGATTGACCCGGCTGTACTGCGCGGTTCCATCGAGAGGGTGTAACTCGCCGTTGTTCCCCCCTTTGCACCGGGTTCCAGCACCAGCGTTCCCCGCGCCCGCTCCAACGGGCCGGTTTCGTAAAGCCGATCCCATCGCCACCAATGTTCCTCGGCCCATTCGAAGGGGGGTTCCTCCCATCGAATCAACGATCCCTGATCGTCATACTCACCGTAGCGGCGGTGTAATCCATCGCCATCAATCGTCTCGCGCAGACGATAGCGTGGCAGACGCAGCGCCTCGTTCATGCGCTCCGTATCCGATAGAAGTGGCCAAAGTGCCCCGCGTGAGGCCTTCAGATTCCACGTCCAGCTTTTTTCGATTCGTTTCCCGGCCATGGTCGCCCTTTCGCCCGTTCCTTTTCACCTAATCCAAGCGCGTTCCTGCGGCAAGCCATCGCCTGTCGCGCAGCCGTGCGAATCGTCATCTTGCGCGCATGGGGATGGATACCTATTGTGCGCGCCAGTTTTCCTGCGCGGCGACAATCTCCCGCGCGTATTCCCGGATACCATCTCATGCTGGAATCGCTTCGCAACTCCGTGAATTCCTGGACCGCCAAAGGTCTGCTCGCTCTTCTCGTGCTCAGTTTTGCGGTCTTTGGAATCTCTGATGTTTTCACTAACCGTGTCGCCACTGTCGTCGCCACTGTGGGCGAAAGCGAGGTGACGACCGAAGAATTTGCCAATGCGCTCTCCAATGACATCCAGTCGCTTCAGAGCCGTGCGCGTCGTACCATCTCCATCTCGGAGGCGCGGCAACTCGGACGTGACCAGATCGTTCTTGCCCGCCTGTCCACGCGCAAGGCGTTGAACGCTGAAGCTGAAGCCCTTGGTCTTTCTGCTCCGCCCGCCGCGATTCGAAAGGCCATTGAGACGGCTCCTGTCTTCATGGGGCCGGATGGCACTTTCAACCGCTTCAGTTATGAGACTGCACTGCGGCGGGAAGGGCTGACCCCCGGCGAATATGAAGATGGCGTACGGCAGGATCTTGCCCGTGATGCAATGTTGCAGGCTGTGGGCGCAGGTACTTCCGCCCCCCGCGCGCTGGCCGAAGCTCTGCACCGCCACCGCAACGAGCAGCGGATTCTCGATTATGTCATCCTGTCGAAATCCGACGCTGAAGACCCCGGCGAACCGGCTGATGAGCAGATATCGGCTTTCCACGAGGAAAACGCAGACCGTTTCAGCGCCCCGGACTACCGTTCGCTGTCATGGGTGGTGCTGACGCCTGAAAGCATGGCTGAATCCATCGAGATTAACGAGGATCGTATCGTAGAGGCCTACGGTTCACGTATCGCGGAATTCACTCTTCCTGAAACACGCACCCTCGACCAGCTTCTCTTCGATAGCGAGGATGAAGCGAAGGACGCGAAGCAACGTATTGATGATGGCACCGCTTTCGCCCGTGTCGTTGAAGAGCGCGGCGCAAACAAGCAGGACGTATCGCTCGGTACTGTGCAGCGTGGCGAATTACCCGGTGATCTGGATGATGCGGCCTTCGGGGCGACTGAGCCAGGCGTCTTTGGTCCCGTGAAAACGGCCTTTGGCTGGACCCTGCTTGATATTCGCAGTGTTCGCCTTGAAACCGTAACGCCGTTGGAGGATGTGCGGGAGACCATCCGCCTTGACCTTGCGATGACAGAGGCGCGCGATACGATCCTCGAAGAATCCGTCGCCATGGATGACGAGATTGCAGGCGGGGCAACCCTCGAAGAGGTTGCTGACCGTACCGCCGCACTTTACGTAACAGTTGATGCCATCGACAGCACCGGACGCGACCCCAAAGGCGATACAATTGCCGATCTGCCCGCTATTCCCGGTTTTCTTAATGCCGCTTTTGAGGCGGAGGAGGGCGTGGAACCCGTTCTCGTGGAAGCCGATGGCGGTGGTTATTATGCACTCTCGGTGAACGGCATTACCCCCGCCGCCCTGCGTCCGCTTGATGATGTCAGGGATGACGTCATCGCCGCATGGAAAGACGCACAACGGACAGAAGCAATGGCCGAACTGGCCGGGGAAATGCGCGCTCAACTGGAAGAGGGAGCAACCCTTGCCGCTGTGGCCGCCGAGCAGGAAAAGGACGTGGTGACGTCACCTGCCGTCCGTCGCTCCGACCAGATTTCTCCACTGACCAGCGAGATCGTCCAAAGCCTTTTCCGGGCTGATCCAGGGGCAGTTGTTGGCGGTGAGGCTGGTGATGGCTACCTTATTGGTACTCTGAAAGAAGTTGTCGCCAACGATGCGGAAGTTGAACAGGCGGCGGTCGATTCCACCGCCGAACGCTACTCCAGTCAGTTTGCTACCGATGTCGTACAGACTTTCTCACGCGATGCCGTCGCACGACACCCGCTTCATGTATATCCCGGTGCTATTGATGAGACCCTCGCCTATCTTGGGCAGCGATACTGATGACGGCAATCTCCCTTTCGCCGTCATTCCCTTGCAAGCGGGGATACCGTAATAGCAGTGAAGCTGTTGTTTTGGTGCGGGTGGTACGTGCGAGATGATCGAGCCGTCATTTGATGACTTTGCCGCCCGCTATGATGCGGGCGCGGCGACGGTGCTTTGGGCCGGGCGGGTGGCGGATGTCGATACGCCCGTCTCCCTGACTCTCAAGCTCGCCCAGGGCCGCAAGGACAGCTTTCTTCTCGAATCCGTCACTGGTGGCGAGAAGCGGGGCCGTTATTCGGTCATTGGCTGCAAACCCGATTTGATCTGGCGGTGTCAGGGCAATACCGTCGAGATCAACCGTGCCGCCCGCTATGACCCGGAGGCATTCGAGGTGCAGGGCGATGCGCCTCTCGATTCCCTGCGCGCCCTGTTGGCCGAATGCGCCATTGATCTACCCGCGCACCTGCCACCCATGGCCGCTGGTCTATTTGGGTATCTGGGGTATGACATGATCCGCCATGTCGAGAAACTCCCCGAACCGAACCCGGATGTGATCGGTGTTCCCGATGCGGTGCTGATCCGCCCGACTCTTGTGGCCATTGTGGATAATGTTGGCGATAGCGTCACGCTCGTTACGCCGGTGCGCCCGCAGCAAGGTATCAGCGCCCGCGCCGCCTATGCCCGTGCCGCCGAGCGGCTCGCGGATGCACTTGATGACCTTGATCGCGCGCTGCCCGTCGAGATCGCAGTGCCAGAGGGGGCCGTGGCGGGGGAGGGTGTCTCAAATACGACGCCGGAAGAATATCACGCCATCGTCGAGCGTGCCCGCGAGTACATCAAGGCAGGTGATATCTTTCAGGTCGTTCCTTCGCAGCGTTGGACGGTTCCTTTCACCCTGCCGCCCTTTGCGCTGTATCGGGCGCTTCGCCGCACAAACCCTTCGCCGTATATGTATTATTTCGATTTTGGTGGGTTTCAGATTGTTGGGGCCAGCCCCGAAATTCTCGTGCGTCTGCGCGACGACGTGGTGACTATCCGCCCCATTGCCGGCACGCGTCCGCGTGGAGCATCTCCGAAGGAAGACGATGCTCTGGAAGCGGATTTGCTGGCCGATCCCAAGGAGCGCGCCGAACACCTGATGCTGCTCGATCTTGGACGCAACGATGTGGGCCGCGTGGCAAGGATTGGCACTGTTGATCCAAACGAGCAATTCACTGTCGAACGCTATAGCCATGTCATGCATATCGTCTCGAACGTGGATGGCGTGATCCGTGATGACATCGATGCGGTGGATGCGCTGCTTGCAGGCTTACCTGCAGGTACGGTTTCGGGTGCTCCGAAAATTCGCGCTATGGAGATTATCGACGAACTCGAACGAGAGAAACGCGGTATCTATGCCGGTGGCGTCGGTTATTTCGGCGCTGGTGGCGAGATGGATACCGCTATCGCGTTGCGCACCGCTGTGCTGAAAGACGGGAAGATGTACGTTCAGGCGGGGGGCGGCGTCGTATGGGATTCCGATCCCGAAGCCGAACGTATGGAGACGGTGAACAAGTCCAAAGCCATCTTCCGGGCCGCCGAGGAAGCCTTGCGGTTTGCTCTTGGGGATCGCCGGACGAACCGCTGAGGTCAAACAGCCAGTGTGCACCACACCGGCACATGGTCTGAAGGTTTCTCCCAATCCCTGACATCGCGGTCGATGCCTGCATTATCCATGCGGTCTGCCGCCTGGGGGCTGAGCAGGATGTGGTCGATGCGGATTCCTTTGTTTTTTGGCCATGCGCCCGCCTGATAATCCCAGAAGGTATACCGCTCCCCTACCGGATCGACAGTGCGAATCGCGTCGGTCCATCCTTGTGCCATCAGGAGGCGAAAACGACGTCGGGTTTCGATTCGGTAGAGTGCGTCGTCGCCCCATGCGGCTGGATCGTGGACATCTTCGGGTTGGGGAATCACGTTATAATCGCCGAGCATCGCAACTGGTTCCTCCAGTGCGAGGAGGGCGGAAGCGCGGGCCTCCATCCGTTCCATCCAGCCCAGTTTGTAATCGTATTTCGGCCCCGGTACGGGGTTGCCGTTCGGTTGATAGAGGCCGCATACGGTCAGCGATCCATGATCGCCCGTCACCGTTGCTTCGATCCAACGGGCCTGTTCGTCTGTTTCGTCGCCGGGCAAACCCCGCGTTACCGATTCGAGCGGTGATTTTGAGAGAATCGCGACGCCGTTGAAACCTTTCTGTCCATGGGTCTCGACATTATAGCCCGCGTCTTCGAGCGGCCCCCGTTGCACGGCTTCGTCTACTGATTTGATTTCCTGCAACACGACCACGTCCGGGTTCGTTTGTTTTAACCACAAAGGCAGAGAATCGATTCGTGCCTTGATGCCGTTGATATTCCAGGTGGCGAGTTTCATGGCCGCGCTCCTTTATTACCCCGGTTCTAGGCTGCAAGCGGGCAAAGAGAAAGGGGCCCGAAGGCCCCTTTCAAGTTCTGTAGCAATGATCTGTAGATCATTAATCTTCGAAGGTTGCGCCTATCCGTTAGTATAGGCCTGCATCCGAAGAAGATGCCACTTTGGTTTGTGCTGCGCTGTTGTCATTTGCAGCGGCACCGCCAGCGTCAGATGCGCCACCAGTCATCTGGGTAAGGAGCTGCGTCAGCTGCTGGATCAAGCCCGAAAGCTGCTGAAGCATCTCGCCTATTGCTGCCGTCTGCTGAGTACTACCAGCGGCGTCACCACCAGCAGGGCCTTCAGCGCCAGCACCAGATGTTGCACCACCGGCGTCACCACCAGATGTTGCACCACCGGCGTCACCACCAGCTACTGCACCACCGGCGTCACCACCAGCTACTGCACCACCGGCGTCACCACCAGCTACTGCACCACCGGCGTCACCACCAGCTACTGCACCACCAGCGTCACCACCAACTGACGACCCACCAGCAGCACCACCAACTGACGACCCACCAGCAGCACCAGCGTTGGCATTGCTATTGGAGTCTTCACCGCTCGCCGTGTTGAGCAGCTGGATGAGCATCGCAATAAGCGAGTTCAATGGCGATTGAGGCGCACTAGCCGCTTCGCTCTGACCTGCGCTCTGCGACGAGCTCACGCTGCTGCCTGTCTGGCTGGACGAAGCGCCGGACATTATCGATACGACATTGCTGCCGCCAGCGGTCTGCTGGCTCGATGCGCCATCGAGCATTGCGCCGGGGCTTTTGCCACCCGATGAACTCGAACCTGCTGGTCCCTGAACGCCTTGGACGCCCTGGATACCCTGCACGCCCTGAACACCTTGGACACCCTGAACGCCTTGTGGCCCCTGAGCTCCAGTGTGACCTTTTTCACCCTGTGGGCCTTGTTCACCCTGGATACCTTGAGCGCCCTGAGCTCCGGTTGCGCCTGTAGCACCCGTTGCGCCAGTGGCCCCGGTGTCGCCTTTAGCACCCTGAGCGCCAGTTGCGCCGGTAGCACCTGTGGCTCCGGTTTCACCCTGGATACCTTGAGCACCCTGAGCTCCGGTTGCGCCTGTAGCACCCGTTGCGCCAGTGGCACCGGTATCGCCTTTAGCACCCTGAGCGCCGGTAGCGCCAGTTGCGCCGGTAGCTCCGGTTTCACCCTGGATACCCTGAGCACCCTGAGCTCCGGTTGCGCCGGTGTCACCTTTAGCACCCTGAGCGCCAGTTGCGCCGGTAGCACCTGTGGCTCCGGTTTCACCCTGGATACCTTGAGCGCCCTGAGCTCCGGTTGCGCCTGTAGCACCCGTTGCGCCAGTGGCACCGGTGTCGCCTTTAGCACCCTGAGCGCCGGTAGCGCCAGTTGCGCCGGTTTCACCCTGGATACCTTGAGCACCCTGAGCTCCGGTTGCGCCGGTGTCACCTTTAGCACCCTGAGCGCCAGTTGCGCCGGTAGCACCTGTGGCTCCGGTTTCACCCTGGATACCCTGAGCTCCGGTTGCGCCAGTGTCACCTTTAGCACCCTGAGCGCCAGTTGCGCCGGTAGCACCTGTGGCTCCGGTTTCACCCTGGATACCCTGAGCGCCCGTAGCACCGGTGTCGCCTTTAGCACCCTGAGCGCCAGTTGCGCCGGTAGCACCTGTGGCTCCGGTTTCACCCTGGATACCCTGAGCACCCTGAGCTCCGGTTGCGCCAGTGTCACCTTTAGCACCCTGAGCGCCAGTTGCGCCGGTGTCACCTTTAGCACCCTGAGCGCCGGTAGCTCCGGTTTCACCCTGGATACCCTGAGCGCCGGTTGCGCCTGTAGCACCGGTGTCGCCTTTAGCACCCTGAGCGCCGGTAGCACCCGTTGCGCCGGTAGCACCCGTTGCGCCGGTAGCACCCGTTGCGCCGGTAGCACCCGTTGCGCCCGTGTGACCTTTTTCACCCTGGATACCCTGAGCGCCGGTTGCGCCTGTAGCACCGGTGTCGCCTTTAGCACCCTGAGCGCCGGTAGCACCCGTTGCGCCCGTTGCGCCCGTGTGACCTTTTTCACCCTGGATACCCTGAGCGCCGGTGTCGCCTTTAGCACCCGTTGCGCCAGTATCACCGCCGAATGCAGCTATTAATTCTGCACGGTCTGCCAAGCCGTTGCCGTTGGTGTCGAAGCCTTCGCGAGCGAATACTTCATCAAATCCCACGCCCTGTGGACCCTGTGGACCCTGTGGACCCGCAGCGCCAGCTGCTCCCTTGGAGCCAGTTGCTCCACTGTCCAGCTGGTCGGCAAAACTATTTTGCGAACCACTGCTGCCAGATTTACCCGACGTGTCGGGCGCGTTCGAAACATTGAAATTCATGGTGCTTTCCCCTGCATCCATTACATTGTTTAGTTCCGTCCGGTCCCGGGGTCGCCGTCCCATTTCCAGCCAGAACGAAGCTATCGTTGCATCAAATTGATACATAAAACAAGGCAACTTTTAACAATCGCCCGAAATTAATCCGTAAATTATATTTAGTTGCTCAGATATGTCTTGTTTCGGGATATTTTTCATGTAATACCTTGGCTCGTTGAGGAGTAAGTGTTCCTTAACGTTACGAAAGCTGAAGGTTCTAGATGATCAATCGTATCGCATCAGTTCTGATTCCTATCGTCCTTGTGCCGGGCATTGCCTTTGCTGCGCAGGGCGATGGGTGGCGTTCCGAGCGATTCAATGTCGTTGTGCGAGATCAGGATATCCGGGATGTTCTTACTCAATTCGGAGTATTGGTTGGTGTTCCTGTGGTTCTGTCGGATGGCGTCGAGGCCCGTGTAACCGCCCGATTCGAAGAGGTTAGTGGTGAGGAGATCATTGACGACATCGCGCGTGAGTATGCGCTTGATTGGCGTTTCGATGGCCGTCGAATAGAGGTTTCAACCAACAGCGAGCAGGTTAGCCGTATCCTGGATATGGGTGGTGTTAGCAAGGCAAGGCTCGTTAAGGCGTTGGAGGCTCTTGGTACGTATGAGCCACGTTTTCCGATCTCTGCGATTGATGGTCAGTTGGCCCTCTTGGCTGGTCCTCCCCGCTACATCGGGATTGTCGAGATCGTTCTTGCCGAGCTTGTTGAGCAGCGAATCGCTGAAGACGCGCGGGAGGCTGAGCGCCTTGCCAGGGAAGAAGTGAGGAGGAAGGCGCAGGCTGAAAGAGCGGAGCGTCTTCGGCTTGAGGAGCTAGAGCGTCTCGCAGAGGAGCGTCGCATTCAGGCTCTGCTTGATCGCGAAAGGCGTGCGCCTGTGGTTCAGCGTTTTGCACCTGCTGCGCCACTCATCAATCGTGGCGGAAGGTGGGGGGGGTAATATGCTCGAAGCCTTTGATTTTACTGCATTGGAAGCGCCGGCATCTATGCCTGAAATGGGTGGAGAGATGAGCGTACGGGAATGCGTTACGCGAGAAGATCTCAAGTTGTTGTGTGAGATCGGCGTTATATCCCTTGCTTTCGAGCGTGGGGAGGAGGCTATGCCGATTTTTCAACTGTTGGATGAGGAGCAGCCTCACAATGCTGCCGGGGCAATCGGTATTGCGATGATTGAGGTTGCTGCGGGACGTGAGCGCGATGCCTTTGCTCGTCTGCGCCGTTCTATCGCAACGCGACGTTTGTGTGTGCGTGAAGCTAAGGCGGTTTTGGCGATTTTTCTTATTGGGTTTGGGCGACATGCCGAAGCGAAAGGCCTGCGCCGCGATGTGCTGCGTGGCCCTGACTGTGGTGCCCGTCGCTTGATGCAGAGTTACGGTATTGCCTGAATAAACAAGGCAACTGAAAGGACTGAATGAGATGAACGGATTAAACTCGGTAGGTAGTGCGGCGGATGCCGGCGGCCCAGCTTCAGCAAGCGCTGCAGGTGGCGCTGATTTCGAAGCAGTTATCAATGAGGGCATCACGAATACTTCTATTCTGATGCTCCAGCTCATCGGTGGGGACATCATCCAGTCCGTGATGAAAGATGAAACTGCGGTTGATTAACGCGATGTGCGGTGCTCCGGACAAAGAGTGATTTCTTGTTCGGTGTGGCCGCCTTTCGCCACTGTTCGCGACTAAATTATTTTTATTGCAAGGAACGATCATATCATGCGCGCCGATGAAGACCGTTATGAAAACCAGCAAGAAAGTGCCCGACGCGCTTTCGCGCGCGTTTTTGTGGCTGGGCTGGCGCGCAAGATGGCCCGCTCAGGAGTGCTGCGCGCATTGGCGCGCGTGCTGGCGGGTTATGGTAGTTCCCTTGAAGGTTTCCCCTCCAGGCATCTGCACACATTGTGTGACAGGGCTGACTTACAACCGCTCCGTCTACCCGGAGTCGCCGCCGGTGGAGCAGGTGGTGGGGGACCGGGCGACAACGGCCCCGGAGTTCCGCTTATCGCCTGATGGCGATTTCCTATAGATTTTTCGCCGCTCATTCAGCGGCAAGGGGTATGCTGTGTCTATAACAGCGATAGCATCGCAAAGTGGTGGTGCCGCTCAGGCAAGCGTTTCAATGGAACGTGCTGCTACGCAGGTTGCCAACAAGGAATCGATGGCTGGCAATCAAGTGTCGAATCAGGTTCGTATCAGCTTTGAACCACCGGTTGGTGCCAATGCTCCCATGGATCAGATTGGCTCCGGTATCCTCGATACCATGAGGAATTTCGAACAGAGCCGTGTGAACAAGCGCGAATCAATGAGTATGGCGCAGGGTGGTCCCGCATCACCCGTTTCTGCGATGAAGCAGGAGCTTCTCGCTGGCCCTGCATCGATACGTCCTGCATCGGGTGGTGAGTTTACATCGGTATCCACCGAACCGGTTGGAGTTGAAGATGCGATCAGCGCGATGACGCGTAGTTTCGATTATGCAATTGAAACGCAACTCATCGTAAAGACGGGCTCACAATTCTCGACTTCCGCATCCTCGCTCATGCGTGGCCAGTAATCCAACGCACCGACATGATTCGGAGCAAAGTTCTGGAGACAGGTCCATGACGATTCGTAAAACTACCCTTGCCATTGCAGCACTTATCGTGCTCGCGGGATGCCGGGTTGAGGTATATGATAAACTTTCGCAGCGCGATGCCAACGAGATCACAGCGCTTCTTCTTTCTTCTTCCGTTGATGCGAAACGCATTGAGGAAAAAGATGGAACTTTTGCGGTTGAAGTCCCCGAAAGCGACTTTGCCATGGCTGTGCAGCTTATCGCTGACAGTGGCCTGCCGCGTCCGAAATTTCGCTCCATGGATGATGTCTTTGATAACGATCGTCTGATTGCTTCCCCATCGGAAGAACGGGCACGTCTTGGTTATGCGATCTCACAGGAATTGTCACAGACGGTTTCCGGGATTGATGGTGTCGTGTCTGCGCGCGTTCATCTGGCTACTCCGGCCCTTGATCCATTGGGGCGACGGGTTGGCAAATCATCCGCATCGGTTGCGATTCACCATGAGGAATCGCTTTCCACGGAAGGACTGGTCCCGCGCATCAAGTTGCTCGTCTCCCACGCGGTGGATGATCTGGAGTATGATGATGTCCTCGTTGCGCTCTTCCCTGTTACGCGCTCACTGGGGGGGCGATCACCGGCATCAGTTGGGGCTGTTGCTGCGGTACCGAACCGCGCTTCTGGTGGAGGTTTGCTCGCCGAGATGGCTTGGCCTGCGGGAGATGCGCCAGCCAGCGATGCTGCGCCGCAACGGGTCAATGTTTCGCAGGCTGCTGTAAGCAATCCATCTGTTTTTGATCCGGCTATCGCCGCGATTCTTGCGGGGGGGCTACTTGTTCTGCTGATTGCAGCGAAAGGTTTGTTTGATGGGCCGCGTCGGCGCACTCAGACTGTTGCAGCGGTAGATGACGAAGAGACTCCTGCGCAACCCGCGCGGCGGCGCAGTAGATCGTGACGGAAACCGTTGCAAGCCCGACAGAAAGTCGTGCGGCGCAGCGTTTCAAGACCCTTTCTGATACCGCTGCGTTGCTGGGCAGTCTTTCATCCGAACGTCTCGGTGATGACCTTCCGTCCGATATGGCGCAGAAGTTGTTATCACCGCGTTTCCGCAAACGTCTCGAACGCCGCTTTCTGTTGCGTACGGGGGTGAATGATGCCCTGCCGGACCTGATTAACAGTCCAGCGGGGAAGGTGATTTCGTTGGGAGATGCAGGGTTGCGGGATATGATCGTCGATTCGGGGATCATGTGCCATTTTGCGGCATTGCGTCAGATTGTCGATCAGGTCGCTCTCAAGGATTTATCCACGCGTCTTGGACTTTCCCTTGCCGCCCATGATGCGCGGCGGGCTGTTCAAGGCGTATCGCTCGATCATGCGAGTCGGATCACTTCACGGCATCCTGTCGGGGAGAATGATGATGAACTTATCGAGGCGATTCTGAAGGATGGCCTTCAATGCTGGTGCTGCTGGATTCATGGTCAATCCATTGTTCTTCGTGATTTCTTCCAGGCCCTGACACCGCCAACTCTTTATGACGGTGACTATGTGGCGACCGAAGGGTGCTGTGCCAAGGATTGCCAGCACCGCGCAGCACTCTTTGCAGACCGACTCAGCCTCACTCTGGCGGAGCACGGTGAACAAGCGGAAAATGATGAACCTGTCCGAAAGGAAGCATGATGCAGGACAGTACCCAGGCCCTTGCTTTAAAGCAGGAAGAAAGTACCGCATCGAAGGTACTCAAAGCCAATGATTTTGCGGCTTTGGACAATGCGCGTCAGGGTATCGAGCAGGCCCGCGCTGAGGCCGCTTCTATCATAGCCGCTGCACATCAGGAGGCGGAAACGATTCGCGCCGCTGCCCGCGCTGAAGCCGAAACTGATCGGGCAGCGCTTGTTGCAGAATACGCTGCGCGCATGAACGATCAAGTCGCGCGCACCCAGGAAACGTTGACGGGTGTTGTGATGACCAGCTTGCGCCGTATTCTGGACCCGGTGCCGAAGGCTGAGAAGGTTGCGGGTGCTGTCGCCTGCGCGTTGCGCGAAACCGATATTGCAGGGGGCGCAGTTCTCATCGTCGCCCCGGCCCTCATGCATACGCTGCGTGAAAAATTTGAACAGCGTGGCATTCCGCCAGAGATGCTGGAGGTGCGGGGCGACCCCGATTGTGCGCTTGAATCGAGTATTCTGCGCTCTGCCTTTGGTGATGTGGAACTGGGGATTGAGTTCCAGATTCGTGCCCTGGAGCGTGGCTTTCGTGAAGCACGTTCGGGAAGGGATACCCGATGAGTGCGCTCGCCGACAGTTTTGAACTTTTCGGCCCGCAAGCCAGCATCGACCGTCTTGACCGCGTGGGGCGAGACATCCCCTTGCGCCCTACCGTGGGCCGGGTTTCGAAAGTTTCCGGCACGATTGTAGAGGCGATTCTTGCCGGGGGTAAGCTGGGGGAAATATGCGCGCTTGAAGACCCTGGACTGAGCGACGCTGCGCCGCGTTTGGCCGAAATCGTTGGCTTTCGCGATGGCGTGGCGTTGCTTGGGGTTATCGGTGAGATGTCGGGGCTGTCTTCGCGAACACGGGTCACGCCTGCTGGTGCGCCCTTGTCTGCCCCGGCAGGTGAAGGATTGCTTGGTCGGGTTCTTGATGGTCTTGGAAATCCACTTGATACGCGAATTCATGGCCCGCTTAATGTCACCGAATGGCGCCCGGTGGATGGGGTTGCCATCGACGCCCTCTCGCGTCGGCCTGTGACACAGCCGATGCCGCTCGGCATCCCCGCCATTGATGGCTTCAATACTATCGGTGAGGGGCAGAGGGTCGGCCTGTTCGGTGAGCCGGGGACGGGAAAATCCACTGTTGTTTCGGCTCTGGCAAAGGCGGCGTCGGCGGATGTGGCCGTGATCGCAATGGTCGGTGAGCGCGGTCGTGAGGTGACTGAATTTATTCAGGATACTCTCGGCCCCGAAGGTCTGGCAAAATCTGTAATTGTCGCTGCAACCTCTGATCGCCCGGCTATGGAACGGATCAAGGCTCCGTTTGTCGCCGCGGCCATTGCGGAATATTTCCGGGATCAGGGCAAGCGTGTTCTGTTTCTGATGGACAGCCTGACCCGTCTGGCCCGCGCCCAGCGCGAGATTGGGTTGGCTGCGGGGGAACCGCCCGCCCGCCGGGCGTTTCCGCCTTCAGTCTTTGCGATGATGCCAAAACTTCTTGAGCGTGCCGGGGTTAGCGAGAATGGCGGCTCAATCACAGGTTTTTACACCGTGCTGGTCGAAGATGATGGCATGGGAGACCCTATTGCCGAGGAAGCCCGTTCGTTGCTTGACGGCCATATAATTCTTTCACGCAAGCTGGCCGAAGCCGCCAAGTTTCCCGCGATCGATGTTCTGGCCAGCCGCAGCCGTGTGATGGCCCGTGTTGTTGATGCCAATCACAGTCGTACCGCTGAACGTGTGCGCAGTCTTCTTGCTCGTTATGAGGAGATCGAATTACTGCTCAGGATGGGAGAATACGCTCAGGGGTCCGATCCCATCGCCGACGAAGCCATCTCGAAAAAGGCACGCATCGACGCCTTCATCCACCATTCTCTCGATAAATCCGATAGCTGGGATGCGATTGTAGAGGCGCTGGCGTTTCTCGCGTCGCCACCTCAATGAATGCCTCTCAACTGGCCGAAGCACTGCGTGTGCGCCGTCGCCGTGAAGAGCGTGCCTTGGCCGCATTCAACCGGGCGCAGCAGGTGCAGGCGGAGGCGGAGGGCAAGCTTGCCCAGGCAACTGGTGCTCTTGCCGCGTTTGACAGGCGTATGCAGGAAAGTCTGCGCGCTTTCGAGGAACGTGCCCGTATCGGCATTGATCCGAACCGTATCATGGGGATGCGCGCCTTCCATGGGGATCAACTGAAAATCCGCGAATCTTTCCATGAGCCTATCACCCTGGCGCAGAATGCTGTGGCTGCGGCGATGGAGGCCACCGCAATGGCCCGCCACAACTGGCAAAAGGCATCCCAAGCGGCAGAAAACTTGCAAGAGATGAGTACCACCATGGCCCGGAGTGCCATGCGTGATCTTGAGCGACGGCAAGAACAGGATCTGGACGAGATCGCTGCCGCACGCGCCACTATGAGTCAGAGGATGGACAGCCCATAATGCTTGAACTTCTTGATTCATCCCAGCCAATGATAAACTCATTTTTGCCTCCGTCGGTCCGGCCTCAGGCCGCGTTGAGGAGCAATCGCCTCGCCCGCTCCCGCGTGCCTATGCCAATTATTGAAGGCATGAGTGTGGTTTTCCTACCTGAAGGACGCCTCGATTGGGAGGGGGCAGGGGAACCAGTTGATATTGCGTTCACCGTGGCGGGAGAGGTCGGCTACATCACGACAGTCATGCCGGTCGTGCAGCGTTTGCTCGCCCATTTCGATGTTGGTGTGCAACCCGACCAGCTTGATAATGAACTCATGGCGATGGTCGTTGAAACGGTTCTTATGGAACGCATCAACGCGATGGAGGCCCGGCTGGGCGGTGAAATCGCCTTAATCGGCGTTGACCAGAGTCGGGATCACGGATCGCTTGCAAGCTTACCTTTTGAAGTGCGCACGACTGATGGTGATGCTGTCTGGCCGGGACGTATTCATGCGTCTACGGCCCTTCTTGCCCTCGTCGCGCGGCATTGGGAACGACAGCCTCCGATTAACGGCGAGATTGATGATCTTTTTTTTACCCTCGCGTGTCGGGTCGCTTTTACCGACCTCGCTACATCGGCGGTGCGCGCCCTCGGTGTGGGGGATGCAATGCTTTTCGACCGTGTCGCTGTTCCGGGCGGTGCTGCAATTGTCGTTGCCGAAGCCCTTCACGCCATTGCGACCTTCGATGAGCAAGGATTCCTCTACCTCACCGAAGCGTTCAGAACACCGGAACGTTATGTCTTGGGAGAATTCCTGATGAGTGAAGAAGATGACCAGGATCGGCCTGTACAGGCCATCACGGATGCCGCCATCGACGAGTTACCCGTGCGTCTCGTTTTCGAGGTCGGACGGAAAGATATGACTCTCGATCAATTGCGTTCCCTGAGTACCGGCTCGCTCGTGCCGCTCGATCGGGCCGCATCCTCCATTGTTCAGATATTTGCCAATGGCCGGCGCATCGGGGCCGGGGAAATGGTGATGATCGGTGAGCAACTCGGTATGAGAATCACACAGTTGAACAACAATGCCTGAGCTAGAAGCCAACGTTCTCTCCCTCATCGTCGTCGTGATGATGTTGGGGTTTTTGCCCTTCGTGGCGGTGGGCGTGACGGCTTTCGCCAAGATCACTGTCGTTCTGCTGATCGTTCGCAATGCGTTGGGGGTGCAGCAGACCCCGCCCAATATGGTGATTTACGGCATTGCCCTGGTGTTGACCGTTTATATAGCGGCCCCAATGGCGGCGGAATTACAGGGAATTCTCACCAATCCAGCCCTGAATTTCGAGACACTTGATGACTGGCTCGCCGTATTCGACCAAGGGATCGAGCCGATCCGTGATTTCCTGTTGCGTCATGCACGCGCCGATGACCGCGCTTTCTTTCTTGAAGCAACCGCCTCTGTCTGGGGACCGGAATTGGCAAGTGGTGTGGAGGATGACGCAATATCGGTTCTGGTTCCCGCATTTCTGGTTTCAGAACTGACCCGCGCGTTCGAAATTGGCTTTTTGCTCTATCTGCCGTTTCTCGCGATTGACCTGATTGTTTCGGCGGTTCTGATGTCACTCGGCATGATGATGGTGTCGCCGGTTATGATCGCGATTCCATTTAAATTATTCCTGTTCGTCGCTGTGGATGGGTGGTCCCGTCTCGTGCAGGGCCTCGTTTTGAGCTATACATGATGGAGGGTCGAGTATGACCGAGGACTTCCTTGCCCGCTATCTGCTGCTCACCGCGATAGCGAGCATGAAGAGTGCGGCACCACCGTTGATCGTTGCTGCAATTGTCGGGTTCGTCGTCGCCCTGTTTCAGGGCGTCACGCAGATTCAGGATCAGAGTCTACCGCTTACCCTTAAGATTCTTATCGTCGGCGCAACCTTTCTGTTTTTTGGTGCGTCTCTCGCAGCCCCGGTAGTAACTTTGGCTGACGAAGCCTTTCGTATCTTTCCCACCGCTTCGCGCTGACGGGAAGGGGGCGGATCATGCTTCAAGTCGTCCAGTTTATCCTGCCCCTTGTTGAAGCGGGTGCGCTTGTCTTTGCGCGTCCTCTTGGATTCATCATCGTCTTTCCGCTCTTTACCTGGCTGGGTTTGCAGGGGATGCTTCGCAATGTCATCGCAATCGCCTTTGGCTCGCCCTTTCTGGTGATGATTTACACGCAGATCGTTGGTTCGCCTGAGACATTCCCCGCCGAATACATCGTCATGCTGGCGGGTAAGGAATTCTTCGTAGGCTTGACCCTCGGCGTAATCCTCGGCGCACCGTTTTGGGGTGCAGAGATGGCCGGAGCTTATGTTGACGTTTATCGCGGCAGTTCAGCAGCTACAGTTGTCAGCCCGGATCAGATGGCCGAACCGCTCGTGTCGGGCGCGATCTTCTCTATCGCGTTAGTGGCAATCTTCCTCACGATGGGGGGGCTTCGCCTCGTTCTGGGCATTCTTTATGAAAGTTACGAACTTTGGCCGTTTTTTCAGATGGTGCCGGAGATCACCGGCGATCTGTATCCGGTCTTTATCGAGTTGCTCGGCGCAGTCGCTAAAATCGCCTTGGCCCTTGGCGCACCACTTCTGATTGCAATGTTCGTGGGTGAGCTTGCGATTGCTTTCACGAGTAGATTTGCACCCCAGATCAATATTTTCGACGCGCTGTTGTCGATCAAGAACCTCATCTTTCTGGTGGTGCTGCCTCCGTATCTTTATCTCCTCGCCCGTTATTACGGGGCAAATGTCCTTGATCTGGAAGGGCTGGTCGCCATCGTGCGTCAGTTGGTAGAGCCATGAGCGGCGACACTTCAGAAGAAAAATCCTTACCGCCCTCCGATAAAAAGCTTCGGGAGGGGCGTAAAAAGGGACAAATTGCCAAGAGCACCGACGTGGTTTCGGCGGTTGTGATGCTATTTCTCGTCATCTATCTGGTTCTTGGTTGGCCGGTGATCTCGAATGCGTTCGAGCAAATGTTCGATACGGCGGGGCGGACGGCGGCGCAGGGTGGCCCCGATTCGTGGGAGATCGCCATCCGCGATACCTGGCAAGCGATGGGTGCGATTATGCTGCCGCTCTATATGGTATCGATCTCGGCTATCTTTCTTGGATCGGTTGTCTCGAACAAGGGAATCGTGATCTCATTCGATCAGATTAAACCGGATTTGAAGAAGATCCATCCAGCCGAAGGCTTCAAGAAAATCTTCAGCATGAAGAATTTCATTGAGTTTCTGAAGGCGCTCATCAAAAGCGCATTCCTTCTTTGCACTCTTGCTCTCATCGGCTGGTTCGGCCTCCAGTCAATCATGCAAGCCCCGCTCTGCCGCGACGATTGTGCAGATGATGTGCTGCTTATCGTTGCTGTGCCATTGGTCCTGGCCGCATTGGTGCTCTTTATCGTGTCAGCACTGGTCGATTTTACGATCCAAAAATGGCTTTTCACGCGTGAGATGCGGATGACGCATTCTGAAATGAAGCGCGAGATGAAGGAGATCTATGGCGATCCTATGGTTCGTCGAGCCCGTAATGAGATTCGCCGTAAAATCGCTACTGATTCTGAATCAGGCAAGGCAACCAGCTTTCTTACCTCTCGTGCACCGACGATGTTGATTTGCTCAGGGAATCAGATTGTTGTTGGTCTTCGTTACGTTCCGGGGGAGACTCCGGCTCCTGTTGTTACCACCAAAGCAACCGGAGCCAGAGCGGTCCAGCTTATTGCGGACGCTGTAAGTACAGGAATTTATGTGATTAATGACGCTGAACTTGCAACAGCGTTGCTGCAACAGGGACGGATTGACTCGTTTATACCGGAATCACTGTTCCGTGAGATTGCACGGGTGATGAACAGCCTGTAGTCGTTTGCGGAAAGCCAATGTTGTGGCAAAATATTCTATTTTTGGCCTTTTTCAGGGCTTTTGGGGCAGCGATCGACTTGCAAGGGGCAGGCTTTCACAACCTGCTGTAGTAATCGAACGGATAAATCAGAACTCTATTCCTGTTTCGTAACAGGATCATTGTTGACCGGGCACGAATCGTATCGTAATGATGCATTTACGGGGAGTGATTGAGGATATGTTCAGAGGTGGCACAGTGAACGATGAACTTTCCTTAACTCTGAAAGCCGACTCAAACGGGGACGCTATGCGACGTTACCAACGTCAACTGGCGATCGCGCTTGAGAAGGTTGAAGGCATTTCCCGTGGGGCACGAGAAGATAAGTCAATCAAGGCCTTGCAGGCCGGTATGTCTCTCCTCCCAGTTTTGTGGAGAGACCTTAACAGGAGATAGAACTAATGGCACAGAGCTTAGCAGCCGTCGCTGGTCAGACCGGCGAAACAGGTACCTCTGGCACCGACGGATCGGATGCAGCAATCGCATCGATGGAGGCGGCATTCGACCGCGCTATCGCGAAAGCCGCAGAAGTCACTGAAGCACGTATGGAGGGTGGTTCTGCCCTTGATGCGGCACGTACTCGTCTTTCTAACTGATACCGAATTTTTCGGCAGTTTTATTGCAATGGACTTCGCCAGCCGTTTCGGCGTTTGGCGAAGTTTGTTTTTGAACGATTTGGTGTGGGAGCTGTGCGTAGATGTCCGATAACGTCGAGCGTATTTGTATCCTGAACGGTATTCACAAGGGGGTAGTCATTTCCCTGGGTGATGATCCGGTCCTCATTGGTGGTGGCGCTGATTGCGATGCGTTGCTTTCTGATGCTTCGGTAAGTGATGCGGCGGTCAGGATAACCAGGGTTTCCCGTGGTCGCTTTTCCGCGACAACCGTGCGCGGTGAGGTCCGCAAGAACGATCGTGTTGTCCATCAGGACAAACTGGTCTCTTTTGGTGATGGTGCCACGATTTGCCTTGGCGATGTACGACTTTGTGCAGGGGGCGACCTATCCTCTGCCAAGTGCTCTGTTGATCGTCGCACCAAACGCAGGACGATGCTGGGGTGGGGGGGGGCTTGCGCTGCTTCTCTCGCATTGTTGGGTGTTCTGGGTGTAGTTAGTGGCCCAGCGGATGCCTACAACTCTGCTGCGCAGGAGACAGGCTTGACCGCTTCGGTGATGGAAACACTGCGTAATTCCGAAAATCCAATGCCTGAGCTGAAGAAGAAGATAGTCAGCAATAATCTCGTCGGTCGCGTGAAGGTCGATGAGCTACCCTCCGGGCAAATGCTTGCTACTGGAAAGGTTTCGGCGGCTGAGCGTGATCGCTGGAATGCGATTGTTCGTTGGTTCGATGGCCGGTTCGGGGATCGTATGGTTCTTGAGTCGCGGGTTGCCCTAGGAAATAATAATGTTGTTTTGCCTTTCAAGATCATCTCGGTCATGGCGGCACCCAATCCCCGCGTAGTGATCCAGAACGGGAACTCATTCCCTGTCGGTTCATATTTACCTGGAGGGTGGGAGCTACGCCGTATCGAGCATATGTCTGTCGTTCTCGCACGCGAGGACAGGGAGCTTGCAATCGATTTCTGATATCCGGCTCTTTCTGTCTGGCGCGGAAATTGCTTTCAAAAATAGGGTTCTAAATAGCGAACGCCTGCGTGTTTTCCCATATTCGTCGGGCATTGCAACGGTGAGGACCATCGGGGGATATTTGGAAGGATACAGACTATGAGCGATATCAAGTCACCAGGCTCTCGTATCCATGTTGGGACCGTTGCGCAGGCGGGTAATGTTTCGGGTCAGCCAGCGCTTGAGCGCCCAAGACACCAGCTTCCCGTTCGCGTTGAACGGAGCGTTGATCCGAAGACGGATCGCGAACCCAACGTCGAGATACTTGTTGCAGAGTTTATAGCGCCGCCGCGCGAAACGGCTGAATGGCTTGGTAATCCTTCCATGCCTGCAGCACTTGTGGCCGTTTCGGGTGAACTTGCGCCGGGCGGCGTGGCGGCATCCAAGCGCGATCAGTATGTCGCAAGCGTTGTGGAGACCCACCTTTCGGCACGACGCCAATTGGCACGACATCTTAACGCCCTGTTACGCGCATGAGAGACACCCTTGCGCGAGTTATCCCACTACGCGCCGTGGATGCGGAAACAAAATCACGCTCGCTCCACACGCTTGGGGCTTTTTACTTGCGGCAAGGCTTCCCAAAGCAAGGGCTTTCATTGCTTCTCGCTGCCCGCGATTACGGTGTTCGCGATGATGCTCTGGAACGAGCTATTGCGCAGGCATATCTGCTTAGTGGAGCACCGAAGCAGACATTACAGATACTGGATACCCTCGAAGATTCGTTTGAAAACGAACGATTCCGCGAAAGTGCCGATCTCATCCGCAGCCGCGCCTATCTCGCGCTGGGTCGGGTCGAGGAAGCACGTGCTGTCTTTGCACGGATAGGTGATAAATGATCGGCTCTCTGCATCGTGGCCTCAGCGCCGCTGGTAAGCGTCAGGATCTCGTAGTCGTCGTGCTGTTGGTGACAGCCATCCTGATGATGATCCTGCCTTTGCCGACATGGTTGGTGGACATGCTGATTGCAGTTAATATCGCCGGGGCTGTGCTTTTGCTGATGATGGGCCTTTATCTGAAAAGCCCACTGGATTTTTCAACCCTGCCCTCGGTGATCCTCATCATCACGATCTTCCGGCTGGCCTTGTCGATCACCACGACCCGTTTGATTTTGCTCAATGCCGATGCCGGGTCGATCATTGAGACTTTCGGCCAGTTCGTGATCGCAGGTGAGATCATCGTCGGCCTTGTTGTCTTTCTTATTATTACCATCGTTCAGTTCGTGGTTATCACGAAAGGTTCTGAACGCGTTGCCGAAGTTTCCGCTCGCTTCACCCTCGATGCGTTGCCCGGAAAACAAATGTCTATCGATAGCGATCTGCGTAACGGTGATATCGAACAGAGTGAGGCTCGCTCGCGCCGCCGTACCATCGAACAGGAAAGCCAGTTTTTTGGGGCGATGGACGGCGCGATGAAGTTTGTGAAGGGCGATGCCATTGCTGGCCTCGTCATCGTCGCAGTCAATCTGATTGGCGGCATTGCCATCGGTATGGTCAGTCATAATATGGAGGCGGGGCAGGCGGTCGAGACCTACTCGCTGTTGACCGTTGGTGACGGTCTTGCTGCCCAGCTTCCGGCTTTGTTTGTTTCTCTGGCCGCCGGTGCTGTCATTACCCGCGTTGCAACCGATGCGAACGAAAACCTCGGAGCGGATATCACCCGCGAAATGATCTCCAGTACCATTGCCTTGCGCGTGGCGGCCGTGATCGTGTTCGTGATGATGTTTATCCCTGGCTTCCCATGGTTTGTTTTTCTGTTTCTTTCTATCGGTTTGATGACCATCAGCTTCTCGGAGCGCCTCAATGTTCTCATGTTCGGAGAGCAGGAACGCGATGAAACGGAATCGGAGTCAGATCTTCTCGATACTGTGGGTCTGGAGAAAAGTCCTTTTGTTGTTCGGATCAATCCAGAGCTTATGGATGCCGATGCCCGCACGGCATTTGCCGATGAATCCCGCGAGGCTGCATTGGGTATTGGTGCCGAGATCGGCCTTGCTATTTTGCCTCCGCGTCTGTCGGATGATCCATCCCTGCCGCTGGATACCGTGCGCATCGACCTTGATGATGTTGTGGTTGCCGGCTTCGTGATCGACCCGGAACGTCTGGCTATCGATGCCGATGCGGATACATTGACAATTGCTGATGTTGCCTTCGAGGTTGCGAACAATCCTCCTTCGGGATTTGAAAATCTTCACTGGATTGATCCTGCCGGAGCGCGCGTGTTGAGCGAGCGCGGTTTTGAAGTACTTACGCCTGTTGAAGCGATGTTGATTGGTACGCGCACGGCACAGCTACGTTTCGCGTCGCAATGTATCGGAGTGCAGGAGGCACGATCTGCACTTGTCGGCATGGCACAACATTATCCCGACCTTGCGTCTGAAGTTCGTGATCTTCTGCCGTTGAACAAGATTGCCGAAGTTTTCCGGCGACTCGTGGCAGAGGGCGTCCCGATCCGTAACCAGCGCCTCTTGCTTGAAGCGCTCACGGAGTGGAGCGCAAAGGAGCAAGACCCTGTCGTTCTTACCGAATACGTTCGCACCGCCCTTAAACGCCAGATATGCAATTCGCTGGCGGGAGAAGATCGTGTGATCCCGGTTTACTTGCTCGATAGAGCTGTGGAAGATGCCCTTCGCAATTCCGTGCGCCAAACGACAGTGGGCGAATATCTTGCGCTGGATGATAATGTCTCTGCCGCGCTTGTGGAAACGATCCGTGATAATTTGCGCGCGCCTGCGGAAGGTGGCACGCCCCCGGTGGTCTTGGCCTCGCTCGATGTACGCCGTTTTGTGCGGAGCCTTATGAGCAATAACGGTATGCGTGACACGGCAGTGTTGTCCTATCAGGACTTGTCTACCGAGTTCACGATCACTCCTCTGACTACGATTTACATGCCAGAGCAGAGTTTTCCCACTGCCGCCGAGTGACAACGCTTTCGGTCAGGTCCAGGATATATAGAGGGTGCAAATGCCAGGAATGATCCCGGTTCTTCTGATGCGGGATCATTGTGCCGCTAAAGCGTATTGTGTGCAGGTTGAACCATAACGCATCGGAATTTACACGGAATCCTGGTGTGAGTTCCGATCCAACTTGAACACAATGCGCTCTATATTGCCGCGAAACGGCTTGCTACCCAATCGTGGAAACAGTGGGTCGGGGCGTCCATGGCGGGCGAGAACTTGCCGCCATCAAAAAGATGGCCACTTCGCCCCTTCTGCATCCCTTCGACAACACCGATGTCTTCGACGAAAATTTCTTTCCAGAGCGCCGCGTTTTTCACCCGCAGGTCGGCATATTCATCCCCGGTCATTTCTGGCGCGGCATAATACAGTTCGATATGTTCGATTGTTTCCGTTGGTCCTTTTGGCTCCAGAAGGATCGCGAAGCTATGGTCGCGATGCACACCGAACAGCACATTCGGATAGAACGACACATATTCCGCCCCTGTATCCCACTTCCCGGACAGGCCGGAAAAATTCGCGAAAGCCCGTCCGTCATCGCTGAGGTCGGGATTATAGACCACCGTCCCCTGACCTGAGAACTGGCGCGCCTCAACGATGTCGTAATGATCTTCAAGCCGGGAATAGCTGTTCAGGCCGGGATGAACCCAGGGCAGGTGATACGCCTCGCAATAATTTTCGACCGCAAGCTTCCAGTTGGTCTTTACCTCCAGCTTGAAGGAGGAATCCGCGCCGCCGTGGTAATTGGGTTGTTCAAGTTCGGCCCAGCGATCCAGCAAGGTTGCCGCATGTTCTTCGAAAGGCGGAGCCTTCCCGTCCATGTTCACGAAGATCACATCGCGCCAGACCCGACTGCGTATTTCGATCAGGCCCAGCTCGTCGCGTTTGATCCCCTCATGTGCGTTTTGACCTGGCCCACCCACATGCGGTGTTGCGCGCAGGGCACCTTTGAGATCATAGCACCATGAATGATAGGGGCAGCGGATCGCGCCTTCGATTTTTTTTGGTTCCTCAAGCAGGATCATCCCGCGATGACGGCAGGCATTGAGGAAAACGCGCACCTCATTATCCTTGCCACGCACCACAATCAGCTCGCTGCCACAAAAACTGACAGGCCGCGCGTCGCCCGGTTCCGGTACGTCCTTGGCAAAACCAAGCCCCGCCCAGGTCGCGGCAAAGACCGCTTTACGCTCTAGCTCGAATGTTTCGGCATCGGTGTAATAGTGGTTTGGCAGACCGCGTGCTGTCTCGATGGGGCCGCTGACGGCAGCCAGTATCGACGTGTCGTGAATCGTCATGTTTGGTTCCCTCGCTGCGTGGCGCAAACGCCCATATTGTGATGGTGTACCCGGTCTTTGCCAGAGACTGGCACGAACTCGACCTTTTCATTGATGAAAACGGCGATCCAGCCCTTTTCCCGCGCGGCTATCGGGCGTAGACAACGCGCATGATAACGATCCGTAATCTCAATTTCGCCATGGAGGGCAAACCGCTCTTCGACGGCGCCAGCGCTTCTGTTCCACCCCGCACGACCGTCGGCGTGGTTGGGCGCAATGGGTGTGGCAAGACCACCCTGTTCCGCTTGATCCGGCGTGAGTTGGCCCTTGATGGCGGTGATATAGACATTCCGAAGAACGCCCGTATCGGGGGCGTGGCGCAGGAGGCTCCGGCCAGCGATCAAACGCTGCTGGAGACTGTATTGGCCGCTGATACCGAGCGTGCCGACCTGCTGGCGCGTGCCGAGATCGCAACGGATGCGATGGAGATTGCCGACATCCAGACCCGGCTTGTGGATATTGACGCCCATTCGGCAGAGGCGCGTGCCGCGTCGATCCTTCAGGGTCTTGGCTTCGACAAGGAGGCGCAGAACCGCGCCTGTGCCGAATTTTCCGGGGGCTGGCGGATGCGCGTGGCCCTTGCCGCCGTGTTGTTCTCGGCCCCTGACCTGTTATTGCTCGATGAGCCAACCAACTATCTTGATCTCGAAGGTACGATCTGGCTGGAAAACTTCCTTGCCCGCTATCCCCATACCTGTCTGATCATTTCGCATGATCGGGGGCTGCTGAACCGGGCCGTCAAAGGCATTCTGCATCTCGCCGATGGTACGCTCACCTATTACAAGGGTGGTTATGACGCCTTCGATTCGATGCGTCAGGCGCGTCTGGAGCAGCAGGTCGCCGCCAAGCGCAAGCAGGATGCACAACGCGAGCATATCCAGAGCTTTGTGGATCGCTTTCGCGCAAAGGCCAGCAAGGCGCGTCAGGCCCAGTCGCGCCTCAAGATGCTCGAACGCATGAAGCCGCTGGCTGCGCTGTCTGAAAATGCCGTAGCAGGTTTCAATTTCCGCACACCGGAAGAACTGCCCCCGCCCCTGATTGCCGTGTCGGAAGGCAAGGTAGGCTATGATGGCACTCCCGTCCTGTCGAAGCTTAACTTCCGTCTCGATCAGGATGACCGCATTGCGCTGCTCGGTGCGAACGGGCAGGGCAAGTCCACCCTCTCCAAGCTGGTCGCGGATCGTCTCGATCTTATGGATGGGACGGAAACCCGTTCGAAAAAACTGCGTATCGGCTATTTTGCCCAGCACCAGCTTGACGAGTTGCATGAAGACGAAACCCCGATTCAGCATATCGCCCGCCGGTTCCCGGAAGAGACCCCTTCCAAGCATCGCGCCCGGCTTGGTGTCGCAGGGTTTGGCGCAGATGTGGCGGAGGTCGAAGCACGGCGTTTGTCCGGTGGTCAGCGTGCACGGCTGCTGCTGATGCTTGCCACGCTTGATGCCCCGCATTTGCTGATCCTTGATGAACCGACCAACCACCTCGATATCGAAAGCCGTGAGGCGCTGATCCACGCGCTGAATGATTATGGTGGTGCGGTGATTCTGGTCAGTCACGACGCGCATTTGGTCGAGATGGTCGCGGATCGCTTTTGGCTTGTCCATGACGGGCGTGTGAAGCCGTATGATGGCGATATGGCCGATTACAAACGCTTCCTTCTCTCCCAGCGTGGCGGGCCAGGCCCGGTAGACGATAAACCTGCGAAACCGGAACCGAAACCGGCCAAAGCCACCGTAAAGCCATCTCCCGCAGTTCGCCGTTCCCCCGCGAACCTGAAGGCTGATGCGGAGAAATGTGAGGCGCGTGTTGTGGCGCTTCAAAAGATGCTGGATCGGATTGATGAGCGGCTGAACGAGATCGCGCTGTCGGATACCATTTCTTCGACGGATCTGGAGAAGCTTGGCATCAAGCGCGCCGAGATTGTTGAGGGGTACGAACGTGCCGAAGAGATGTGGCTGCGTGCTTTGGAGCAACTCGAAACAGCCACGTGATACATTGCGTGCCGTTGTGGATCACAAGCCCGTGATTAATGAAAGGTTACTGATGCCTTTCAATATCTTGCTGTCCGTAAACCATTTT
>CALFFK010000016.1 GCA_937957975.1 uncultured Neomegalonema sp.
TAGGGAACGCGGTATTCCGCCTCCACGATGTCGCCACCGTCCAGCGCCGCCTCGACGTCGCCCTCGTCCTTGAAGCGGCTGTCCTGCATGTCTTCGGTGAAGGACGCCTCGACGGCGGCGAGATGTCCGGCGGTATCGGCGAGGTAGGGAGCATCGTCCCAGTCGATCCTCACCGCCTCCGCCGCCCGCATCGCCCGCCAGGTATTGTCGGCAATCACGGCGATGCCGCCGCCCTTCATCCCGATGACATCGACCACCCCACGCATCGTTTTCGCTGCCGCCGCATCAAAGCTATGCATTGGCGCGCCGAGGGCCGGATTCATGCGGACAGTTGCGTACAGCATGTCAGGCAAGCGCGTGTCGATGGCATAGTCTGCTGTGCCGGTGCATTTGCTTGCCATATCCACACGCGGTTGGGATGTGCCGAGCAACTTCCACCCGGAGCGCGGCTTGAGCGGTGGGTTGTCGGGTAATTCGACCTCAGCCGCCGCTTGTGCAAGCGCCGTATAGGGCAATGTTGTGCCATTCGGGGCGATTACTGCACCATTTTTCGTGGATAGCTCCGGGGCCGCAATACCAAGCTGTTTCGCCGCTGCTGTAACCAATGCAATCCGCGCCGCCGCCCCCGCCTTTCGCATCTTCTCGTAGGCATCGGGGATGGAGGACGACCCGCCCGTGATCTGCATCCCCATGAAGCGGGCCGGAATATCCATCGCGCCCCGCGCCGTCTCGGCCAGCCAGCTTTCATCCGTGGGCGCGAAGGGCACCCCTTCGGTCATCAGGGCACCATTGTAATAGGTGCTGCTGGCCGGGCCGTGTCGCACCGTGACGTCATCGAGCGCCACGTCCAGTTCCTCGGCCACCAGCGCGGCGAGGGTCGTCATCACCCCCTGTCCCATCTCCGCGCGCGGGGCGATGATCGTAATACCGTCTTCGGTGATCTCGACATAGGGGGTCAGCGCCGTGCCCTCGCCCCCCTCCAGCGGATTCTCCAGCGGACGGCGATAGGCCCAGGTGCCAAAAGCAACTCCGCCCGCAATGGCGACTGATCCGATAAGAAAGCTGCGCCGCGCAATTGTTTTGATCCTGCTCATCTCAGGCTCCCTGCAACGCGGCGGCTGCCGTTTTTACGGCGGCCCGGATACGCGGATACGTGCCACATCGACAGAGGTTGCCCGACATCGCCTCATCAATCTCGTCATCCGTGGGTTGTGGCACTTCTTTCAATAATGCAGCGGCAGACATGATCTGTCCCGGCTGACAATATCCACATTGCGCAACCTGATGCGTGATCCACGCTTCCTGTACGGCATGAAGCGCATCCGGCGTTCCCAGCCCCGCAATCGTCGTGATCTTCCCCTCGACCGAACCCACCGGCGTCAGACAAGACCGCACCGGCGATCCGTCCACATGCACCGTGCACGCCCCGCACAACCCTGCCCCGCAACCGAATTTCGGCCCCGTGATCCCCAGTTCGTCGCGCAGCGCCCAGAGCAGCGGCATCTCCGGCTCCACATCAATCTCATGGGTCGTGCCATCTACGGTCAGTTTCATGATGCGTCTCCGATTGCTTGGTTCTTACGTAGTCGCCGGCGCCACTCGCCGCAATGTCAGGTTCAATCGTCCTCCACCCGCCAATAATGCGCTTTCGCCAAACTTGATCCGGTCGATCCCGTGAAAAGCCAGCCGTGTCTCACTCTCCAGCACCATTGCATCGCCCGAATGCAGCCAGAAAGAGCGAGTCGGTGCTTTCCGCTCCGTGCCGCCGATGCGGAACAATCCTGGATCACCCAACGACAGCGACACCACCGGAAACCCGAAATCCGCTTCGTCCCGATCCTGATGCAGCCCCATCCGCGCCCCCTCGCGGTAATGGTTAATGAGACAGCAATCGGGATCGACCCGTGTTTCGAAGGTTCGCCAGATCTTCAGCGCCAATGCCGGAATGGCCGGAAACGGCTGCCCCGTCTCCGGGTGCGCGGTTATGTAGCGATAGCCCTTGCGATCCGAGAACCAGCAGAACCGCCCCGCCGCCGTGATCTGCACCGACATCGGTTTGCCCCATCCTGTCATGGGTGAGAAGGGTGGTGCGGTTTTGGCCACTTCCCGCAGGTCGGCCAGTAAGTGTATTTGCTCCACGGGCGAAAGCGCGTCGCGCATGACGGTAACGCCATGGATTACTTCGGGATTGCCATAATGCATCGGTCAGATGATGGAGCGAGGGTGTGCGCACGGCAAGTTTGCTACCCATCTCTCACCCTGTAAAGTTGTGTCCCATGTTGGGACTGCAATTCCCCTCCGATGGCTATTGGGCATGTAGCATCTATTCGCAATTTTCATAACGGCCACATTTTTGCCCCTCGTACCGCTTGCGCCCCTTACCCGCCCTTCATATATCACTCTGGAACGCGCTTGCAGCGCGAGAATTAACCACAGGATAGCCCGCCCGGATGGCGCGTTGCGCATCAAATGGGCTTTTGCTGAAAAGGGAAGACAGCATGTCGAAAGTAATCGGAATCGACCTTGGGACCACGAACTCCTGTGTCGCTATCATGGACGGCAAGCAGGCGCGGGTGATCGAGAACGCGGAAGGGGCGCGTACCACGCCATCGATGGTTGCCTTCACGGGCGACGGTGAGAGGCTGGTTGGTCAGTCTGCCAAACGTCAGGCCGTAACCAACCCTTCGGACACGCTGTTCGCGGTCAAGCGTCTGATTGGTCGTCGCTATGACGACCCCGCCGTGTCGAAGGACAAGGACATGGTTCCTTACAAGATCGTCAATGGCGGTAATGGCGACGCCTGGGTCGAAGCGGCGGGTGAGAAGTATTCCTCCGCACAGGTTTCCGCCTTCATCCTCCAGAAGATGAAGGAAACCGCTGAATCCTACCTTGGTGAGCCGGTCACACAGGCCGTCATCACCGTCCCCGCCTATTTCAACGATCAGCAACGTCAGGCAACCAAGGACGCGGGCAAGATCGCGGGCCTTGAAGTGCTGCGCATCATCAACGAACCGACAGCCGCTGCGCTTGCCTATGGTCTCGACAAGGAAGATGGCAAAACCATCGTGGTCTATGACCTTGGGGGGGGGACGTTCGACGTCTCGATCCTGGAAATTGGTGATGGCGTCTTTGAAGTGCGCGCGACCAATGGCGATACGTTCCTTGGCGGTGAAGATTTCGACCTTCGCATTGTCGAATTCCTCGCTGGCGAGTTCAAGAAAGAGCAAGGGATCGACCTCAAGAAAGACCCGCTGGCTCTCCAGCGCCTGAAGGAAGCAGCAGAGAAAGCCAAGACCGAGCTTTCCTCATCGACCCAGACCGAAGTGAACCTGCCGTTCATCACGGCGGATGCTTCTGGTCCGAAACACCTCGCCATCAAGCTGACCCGTTCAAAGCTGGAATCGCTGGTCGAGGATCTGGTCAAGCGCACGCTGGAGCCAATGAAGGCCGCGCTGAAGGATGCTGGCATGTCCGCGAAGGACATGGACGAAATCGTCCTCGTTGGCGGCATGACCCGGATGCCTAAAATCCATGAGGTCGTGAAGGAATTCTTTGGCAAGGAGCCGCATAAGGGTGTGAATCCTGATGAGGTTGTCGCCATGGGCGCGGCCATTCAGGCCGGTGTTCTACAGGGCGATGTAACCGATGTGGTTCTGCTCGATGTGACCCCGCTGTCGCTGGGTATCGAGACGCAGGGCGGTGTGTTCACGCGCCTTATCGACCGCAACACTACGATCCCGACCAAGAAATCCCAGATTTTCTCAACTGCCGACGATAACCAGACGGCAGTGACAATTCGGGTTTTCCAGGGCGAGCGCGAAATGGCCGCTGACAACAAGATGCTCGGCCAGTTCAATCTTGAAGACATCCCGCCCGCCCCGCGTGGTGTGCCGCAGATTGAGGTTGCTTTCGACATCGACGCGAACGGTATCGTCAATGTTTCGGCCCGCGACAAGGGGACGGGCAAGGAACAGAACATCTCGATTCAGGCATCGGGCGGTCTGTCCGATGGCGAGATCGACAAGATGGTCAAGGACGCCGCCGAATATGCCGAGGAGGACACCAAACGCAAAAAGGTGGCCGAGGCCCGAAATCAGGCCGAGTCCCTCGTGCATGGGTCGGAGAAATCGCTGGCCGAACACGGCGACAAGGTTGCCGAAGACGAGCGTGAGGCCATTGGTATTGCCATTGAAGACCTCAAGGATGCCCTGAAAGGCGATGATGTCGAAGACATTAACGCGAAGAGCCAGACCCTTGCCCAGGCGTCGATGAAGCTGGGCGAAGCCATCTACAAGGCTTCGCAGGAACAGGACGATGCCGATGCTGAGGCCGCTGCGAAGGCCGATGGCGCGCGTCACGATATGGGCGATGATGTCGTCGATGCGGACTTCGAAGAAGTTGACGACGAGATTCGCAAGTCCTCCTGATCCTGACTGACCCGGCTTTGCCGGGTCTTTCGAAACGTGCATGGGTGGCTGGGAGGGGTTCAGGCACCCACCCGGTCGTCTTCGCAGATGAAGTTCGCTCTTTCTGAAGGACGCTCAATGTCGAAGCGTGATTATTATGACCTGCTGGGTGTCTCTCGCGGTGCATCCGCCGACGAGATGAAGAAGGCATTCCGGCAGAAGGCGAAAGTCCTTCACCCGGATCGTAATCGCGACAACCCTGATGCTGAAGCGCAATTCAAGGAAGTGAACGAAGCCTACGACATCCTGAAAGACCCCCAGAAACGCGCGGCTTATGACCAGTTTGGCCATGCCGCTGTCGATGGCAGCAATGGTGGCTTTGGCCAGCGTGGCGGTGGCGGTTCCAGTGATTTCTCCTCGGCCTTCGCGGATGTCTTCGATGATCTTTTTGGCCAGTTTGGCGGGCGTCAGCGCGGTGGGCAGGGTGGACAGGTGCGCGGCGCAGACCTGCGCTACAATCTGGCGATCTCGCTGGAAGACGCCTACAAGGGCAAGCAATCCACCATCCGTGTTCCCACTGCCGTAACCTGCGATTCATGCAGCGGTAGCGGCGCGGAAGCGGGCGCGCAGCCCGAAACCTGCTCTACCTGTGCCGGTCACGGCAAGGTCCGCGCACAACAGGGTTTCTTCACAATTGAACGAAGCTGCCCTACCTGCGGTGGGCGGGGTCAGGTCATCACGAACCCCTGTAATGCCTGTAACGGTGCGGGCCGCAAGCGTGAGGAACGCACCCTCAACGTTCAAATCCCCAAGGGTGTCGAGGATGGCAATCGTATCCGTCTCGCGGGCGAGGGCGAAGCGGGCATGATGGGTGGCCCTCCGGGTGATCTCTACATCTTCATCGACATTAACCCGCATTCGATCTTCCGCCGTGAAGGGCCGGACCTGTTCTGCCGCATCCCCGTGCCGATGGATCTGGCGGCCCTTGGCGGCCATATCGAAGCCCCGACCATCGATGGAGGACGCGCCCGCGTCGCCATCCCCGCCGGAGCACAGAGCGGCAAGCAATTCCGCCTGCGCGGCAAGGGAATGCCCGTCCTGCGCCAGAACCGTGAAGGCGATCTCTATATTGAAGTCGGCGTCGAAACCCCAACCAACCTGACCAAACGTCAGAAGGAATTGCTCGAAGAGTTCCGAACCATTGGCGAGACAACCGCGAACAGCCCCGAATCCGATGGTTTCTTCAGTCAGGTCAAGGAATTCTGGGGGCGGATGACGAGTTAGGGTGGTCGGCTGTCACTTAACCCACACTCCCCATTTTCTCCCCGGCCTGTCACCCAGTGAACGCCGATTTCTGATTGAAGTACCTGTACAATGACAGAAGGCCGGGCATCGTATT
Organism: uncultured Neomegalonema sp.; assembly: GCA_937957975.1. GTDB lineage: Bacteria > Pseudomonadota > Alphaproteobacteria > Rhodobacterales > Rhodobacteraceae > JAHDDY01. The sequence goes on from CALFFK010000016.1 coordinate 5,806, forward strand.
TGTTGGTGGGGCCGGGAATGTCTGCTTGTGTTTCTGGCGATATTATTTTTAAAGCAAATTTCTATCGTGGCCCCGCCTTGAGCGTCGCGCGCCGGGTCGGGGCATCCTGAAAGTTGCACAGGGCGCAAGACGCGGCTCTCTCCCGGAAACCGAAACACCATGACGCCAGATCTTTCCCGCTTGCTGCGCCCTCGCTCTGTGGCTGTTTTTGGTGGCGGCTGGGGGGCGAACGTGGTCGAACAGCTTGTCAAAGCCGGGTTTGAGGGCGAAATCTGGCCTGTTCATCCCACCCGCGAGGCCGTTTCCGGCATCCGGGCCTATCCCTCTCTCGATGCACTTCCCGCTCCCCCTGATGCCGCATGGATCGGCGTGAATCGCGACGCCACCATTGACATCGTGCGCGACCTCGCGGCGGGGGGCGCAGGGGGGGCGGTGTGCTTTGCCTCTGGTTTTCGCGAGACGGCGGACGGGGCCGACCGCAATGCGGCCTTGCTGATGGCGGCGGGGGATATGCCTGTCATTGGCCCCAACTGCTATGGCCTGCTGAACTATCTCGACGGTGCGACCCTCTGGCCTGACCAGCATGGTGGGCGGCGGGTAGAGCGCGGCGTGGCGATCCTCACCCAGTCGTCGAACATCGCGATCAACCTGACCATGCAGCGGCGCGGGCTGCCCATTGCCTATATGATGACCGCCGGAAATCAGGCCCAGATCGGCCTTGCCGACATGGCCCATGCCCTGCTCGAAGACGAGCGCGTCACTGCCATTGGCCTCCATATCGAGGGTGTCGGCGACCCGGCGGCTTTCGAGGCACTGGCGCTGGCCGCGCGTGAGCGCAAAATCCCCATCATTGCCCTGAAGGTCGGCACGTCAGAGCAGGCGCAGATTGCGACCATCTCCCATACCGCCTCCCTCGCCGGATCACAGGCGGGCAGCGATGCCTTCTTCGCCCGTCTCGGCATCCCGCTGGTTGCGGGTTTGCCGGAATTGGTCGAGACGCTCAAACTTCTGCATGTTCACGCGCCCCTTGCCGGACGGCGCATCCTGTCGATGAGTTGTTCGGGGGGTGAAGCCTCGCTCATGGCCGATACCGCCACGCGCCATGGCCTTGATTTTCCACCCTATACCGAAGCCCGGCGCGAAGCGATCTCTGCGACTCTCAATCCACTGGTCACGGTCGCCAACCCCTTGGATTATCACACCTTCATCTGGGGCGATGAGGCGGCTATGACCGAGACTTTCGCCGCCGCGATGACACCCGGTTTCGATCTTTCGATGCTGGTGATCGACTTTCCGCGTACCGACCGTTGTTCGGATGAAAGCTGGAACCCCGCTGTTGCTGCCATCGCCGCCGCTGCAAACCGTGTCGGCTACCCCGCCGCTGTCATCGCTTCCCTTGGTGAGCTTTTGCCCGAAGATCGCTGCGACGCCTTTACGCAAATGGGTATCGCCCCTCTCTGCGGGCTGGATGAAGCTCTCGCTGCCGCCGATGCCTCGGCCTGCATCCATGAGAGTTGGTCCCGCCTCGCACCCACCCCAACCATCCGCGCCCTTGCCGCATCGGGTGAGCCGGTCCTGCTTGACGAAATCACGGCCAAAACCCGCCTTGCTGCCGCCGGTGTTCCTGTTCCTCCCGGTCAGGCCGTCACACGGATTGAACAGGCCCGCGAGATCGCCCCCCACCTCGGCTTCCCCCTCGCCATCAAGGGCATGGGCATCGCCCACAAAACCGAAGCGGGCGCAGTTTTCCTGAATGTCAGTGATGCCGCATCAGTCGAAGCGATCACGGGCGATTTGCTCACCCGCTGCGACGCTGTGCTGATCGAAGCTATGGTCCCCGATGGTCTGGCCGAACTGATTGTCGGCATCACCCGTGATCCTGTCTACGGCCCGATGCTGATCATCGGGGCAGGGGGCGTGATGGCCGAATTGCTGGACGACACCGCCACTCTGCTGCTGCCCTCCAGCAAAGCCGACATCGCCGCTGCCCTTGCCTCGCTCAAGGTCGCCAAACTCCTGAACGGCTGGCGCGGCAAGCCCCCCGCCGATATTGATGCCGCCATCAATGCGATCCATGCCATTGCCCGCTTTGCCGAAGCGAATGCTGGTTCCCTCGAAGAACTCGACGTAAACCCCCTGATTGTCTGCGAGCAGGGCGTCTGGGCCGCCGATGCCCTGATAAGGATACGAAACCCATGACTGACAGCCCCATCCGCACCCGCCGCGAGGGCGGTATTCTTGAAGTCACCCTTGACCGCCCAAAGGCCAATGCCATCGACCTGCAAACCTCGCGTGTGATGGGCGATACCTTTGCCGCTTTTCGTGACGACCCTGACCTGCGTGTGGCTATCATCACGGGCGCAGGCGAGAAATTCTTCTGCCCCGGTTGGGATTTGAAAGCCGCCGCTGATGGCGATGCGGTCGATGGTGATTACGGCGTTGGTGGCTTTGGCGGATTGCAGGAGCTGCGCGGCATGAACAAGCCCGTCATTGCCGCCGTGAACGGCATTTGTTGCGGTGGCGGGTTGGAACTCGCCCTCTCTGCCGACATCATTCTCGCTGCGGATCATGCGAGTTTTGCCTTGCCTGAAATTCGCTCTGGCACTGTTGCCGATGCCGCCAGCGTCAAGCTGCCCAAACGCATCCCCTACCATATCGCCATGGAGATGCTGTTCACGGGCCGCTGGCTTGATGCTGAAGAGGCTCATCGCTGGGGCATGGTCAACGCCCTTCACCCCGGTGCGACCCTGATGGAGGCCGCATGGAATATGGCGCGCCTGCTGGAGAGCGGCCCCCCCCTCGTCTACGCCGCGATCAAGGAAGTTGTGCGCGATGCCGAGGACAGCAGCTTTCAGGACGCGATGAACCGCATCACCAAACGCCAGCTTCCGACCATCGACACTCTCTACGGTTCAGAAGACAATCTGGAAGGCGCCAAAGCCTTCGCTGAAAAGCGCGATCCCGTGTGGAAAGGGCGGTAGGG
>CALFFK010000017.1 GCA_937957975.1 uncultured Neomegalonema sp.
AGATAAAGGCCCGCACCGCCGAACATTTTACGCACGGATAGCGGGCCAAGATCGTGGAACAACTCACGGGCCTGTTCGATGGTGGCGTCCAAAGCTGGGTCTGGCATGGGTTTTCTTTCGCGGGCCTGATAAATCGTCAGAGCATATCATCCAGCGCCTCAATAAGGGATGATACGTCCTGATCGCGCGTGTAATGGGTCATGGAGGCACGAACGACGCCGGTTTCGGGGTTGATGCCGAGGGCTTCGATCAGGCGATAGGCGTAGAAATCGCTCGCGCCGACGATAAAACCGCGTTCGGCCAGCGATCCCTCCAATGCCTGAGGGGACATCTTTTCGGGTAAGAAGGCGACGGTTGGTGCGCGGCGGTCGTCGCAGGTTTCAGGGCCGAGTAACCGGGCGCGAGGATGGGCGGCGAGGTACTCCAGCAAGGGAGCAGCGACCGCGATTTCCTGTGCGCGCCACAAACCATTAACAGCGCGAACCCGCTCGCCGGGGTCGTTTGCGGTGATGCCATGGTGGTCGGCGAGGGTGTTAATATAATCGAGCGTACCGGCGGAAGCGGCGACCTGCGCGTGATCCGGCCCTGCGGGAGCGAGTTTCTTGGACGGGTATTTGTCGTTGAAAAAATGGCTTTGGTTCGGCAGTCGATCTAGCAGGGCGCGGCGCACGGTCATCAGACCCTGATGCACACCATAGACCTTGTAGAGGCTGAACAGGTAGATGTCAGCCCCCAGCGCGGTCACGTCCGGGATTTCATGCGGCGCCCATGATACGCCGTCCACGACGCTGACGGCCCCTACGGAGCGCGCCCTGGCGGTGATTTCTGCGACCGGGTTCGCTTCTCCTGCGATATTCGAACAATGAGGAAAGCAGACCAGGCGCGTGCGCCCGGACAAAAGGACGTCGAAATCTGCCATGGCGAGCCGCCCGGTGACAGGATCGACTTTCCAGTCGCGCAAGGTGAAACCGCGTTCTTCGGCCATGCGCCGCCATGCGCCGGAATTGGCCTCGTGGTCCTGCTGTGTGACGATCACCTCGTCGCCTGCTTTGAGCATCGCGCCGAAAGCCTGAGCAAGGACATAGGTATTTTGGGAGGTGGAGGGGCCGAAGGTGACTTCTTCGGGGTCCACGTTCAACGCCCTGGCCCAGCGGTGCTGGGCATCGTCCATTGCCTTGCCGCCAGCGGCAGTGGGGCTTGCTTGCCCATAGGGCTGTATCTTGGTTTTGGTATAAAAGCTGGTTAGGGCATTGATTGTCTGGAGCGCCGGAAACGAGCCGCCCGCGTTTTCCAGATGGACCCAGTTGGCCAGCTCCGGCTCTGCAAAGGCAGGGAATTGCGAGCGGACGAAATTTATATCGAGAGTGGGATTCATGGCTGGCTCCATTGGTTCCGTGCGTTTCGCGTTTTGGCATGGTGTTGGGGCGCTGTCAGCCCTTCACCGTCCGCATCTCGCGCAGCGGTACAAGAAGACCGGCGGCGAGGACGAGGAGGACGCCGATGGCCTCACGCGTTCCAAATGTCTCGTCGGTCAGGATTGCCGCCGTGATCGTGGCGATGGCGATTTCGGCCATGAAGAGGAGGGCCACAACACCGGGGTTCAGTTTGGTTGGGCCGTAGATTGTCGCGAATCCGGCAGGGATGGTGAGCAGGAGTGTGACGCCGAGGAGCCATGGGAGGACCGCTAAGAGGCTGGCACTGTCGGGGGTTGCATCCCCGGCGAGGAGGACTGCGATAATGGTAAAAAGGGCAGAGACGGTGAAAAAGCTGGTTCCGTGGATGGCGACACTGACATCTTCATCAATCAACAGAAGCAGGGAAGCAAAAGCCCATGCGATCCCGGAGGCAAAAGCGATCCAATCCCCGATATTTTCAGGCAAGGGTACTCCTTCACCGATGCCAAAGATGACGGCGATGCCGGAAAGGCCCAACAAAACGGCCAGCCAGCGGGTTGGCGTGATGATCTCGCCCAATACGATACGGCCCAGCAGAAAGCCCCAGAGCGGGGTCAGGTGGAACAGCATGACGACGCGGACGACATCTGTGTAAAGAAACGCGAGGGAATAGAGGCCAAAGGCCAGCCCCCCAAGTATGCCGCCCAGAATGCCTTTCCAATTGGCGGGGCACAGCTCTGCCCGGTGACGCCAGTAGAGTGGCAGGACGAAGGGAACAGGCAGCAAGGTGAAAACCATTGCCGCCCATGCGCCGGGCAATCCGGCGGCCTCCAGCGCCCGGATCGGTATCCAGAACACCCCGAACGCGACTCCGGCATAGAGGGCGGCCAGGACGGGGGCTTTGCCAATCTCGCTGTTCATAATCCCACCATCGTGCGGATGTTTTCCGGGGTCTTGCCCTCGGCTCGTAATGTGGAGAGGGCGCGGGAATCGTCGCGTTTGGCGAGGCGGCGCCCGGTATCGTCGCGGATCAGATCGTGGTGGTGATAAAGCGGGGTGGGGCGCCCGGTCAGGGCTTGCAGGACGCGGTGGATGGGGGTGGTGGCGAAGAGGTCGTGGCCGCGTGTAACATGGGTGATTTGCTGGAAGGCATCGTCCAAGACTACCGACAGATGATAGCTGGCGGGGATGTCCTTGCGGGCCAGCACGATGTCGCCGACGGTTTCGATCAGGGTCGGCATGTCGAGGGCGATCTTGCCTTTTTCCCTGTTCGGGCCACGCCCGGTTTCCTTGAAATGGAGCTTTTTCACGACGCCCGCACCGCCAAGGGAGGCGAGTGCCTTTCGCATATCGAGGCGCAGGGCGTAATCGCCGCTGACATCAGCGAAACTGCGGCCCCGGCAGGTTCCGGGATATGGGGGCGGGGTATCGCTGCCTTCCTGCGGGGCGCTCATGGCGGCGGCGATCTGCTTGCGGGTGCAGGTGCACGGATAAAGGAGGCCGCGTTCGCGAAACTGATCGAGGACAGCGCGGTAGGCGTCGAAGCGTTCAGACTGGCGCAGGACAGGCTGTTCCCACTCGATGCCAAGCCAGGCGAGGTCTTCAAGAATTGCGGCCTCAAATTCTGGGCGGCTGCGGGTGGTATCGATGTCTTCAATACGCAGGAGAAAGCACCCCCCGGCCTTGCGCGCCGCGTCATGGGCGAGCAGGGCGGAATAGGCGTGACCAAGATGGAGGGGGCCGGTGGGGCTGGGCGCGAAACGCTCGACATGGGTGGTTATGGCAAAGCCCCTGAATCCAAGTGTTGTCATGCCCGCGCAAGCGGTTATCTCTGCTTATGGCGGTGAGGTTCCCTCTTTCGCGGGAATGACGCCGGATTTCGACGATAATTCCCTTACAGCGAGGCGGCAATGCGGATTATCGAGACGGTGGACGATCTGGCCGAAGGGGTAACGCATCTTGTGGCCGTAGAACCGCGCTTTGCGAAGGCAGTGAAGGCCACAGGGATGCCGCCCTTGCGCCGTCGTCCGCAAGGGTTTGGGCCATTGTTGCAGATTATCGTTGGGCAGCAGGTTTCGGTCGCTGCGGCAGATGGTATCTGGCGGCGGGTGGTAGTGGGCGGGGCGGATACGCCGGAGCGGGTGCTGGCGTTGGGGGATGATGAATTGCGGGCGCTGGGTCTGTCGCGGCCCAAGGTGCGTTATGCCAAGGCGATTGCGAACGCCTTGCAGGAGGGATCACTCGATCTGGACGCCTGTGCCGCGGGGTCAGTGGAGGATGCCATGACGATGCTGACCGCTGTGACAGGGATCGGGACATGGACCGCGGAAATCTATCTGATGTTCTGTGTGGGGCGGGCCGATATATTCGCGGACAAGGATTTGGCATTGCAGGAAAGCGCCCGGCTGTTGTTCGGGCTGGACGAGCGACCTGACCCCAAAACGCTGTCGGTGATGGCTGAAGCGTGGTCGCCATGGCGCGGGGTGGCCGCGCGGGTGTTGTGGAGTTATTACCATGTCGCGAAGGGGCGTGAAGGCGTCAGCGCATGATGGATGGAGAGACGACATGACCGAACTGAGCGGGCCACGGGCGGCGGCGGCATCGGGAAAGGCGACGAGCCTTGTGATTTTGGTGCATGGCTATGGGGCCGATGGTAATGACCTGATTGGACTGGCGGGGCCACTGGGCGGAGAATTGCCAGAAACGGAGTTCGTGTCACCGAATGCGCCGCAGGTCAGCACATTAAACCCGATGGGGCGGCAGTGGTTTCCGATTCCGTATCTCGACGGTTCGACCGAAGAGGCGATGAAAGCGGGGATGGCGAGTGCTGTCACGGCGCTGGACGCTTTTATTGATGCGGAGATTGAGCGCAGCGGGTTGCCCGCAAGCAAGGTCGCGCTGGTCGGGTTTTCGCAAGGCACGATGATGAGCCTGCATGTGGGGCCGCGCCGGGCGGAAGGCTTGGGCGGGATCGTCGGGTTTTCGGGGCGGTTGCTGATGCCGGAGGTTCTGAATGATGAAATCCGCTCAAAACCACCCGTCTTGCTGATCCACGGTAATGCTGATCCGGTAGTGCCGTTTGAATCGATGGCGTTGGCGGAGACGGGCCTGCGCGGGGCAGGGGTTGATGTGCAATCCCTTGCTCGCCCCGCTCTTGGGCATGGCATCGATCAACAAGGTGTGGACGCTGCCGCGCAATTTTTGATGCAGCACTTCGCGGCCTGATTGCATGGCAGTGAGACGGGCGCTAAGTAACGCCTGACAGCCAGATACGGGGATACCATGGCAAGCAAGATTTACGACAGCGCCGCGAGTGCGCTCGACGGGCTTTTGGTCGATGGCATGACGATTGCCGCTGGGGGCTTTGGCCTGTGCGGCATACCGGAAAACCTGATCGCGGCGATCCGCGATGCGGGGACGAAGGATCTGACAGTCTATTCCAATAATGCGGGGGTCGATGATTTCGGCCTCGGTATTCTGTTGCAGACGCGGCAGGTGAAAAAGATGTGCTCGTCTTATGTGGGCGAGAATGACGAGTTCATGCGGCAATATCTGGCCGGTGAATTGGAAATCGAGTTCAACCCGCAGGGTACTCTGGCCGAACGGATGCGCGCGGGTGGGGCCGGTATCCCCGGTTTTTACACCAAAACGGGTGTCGGCACGCAGGTGGCTGAAGGCAAGGAACACAAGGATTTCGACGGCCAGACCTATATCCTCGAACGCGGGATTGTAGCCGATATTGCCATCGTCAAGGCGTGGAAGGCCGATGACACCGGCAACTGCGTGTTCCGCAAGACGGCCCGGAATTTCAATCCCCCGGCGGCGATGTGCGGCAAGGTCTGTATCATGGAAGTCGAAGAGATTGTTCCGCGCGGAGAGTTGGAGGGCGACCATATCCACCTGCCTGGCATCTACGTGCATCGCCTGATCCAGGGGCAGCATGAGAAGCGGATCGAACAGCGGACTGTCCGCAAGAAGGAGGCCTGAATCATGCCATGGGATCGCAATCAGATGGCCGAGCGGGCCGCGCAGGAACTGGAAGACGGGATGTATGTCAATCTGGGCATCGGTATCCCGACGCTGGTGGCCAATTATACCGGCGACAAGGATATTACGCTGCAATCCGAGAACGGGATGCTGGGGATGGGGGCGTTTCCTGTCGAGGGTGAGGAAGACCCGGACCTCATCAATGCGGGTAAGCAGACGATCACGGAAATGGACCGCACCGCCTATTTCGACAGCGCCGAAAGCTTTGGCATGATCCGGGGCGGCAAGATCGCGGCTGCGATCCTTGGGGCGATGGAAGTGGCGGAAAATGGTGATCTGGCGAACTGGATGATTCCCGGCAAGCTGGTCAAGGGCATGGGCGGGGCGATGGACCTCGTGGCCGGGGTCGGCAAGGTGATCGTCGTGATGGATCACACGAACAAAAAGGGCGAGACGAAGCTGTTGAAGGAATGCACCCTTCCGCTGACCGGCGCGGGGGTCGTGGACCGGATCATCACCAATCTCGGCGTTTTCGACGTGGTTGCAGGGGGGCTGAAGATCGTGGAGACGGCTCCGGGCGTGTCGGAAGACGAAGTGCGCGAGAAAACGGCGGCAACGCTCGTGTGATAGACAGGCGATCATGGCATTCACCATCGCCATCGAAGACCCGGCATTGCCGGATGTCGTCGCACTGCTGGAGACGCATCTGACCTTGATGCGCTCCACCACGCCCCCCGAAAGCGTTCACGCGCTGGATGTGGAGGCGCTGCGCGGACCGGAGGTGACGTTCTGGACCGTCCGGGACAGTGGGGCGGTCGTTGGATGCGGGGCGGTGAAGGCGCTGGACGATTGCCACGGCGAGATAAAATCCATGCATGTCCGTGAAGCCCTGCGCGGAAAGGGGATCGCCGGAATGCTGGTCGAGACGGTGTTGGCGGATGCCCGACAGCGGGGCTTTACAAGGCTGAGTCTCGAAACCGGATCAACACACCATTTCGCCGCCGCACGCGCCCTATACGCGCGCTACGGATTCACAGAATGTGGGCCGTTCGGCGATTATCGCCTTGATCCACATTCAACATTTATGACTCTGGAGATCGCGCCGGTTCAGAGACCACCGATCCCCTGACCCGCTTCGTCCTCTTCGGGGCGAGGGGGACGGGGTGGTTCACCGACGGCGATCAGTTCCTTGACGCGAAAGATGTCGCGGAGGCGTCCGTTGAGTTGATCGAGGCGGTCGCGGTCGGGGAAATTGACGCAGCCGGTGTTGAAAGTCACGAAGACGCGGGTGTCATTGTCCTCATCCACATGGCTGAGATCTGTTACCGGAAGGCCGCTGATCGCCTGTGGGCAATTGGCTTTCTCGGTCGGTACATAGAACCGCTGGAGTGTAGTGACCTCGTATTGGCCAAGCGTCTCCACGGCGCGACGGTACGAATTCACGGGCAGCGAGCCACGAGAGCGACCGGGGCTGATCGTGTTTTCCTGGGCATTCAGGATATAGGTATCATCCGCGAAGAGGGTCATTGTGTAAACCGCACACAGCCCCGCACAAGGACCGGACCCAAGCGTAATCTTCCCGGTCAGGGGCGGCTCCTTCGGTTCGGGTTTTGGCGGCGCCGCACAGGCGGCAAGGGCCAGTAATCCAATCATTCCCCAATACCGCATGGTTTGATTCCTCTTGTTACTTATTACACAACGCTGGTCACATAAGGTCATGTGGCCTCGATTGCGAGGTGACCTCCCTCAGCTTCGGGATCGTCTCCGCCGCCGTCCACCATCGCCGCCGCCGGGCGGTGGAGACGGTGGTGTATCGGGCAAGCGTGCGATCTTGCTGAGGCGAGGGTAAGGCGCGGTCTTGTGGGGGATGGCCATGGCCCCGATGAAATGATCCTGAAATTTCGGGGCAAGGGCTGTTTCGATCTTTTCGACATCGCGAACGACGCGCTCAATTTCGGTGCGCTTGCCCGCGTTCAAAAGGGCAATGCGCGCGCCGGTTCCTGCCGCATTACCCGCCGAGCGCACGTTCTCGACATCACAATCAGGGATCATCCCAAGCACCATCGCATGCATCGGTGAGATATGAGCGCCAAAGGCACCAGCGAGGGTGATGCGATCCACTTGCTCGATGCCCATTTCGTCCATCAAAAGCTGACACCCGGCATAAAGCGCAGCTTTGGCGAGTTGGATGGCGCGCACATCGTTCTGGGTGACGACGATCTTTTGTGCACCGTCATGGATGAGATACGAGAAAGTGCGGCCTTCGGAGAAAATACGATCCGTCGCTCCGATAAGGGAACCGCGCACGACACCGTCGATGTCGATTATATCTGCAAGGCGCATTTCTGCGATGGCTTCGATGATGCCCGATCCGGCGATGCCCGTAACGCCGGTTTCGGCAGTGGCTTTTGCAAAGCCTGGATCGTCTGACCATAGCTCGCACCCGATGACGCGGAAGCGAGGCTCCTTGGTGTCGGGGTCGATGCGGATGCGCTCGATGGCCCCCGGAGCCGCGCGTTGGCCGCAGGATATTTGTGCACCCTCAAAAGCGGGGCCAGTGGGGGAAGAACAAGCAAGCAGATTGTCCTTGTTGCCCAATACGATCTCGGCATTCGTGCCAACATCGACGATGAGAGTAATTTCGTCGGCTTTGTAAGGCTCTTCTGACAGAATTACCGCCGCTGCATCCGCGCCGACATGGCCCGCAATACAGGGCAGGGTATAGACCCGTGCATCAGGGTGGGTCGTGGTTACGCCGATTTCACTGGCCCAGAAGACCATGCCCTCACCGGCAGCAAGTGCAAAGGGCGCGCCGCCAAGTTCCACCGGGTCGATGCCAAGCAGCAGGTGATGCATGATTGGATTGCCCACGAACGTACATTCGAAGATGTCTTCCGTCGAGATCATCGCCTGTGCCGCGACCTGACCGAGCAGGGCATTGATCGCCTCGCGTACGGCATCGGTCATCTGCGCCGCGCCATCGGGGTTCATCATGGAATAGGAAACCCGGCTCATCAGGTCTTCACCAAAGCGAATCTGTGGGTTCATCAGGCCAGAGGAAGCGACCGTTGCGCCCGTGCGCAGGTCTGACAGGTGACAGGCCACGGTGGTCGAGCCGATGTCAAAGGCTGCGCCGTAGATAGTGCCTTCATAAAGGCCCGGCCAGACATTGACGATGCGTCCACGCGCCCGGATGCGACCGAAATGAATCGCAACGGTCACACACCATTTTCCTTCGCGCAGGGCCGATTGCAGCCGCTGCATGATGCGCAAATCGCCGAGCAAATCAGGCAATTCCCATTGTTCGGCCATTGCCTCCTTGAGCCGTTCCATATCGGAGGACGGGTCGTGCATGTCCGGCTCGCGCACTTCGACATAGAAAAGCTTGGTGCTGGGGTCGAGTTCGATAACGCGGTCATCGGCATCCTTGCGCACGACCTGTTTATGAACCTGACTTTCGGGCGGTACGTCGATGACGATGTCGCCCTCGACCTTTGCCTGACAGCCCAGACGTCGGCCCTTTTTCAGCCCGCGCTTTTCCTTGTAGCGTTCTTCGACCTTGTTCCATTCAGACAGGGCGTTTTCCCTCGCGGTGACGCCATGTTTTGGAAAATCGCCGTAGGACGGTGTAATCTGGCACCGGGAGCAGATGCCCCGACCGCCGCAGACTGAGTCGAGATCGACACCAAGGTCGCGGGCCGCTTGCAGCACCGGCGTTCCAAGGGGAAAGCGACCCCGCTTGCCCGATGGCGTGAAGACGACGAGAGGGTTGGGTGTGTTTCCGTCGGCCATGGGAACTCCGGCACATTGGTCATTGGTCGGTTTCGTGGCAGGATGTATGCCAACACGGCGGAAGCAACTACCTGTTTCGACGCGGTGTGCAGTGAAAACGACATGTATCGACGGAGATTATCAGGATGTCTGGTCTTTACCACCCAAACCGCCGCGATGTTCTGGGCGGGATTGCCGCCACGGTGCTCGCTTGTGGCGAGTCGAAAGCTGCGACTGACTCGCTGCACGATCTGCCCCCCATCGGGATGGGAACGTGGATTACCTTTGATGTCGGCGGCGATACCCGCGCGCGGCAGCAACGGGTTGACGTGCTGCGCGCCTTTTTCGAGGAGGGCGGGCGAATGGTGGATTCCTCGCCGATGTATGGCTCTGCCGAAGCGGTTATGGGCCATTGCCTTGCCGCCCTGGGAACAGGGAAAGTCTATGCGGCCAGCAAAGTGTGGATTCCGTCGGTCGATTTCGGGCCGGAGCAGATGGCGGCGTCACGGTCGCTTTGGGGAATCAGGCAATTCGATTTGATGCAGGTGCATAACCTGTTGTCCTATGAGGGGCATATCGAAACCCTGCGCGCGATGAAGGCCGGGGGTCAGGTTTCACGTATCGGTGTGACAACATCGCATGGGCGACGCCATGAGCGCCTCGCCGAGATTATCGCGGAGGATGACAGCCTCGATTCCGTGCAATTGACCTACAATATCCTGGATCGCGAAGCCGAGGCGCGATTGTTGCCCCTCGCGCAGGAACGGGGCCGGGCGGTTATCGTCAATCGGCCTTTCAGGCGTGGTGCGCTGATTGACCGGCTGGAGGGCAAACCATTGCCGGGATTCGCCGCTGACCTAGGTGTAGAGACATGGCCGCAATACCTGTTGAAATGGGTGATCTCGCATCCCGCTGTCACCATCGCCATTCCGGCCACGTCAAATGTGGCACATATGCGTGAGAACATGGCGGCGATGCGGGGGCCAATGCCTGATGCCGCGATGCGAGTGCGGATGCTTGATGCCGTACATGCGCTGTGAGCGGACAGGGTAGGGTTGTATGAGACGATGGCTTTTGCGGTTCTTCGGGTTTTCGTCCCTTGCCGCGACCGTGCTATGCGCGTTGATCGACTTCATTGCGTCATCGGACAGGGTGGAGATGGTGTTTCAGCCTCTTGGGGCTTTATGGCTGGATGTGCATAACCGGAGTTTGCAGTCGCTTCATACCGCCCTGACTTCCGATGGTCCGTCATGGATATGGAGCGGCTTGCTGCTGCCCATCCTGTCGCAGCCTGGCATCGTTGTTTTTGGTTGTCTCGCGCTGCTGTTTCTTGCATTGGCGTGGATGATGCCCCGGCATAACCGGCGGGGGGAATTTGACGATCATGCCTCCCACGGGCGGGGCGGACGGGAGAGGCCGGACTATGATGACCCTCGATACGATCGAAGACGCCATTGAGGCCATCGCAAACGGCGACTGCGTCGTCGTGGTGGATGACGAAGACCGTGAGAACGAGGGTGATCTCGTCATGGCCGCCTCGAAGATGTCGAAGGAATCGATGGCCTTTATCATCCGTGCGGGTGGCCTCGTTTGCGCGCCGGTAACGGCGGCGGAGGCGCGGCGGCTGAAACTGGAGCCGATGGCCCGCGAGAATGATGCGCCGCTGGCCACGGCCTTCACCGTCTCTATTGATTACCGCGAGGAGTTGACCACGGGGATTTCTGCTGCCGAACGGGCCTCCACCGTGCGTGCGCTGGCGAATAACAACGTGCAGGCGGAGGATTTTGTTCGTCCGGGTCACATCTTTCCGTTGATCGCCAAGGATGGCGGGGTGTTGATGCGGTCAGGCCATACCGAAGCGGCGGTCGATCTGGCGCGATTGGCCGGAGAGCCGCCCGTCGGGGTGATCTGTGAAATTCTGGGTGAGGATGGCGAGACGCTCAAGGGGGAGCCGTTGTTCGCCTATGCGAAGAAGAACGGACTGAAGGTCGTATCCATCGCCGACCTGATCCATTATCGCCAACAACGCGAAACCCTCGTCTCGCGTGTGGCAGAGTTTGAGACGCAGACCGGAATTGGTCCGGCACAGGCCATCGTGTATTCCACGCCGTTCGACAGTGAGCATCATATCGCGCTGGTCTTTGGGGATTTGGGGGATGGTCAGGATGTTTTGACCCGGCTGCATCGGGAGATGTTGCCTGAAGATGTATTCGGCGGGTCTACCAGTACAATCGCCAGAGTGCAGGGGCGGATTGGCAAGGCAGGGGCGGGCGTTGTCGTCTATCTGCGTGAGGGCGCGGCGGGCGTAACGGTTGATCCACCGTCATGGGAAGATGATATTACCGCGTCTTCCATCGAACGCTCGCGGAATTGGCGTGATGTGGGGTTGGGGGCGCAAATCCTGCGTGATCTGGGGGTCAGTTCGATCAGGCTGATTGCATCGCAGGAACGGCAATATGTCGGCTTGTCAGGCTTTGGCGTGACGATCAGCGGGACGGATATTCTGACGTGATGGGGGCGGGGTGTGCTGGCGATCTTTCCGGTGAAAGCGTGTGACGCCTTGTAAAAGCCCAGATTTTGTGAGGAAAACTGAAATAGCAGGTGTTATATTGCTTCCGTTATTCAGGGTATTGACCTTCCAGTAAGTGGAGGGTGTATGGCATAGAAATGACCTTCATGCGTACAGCCATCACTGTTTTACTCGTACTCGCAGTTATGTTGTCGAGTGCCATGGGGCATGTGCATTCGACAGGTGATCACGCTGTACCAGCATTTCATGTGATCGTTGGCGCAGACTACGGCGCCGAAACCCGCCACCATGAACACCATGATGCCAGTCGCGATCATCATGCGCATCACGCTGATACCCGGCCATCAGAACATCATGGTTCAGACCATGCCGACATACCGAATTGTTGCAGCATGGGAGCGTGTGGCACGAGCGAAGTGACTGACCCTCTGAAATGCCTGTTCAGGGTTAATGTAACGCTGTATGCTATCCTGTTCCATGACAAATCCTCTGTCATCGCCCTGCTGGAATCCCCGCCTCCCCGAACGAACGGCTGATCAAAACCGGTTTCGTGTGCTGTCAGACAGGCCGGGGCCATTGAAACGCTATTCTTCGGAGATGAAATATGACTGCTCTCAAATCTGCGGCTTTTGCCGTGCTGCTCGCTGGTATTGTTCCGGCATCCCAGACATATGCCGCTGGCAGCGGCAATCACTCGCATGGTGGCTCCCATGGCCATGGCGCTGCGGCGGATATTGGCACACCGGGCGGCACGCCCTCGCGGACCATCACGATCTCAATGTATGATAATTATTACGAGCCTGAGAACATCTCGGTTGCAAAGGGCGAGACGGTGAAATTCATCGTCAAAAACGAAGGATCGTTTGTTCACGAGTTCAATATCAACACGCCTGAATCCCATGCGGCACATGGGCCTCACATGGCCATGTTGTTCGAGATGGGCATGATCGAACCGGACAAGATCAATCGGGCGGAAATGGCCGCCACCAAAGGCAGCGACCATGACATGAGCCATGACGAACCAAATTCCTTGCTGATGAATCCGGGCGAGACACAGGAACTGATCTGGACATTCAACACGGATAAAGAACTCGAATTCGCCTGCAATATTCCGGGCCATTACGATGCCGGTATGTCCGGCGCGCTCGACATCAATTAATCTGCAGGGAAGGAGAAGATCATGCGCGTTTTATCAATCGCCGCCGTCGCCCTAACCCTTCTGGGTAATGCAGCAGTACAGGCAGGTGAATATAACATCACTGTTGATCCGGTTGAGATCGACCTTGGCCACACGAAGAAAACCGGCGTTGGCTTTAATGGAAAATCCCCCGGTGAAACCCTGCGTTTTACCGAAGGCGAAGATGTTGTCATCAACGTCAAAAATAACCTGAAGGTGGATACCTCGATCCACTGGCACGGCTTCATTTTGCCCACGGCAATGGACGGTGTTCCGGGCCTCAGCTTTGACGGGATCAAACCGGGCGAGACTTTTACTTACCGTTTTCCGGTCGTGCAAAGCGGGACTTACTGGTATCACAGCCATAGCGGATTTCAGGAACCCGACGGGGCTTACGGCTCGATCATCATCGACTCGAAAAAGCGCGAGCCGTTCAAATATGACCGCGAATATGTGGTGATTATTGCCGATAAGCATCATCACACAGGTGCGCGCATCATGCGCAATCTGAAAACCGACGCGGATTATTACAACCGCAAACAGCGCACACTGTTAGACTTTTTCTCGGATGTCAGCAGCAAAGGCTCCGATGCCGCCCTCGCCAACCGTGAGGAATGGGGCGAGATGCGCATGATGCCAACAGATATTGAGGATGTGCAGGGCTATACCCCGCTGATGAACGGCAAGACACCGGAGCAAAACTGGACCGGCCTGTTCAAAAAAGGCGAGCGTATCCGCCTGCGCTTCATCAATGCGTCCGCAATGAGCTTTTTTGACATCCGCATACCAGGTCTGAAAATGACCGTTGTTTCCGCCGACGGTAACAACGTCCAGCCGGTGACGGTTGATGAATTCCGCATCGCGGTGGCTGAAACCTATGACGTGATTGTTCACCCGAAAGAGGACAAAGCCTATACGATCTTTGCCGAGTCTATGGGCCGGACTGCGGCGGCGCGGGGCACGCTTGCGCCTCGTGCGGGCATGAGCGCCGAAGTGCCCGAAATGCGCGATCCGCCATTGCTCACCATGGCTGATATGCGGTTGTCACCGTTGCATCAGGCGGCAGGGCATGAAGGCCACGGCGCGGGGCATGAAGGCCATGGCGAAGGGCATGGCGGGGGTGAAACCCACGTTATGGCAGATGGAACCGTCATGTCCGGGGCTGAACATGCGGGCCATGGAGGGCATGGAAACCACGGTGCAAACAAGCCTGACCCATTCTACGCACCCGGTTCTGGCCTTAAACCGACAGCAGCAAATGGTGGCAGGTTCCTGTCTTACGCTGATCTCAAGGCACAAAAACCGCTTTATCCTGACCGTGAGGCAACACGGGAAATGGAAATGCGTCTGACAGGCAATATGGAACGGTATTCGTGGTCAATTAACGGGGTCAAATATGGCGATTCTGATCCGATCCGGTTCCAATATGGTGAGCGGGTGCGGATTAAGTTCGTGAACGAAACGATGATGACCCATCCGATGCACCTGCATGGCATGTGGTCCATCCTCGATAACGGGTCGGGTAAATGGGACCCGATCAAGCACGTGATTTCGGTATCACCCGGCACAACAGTCTATATGGAAACCGAAGTTGATGCGCCGGGGCAATGGGCTTTCCATTGTCATCTCGCCTATCACGCCAAGGCGGGCATGTTCCGCAAGGTTATTGTCGAAGGTGGCCCAAAAGAAGCCGCGCTCAAGGATAAGACAAAGGGATGAGCGCAGTAAAACGGGCCGCTCTCACGGCGGCCATGATCCTGTGTGCGAGCGGCGCTCATGCACAGGACATTTCTGATGCGGGCCTTCTCGTCTGGGGTGGCAAGCTGGAGCGGCTTGAATACCGTTTCGGTGATGAAGGCGAACGCGTTGCCGCCTATGAGGGGGATGCTTTCGTTGGGAACGACGCAATCAAATTCCGCTGGGAAGGTGAAGGTGAGTATGATCTGGATGAAGACGTGCTGGAAGACTTTGAAAACCAGTTCGTTGCGCAAGTGCCGATTTCGACATTCTTCGATGCCAAGGCCGGGGTGCGTTTCGATAATCCCGACGGGCCAGACAGGGTGTTCGGTGTTATCGGCCTGCACGGGCTGGCCCCGCAATGGTTTGAAATCGATGCCGATGCGTTTCTGAGTCAGGAAGGCGATATTTCGGGCCGGATCGAGGCGGAATATGAGGGGCTGATTACCCAGAATATTCTACTGGTGCCATCGTTCGAGGCTGAATTTGGCCTCAGCCGTGATCGGGCAACCGGACAGGGCGCAGGCTTGCGCAGCATCGAAATTGGTGCGCGCCTCAGCTATGACCTGCTGGAGCGTAACATTCAGCCCTATATCGGTGTGCATTACGAGCATCTGTTCGGCGGAACCCGTGGCCTTGCGCGCGCGGAAGGTGGCGATACCGAGACACTGTTCGCGGTGGCGGGCGTCCGGCTGGCTTTTTGAGAACAGACGGGGCGATGTCAGTCGCCCCGTTTACACAGCCCGCTGTGTAGTTGTTCTGGATGAGCAAACCAATACAGCTGATTTATGCGAAAAAAGCCCTTCAGAACCGATCCTGCAAGCGGTCCAGATAGTCGCGTTCGTCTTGGGGGCGGGCGCGTTCGCCCTGGCGGCGGCGGATTTCGCGTTGGATCTCCTGAGCGCGATTGCGGGCGCGTTCGCCGGGGACTTCGACGCCTTTGCCATCATCGGGGCCGAAGGTGCGGCCCACGCGACCGAAGGGGTCAAGCTCGTCGGGGTTGGAGCCGGTATCGGCGCGGCTTCCGCGTCCGTTTTCCTGACCCTGCCCGTTTTCCTGTGCTTCGCGGCGGCCCTGTTCAGCCAGGGCTTGTGCGCCTTCGCGCAGGGCGTCGAGGGCGCGGGCCTGATCGTCGAGGGCGGAGTTGAGGTCGCCTTCCCCTAGGCGGTTACGGGCCGCTTCCATCTCACGCTCGGCTTCACCCAGTGCATCGCGGGCGTCGCCTTCACCGGGGATATTCGGGATGAGGCCGCCCAATTCGTCGCGCAAGCCTTCCTGATCGCGGGAGAGACCCTGCCCACTGCGTTGGTTGCCGCCCTGACCCCGTTCGCCAAACTGGTTGCCCTGACCACGGCCCTGACCGTTTTCGCCATCTTCGCCGCGCTGGCCCTGGCCGCGCTGGTTGCCCTGACCGGATTGGCCCTGACCCTGCTGGCCCTGTGGTTGCTGGCCCTGTTCGCCCTGACCGGGTTGCTGGCCGGATTGTTGTTCGCCATTTTCGCCCTGGCCGGGGCGGTTTTGCTGGCGGTTTTCCATGCCTTCCTGCAATTGGCGGAAGGTTTCGTCAGCGAGATCCTGCTGGCGGCGCATCATGTCTTGCAGCGCCTGTTCCTGTTGCTGTTGTTGCCCGCCCTGACCATTTTGGTTTTGGCCCATTTGCAGGTTTTCGAGCATCTCGCCGAGCATGGAGAGCATCTGTTCGGCCTGTTCGCGCGCGCCGTCCTTGGCGGATTGCTCCATTTCGTCGAGCATCCTTTCCAGGTCTTCGCGGGAGAGGGTTTGTTGCTGTTGTTGCTGGCCGTCCTGCTGTTGGCCATTTTGCTGGTCGCGCTGGGCCTGACGGGTCATTTCGTCGAGATAATTACGCATGGCCTGACGCATTTCGTCCATCAGGCGCTCGATTTCCTCATCCGATGCGCCGCGTTCCAATGCTTCCTGAAGACGGCGTTGGGCCGCGCGGAGTTGTTCCAGTTGGTCCGACAGGTCGCCTTCCTCAAGGCGGAGGGCCGCTTGCCACAGGAGGTCGAGTATATCAGCGCGCTCATCGGCCACGCGGTCCTGTTCCAGCGCGTAGGTCAGGCGCTTGACGGCGCTTGAGGTGGCAAGCTGGGCTTTTGCATCGGTGAAATAATCGTCGGGGTGGTCCGTCACTGCCTCAAGCAGATCAAGCACGTCCCATGCCTGTCGGATGTCCCATGCGAGGGCGCGGCGCTGTTCGATCAGGGCCATGGCCATCGGCTCGGTGAAGATGCGGGCAGGGAGGGTGAATCGGATCACCTGCGAGTCGCCGGTCTGCTGTGCTGCGTCTTCGACAGTAATGACCATCTGGACGGGGGAGCCAGCGAGGGGATGCTCGGTGAAATCTTCCTCAAAAGCCACGGGTTCGGGGGCGTCAGCATAGCCGGTGAAAACGCCGAGTTCCAGATCAATGGGGGGATCGATTTCTTCGGGTGGGCTGTCCATGCCGCTGCGATCAGCGATGATGGAGGTATGGGCGGAGACGATGCCGTAATCGTCGCGGCCAAGATACGAGAAGCCAAGGGCACGTTCGGCGGTAGGTGTAGGGGCTTCGGCGATCTCGGCGGCGGGTGGCGTGTCGGGGGTGATGGTGAAGGACCAGTCAGCCTGTGGCGTTTCACCGAAGAGGACGGCGATGTCGGCGTTATCGGTCAGCTCTCGCGTGAAGCCGTAGATGCCGGGCGCTTCTTCGGTAAAGGCATCATCACCGGTTCCGGTCAGAAGAGGGGTTTCCGCAACGCCGCTGGCGCGCAGGGTGAGGATGGAGCCCGTGGGGACGGTGATGACTTCGCCGTTCTTTTCGGTCAGGTAGATCGGGGCGGCCCCGGTATAAGGGGGGGGAGCGGCCCATGCCTCCAGTGCGGGGGCCAGCGTTGCGGCCTCGGCGGCGGGGGGCGTGGGATCGAGCAGGGCAGCGATGCGGTCAGCCCCGCCAACTTTCGCGAAACCGAATGCCGCGAGGAGAAGGCCGAGTGCGGCAAAGCGCAGGTTCCACGGATCGAAGGGGGCGAGGCGCAGGTCAGCGTCAGGAGAGCGGGCTTCGGATGCCTGCTTCGCAACACGCTCGCGGTGTGCGCGCCAGAGGCGCTCGGCATCCCCGTCGCCGCGACCAACGGTGATTTCCTCGTCAAGCATGGTGACGGCGCGGCTGCCGATGCTGTCATCAAGTCGGCGCATGGCATCGTCACGGGTGGGACGTTGGAGGTGGCGAAAACCGTAGACAAGGGCGGCCAGTGTTGCCGCACCCAAAATGCCGATCAGGACCATGCCACCGATACCGGGGAACGCTGTAAAGACGTCGAGGATATATAGCGCCAGAGCGATCAGGGCGATGACCCAAAGCGGCCAGAAAGCGCGAACGATCCGCTCGACCCAGAGAGTGCGCCGGGTGACGGATACCTTGCGTTTCAGGGAGGGTGGCAGGCCCGCCTCGGTGTTTTGGGTCGTCATGCAGTTCTCCTCGCGGGGCGTGGACCCCCTATCAAGTGAAACGCGGTCCAGTTGGTCGGGTTATATTTAAGTAAGTCGCGTTTCACCTTAACCAATCAGGTATATGATCTTTGCCTAACATATCGTCATATGTGGGGCGGGGACGTGCAAGGGCGAAATCGTCACCCCTGACGATTACCTCCGGGGCGAGGGGGCGGGTATTGTACTCCGATGACATAACCGCGCCATAGGCTCCGGCACTGCGGAAGGCGACGAGATCACCGGCCTTGAGTTTAGGCAATGCGCGGGCTTTGGCAAAGGTGTCGCCACTCTCGCAGATGGGGCCAACGACGTCGTAACTGTAGGTTGGTGCGCCGGGGGCTGGTTCGATGACAGGCACGATATCGTGATAAGCGTCGTAGAGTGCCGGACGGATGAGATCGTTCATTGCCGCGTCAAGAATGAGGAAACGGCGGTCGCCGGATTGCTTCACGTAAATGACCCTGGCAACAAGGATACCGGCGTTTGCGGCGATCAGCCGACCCGGTTCGCATTCGAATTCGCGGTCTTCCCAACCAGTGAAAACTTCCTGCACGACCTTGCCATAATCGGTGGGGAGGGGGGGCATCTCATTGGTGTGTTCGTAGGGGACGCCAAGGCCACCACCAATGTCGAGGCGGGGGACGGGGATGCCGTCGGTTTCGAGCCGTTCGACCAGTGCGCGCATTCTCGTGTAGGCCTCGCGAAACGGTGCGAGATCGGTGAGTTGTGAGCCGATATGCATGTCGATGCCGACCACATTGATCCCCGGCATAGCGGCGGCGCGGGCGTAGATGCGAGGGGCATCGTCATAGGCGATGCCGAACTTGTTTTCGGCTTTGCCGGTGCTGATCTTCTCGTGTGTTTTGGCGTCCACGTCGGGGTTTACGCGGAATGAGACGGGGGCGCGCTGGCCTTTGGCGATGGCGACTTCGTTCAGCGCGTCGAGTTCTGGTTCGGATTCGACATTGATCTGGCGGACATGGTTGTCGAGAGCAAAGGCCAATTCTTCTTTTGTTTTGCCGACGCCGGAAAAGATGATCCTTTCACCGGGGATACCAGCGGCGAGGGCGCGGCGAAACTCGCCTTCGGACACCACATCGGCCCCTGAACCAAGGCGTGCGAGAGTGGCCAGAACGGCGAGGTTGGAATTGGCCTTTACAGCGAAGCAGACCAGCGGATCGAGAGGTTTCAGGCCGTCGGAAAAGACGGTGAAATGCCGCTCCAGCGTGGCGGTGGAATAGCAATAGAAAGGCGTGCCGACCTCGCGCGCCATGCCAGTGATGTCGATGCCCTCGGCATGGAGTGTGCCGTCGCGATATAGAAAGTGATCCATGAATGCTCGCTAGAAGAAGCTGCGGGTCTTTGCGGGTTTCTCCTGCGCGGAAGACGGCCCCGGTGGCGGTTGCAGATCTCCCTTGCGGCCACAGGCGGACACGGCGAGGGAAAGAGTTAGGGCAAGGATCAGAACACGTCGCATGATACGGTCTCCGGCTGCAAGGCAGGGCACTTGTTTGGGGCAGATAGGGTGAGGAACCGCTTCAAGTCCAGTCTCGACTTCGCCCTATACTCTACCACCCGGTGCGACTCATCCACAGCAATGTGATGCAGAAAGCCGATACGATTGGCATTGTTGACTGGTCTGGTGCCTTCAATGTTGCAGACCTGCATTCCCGACATTCATCGCCCGATCATAACTGCACCAATGAGGAAGATCGCTCCCAGCAGGGCAAAGGCGAGCGCGGTAAGAAGGTCGCTTCTGGTGGATTGCCAAGTGTAGATCGTATTGGTCGCCGGATCATAGGTTGCCGCGATCCTGCTGCCGCTCTTATGCGGCTTCGACATGCGACTCAGTGACGTGACCGTCGTACCCGTATGATCGCCATCTTCGATACGAAAGACCGGGGACCAGTTTATCCCCTCGCCGCCCAAATTGGTCCGGTTTTCGACAAGGGAAACCCGGACAGGAACGCCCTTCCTGCGCTGACGCAACAGTCTGAACACGATGAAGGCAACGACGAGCAGGCATATGATGCCTGCTGCCATTGCAACCGGGTCTATCCCCGCCATCATCCAATCTCCGCTTTGCAAGCCGATGCCCAGACCGCACAGTATGCGGAGCATATGGGTCTATGGCAACGGTATCGCGGTGATCACCTCTGCGTTGCGCCCGTTGTGAAACATGCGTAGGCTATCTATTCAGTTTGGGGAGGCTTTTTGCATGGATATGCCCGTTACCGCCACGGCACCACTGATTGATCCGTTTGCACGGACGATTGATTATCTGCGCGTCTCGGTGACGGATCGCTGTGATTTTCGCTGTGTGTATTGCATGTCCGAGCACATGACGTTCCTGCCGAAACGTGATCTGTTGACGCTGGAGGAGCTGGACCGACTGTGTACGTCCTTTGTCAATCTGGGCGTAAAGAAACTGCGTATTACGGGTGGAGAGCCACTGGTGCGCCGTAATATCATGTGGTTCTTCGATCAGATGGGGCGTCATCTTGCCTCTGGCGCACTGGAAGAACTGACACTGACGACCAATGGCTCTCAGTTGGCGCGTCATGCGCAATCGTTGGCCGATGCCGGAGTGAGGCGGGTCAATGTGTCGCTCGATACGCTGGATGCGGAGAAATTTGGTCGCGTAACGCGCTGGGGTAAGCTCGATGCCGTGCTTCGGGGGATCGAAGCGGCGAAAAAGGCGGGAATGGCGGTCAAGATAAACGCCGTGGCGATCAAGGATTTCAACGATTCGGAAATCCACGACATGATCGAATGGGCAGGAGCCGAAGACCTGGACCTGACCTTCATCGAAGTGATGCCCATGGGCGAGATGGAGGAGCAGGAACGGCTCGGCCAATACTGGCCCCTGACGGAAGTGCGTGAGAAGATCGCGGAACGCTGGAGTATCAGCGAAAGCAGTCACAAGACCGGTGGTCCCGCGCGATATTTCGATGTGGCCGAAACCGGGCGGCGTCTGGGCTTTATCACGCCGCTGACGCATAATTTCTGCGAAAGCTGTAACCGGGTGCGGCTGACCTGTACCGGGATGCTGTATCTTTGTCTCGGTCAGGATCATTCCGCCGATCTGCGCGCGCCGATGCGGGCGTCAGATGATCCGGCAGTGCTGGAAGCGGCGATCCGCCATGCCATCACCCTCAAACCCAAAGGCCACGATTTCGATTATTCGCGGCAGGGTGTGAAGGGGCAGGTCAAAGCCCGCCACATGAGCGTGACGGGCGGGTAGGATTATGCGCTCTTTCGCTGCTGAATGCCCGATAACAGGGTCGAGCGGTCGAGCGTGAAATCGCTTTCTATCCAGTCGCTTTCGATGCGACTGAGGGTTTCACCGATTTGTGGACCCGGCTCCATCCCAAGAGCCATGAGATCGCGAGCGGTGACGGGAAATTCGCAGGCCGCACCGTCCATAATCATTGAGACGAGGCGTGTGTTGATCTGTTCACCCAAGCGGGCCGCGCGCATCAGTAACAAGTCGCGTGCCGCCGCCTCGCCACGTTCGTAGCCCGCGCGGCGGGCGCTGGCGGCATCATTGATTTCATAGGCAAGTGGGGCGCGCTGGCGCAGGGCTTTCATTTGATCGTTTGAAAGGCGCAGCGCCCGGCCCACGGTGATGGCGTCGGTATTGCCGACCAGAAGGGACAACCGCCGTATCGCTTCCGCAGAAATACCAATGCGTCCCTCCGCTGCGACGAGTGCTGCAATCGGGGGAATGCCTTCTGCAAAGGGCAGCGCCTTTGACAGCACGCCGGTCTGGGCCATCATATCAATGGCGACTTCGGGGTGAGGGGCGTCCAGAAGTTTGAGCATTTCCGCCCCGATCCGCTCATGGGAAAGGCCCGAAATCCCCCCCGCCAATCCGGCACAAGCGACCAGGGCATCGGGTTCCATGTCGCCCTTGCCGTACCATGCGTGGAAGCGGAAGAGGCGCAGGATTCGCAGGTAATCTTCCTGAATCCGTGCGCTGGCCGACCCGATGAACCGCACCCGCCGTGCGTTGAGGTCGCCCAAACCTGTTCCCAGCACATCGATCACCGTGCCGTCGCCTTCGGCGTAAAGCGCGTTCATCGTGAAATCACGTCGCGAGGCATCAAGTTGCCAGTCCTTCGTGAATTCGACCTTTGCGTGGCGCCCGTCGGTCTCACGATCCTGCCGCAGGGATGTGATCTCAAAGGTCCGCTTGCCGGAAACCGCCGTCACCGTACCATGGTCCAGCCCGGTCGGGATGGCGCGCAGGTCCGCCGCTTCGAGCGCCACGATGGTACCCTCAGGACGAATATCCACGGCGATGTCTATGTCGCGCACCGTCCGCCCGATCAGGGCATCCCGCACGCATCCCCCCACAAATCGCGGGAGTGCGCCGCCAGAACGCAGGGCGTCTAAGACAGAGCGGGTCTCATGGGCAATCAGCCATTCGCCGGTAATTGTCTCGGTCATGGGGTCATATATCCGGTTGCGATTTTACTCTGGTTTATAACCTTAAGGCGATGAACCTGCCATAAAATGAATCACCGGGAAGGCAAGCCCCCGGTGATGCAGCCGGTTGGCGCAGGGATCAGCCTGTGCTTGCTTGTCGCCGTGTTTCGATCTGTGCATCGATCAGACGGGTCAGGCCGTCTTCGAGCCGTGTTTCGGCCCGGATACCAAGGAGACGCTGCATCC
Organism: uncultured Neomegalonema sp.; assembly: GCA_937957975.1. Lineage (GTDB taxonomy): Bacteria > Pseudomonadota > Alphaproteobacteria > Rhodobacterales > Rhodobacteraceae > JAHDDY01. The sequence goes on from CALFFK010000017.1 coordinate 22,763, forward strand.
GCGCCGCATCCCCTACGGAATCGCGGATGTCGCCATCGCGTGGCGGGCCATAGGTGATGTTGGCGGTCGATTCGGTGAGCGTGCGCAGTGTTTCTGCGAGAGTTGTCACTGTCACAGCATGGCCCGTGCAGACGTTGATTGCGTCGAAACTCGCAGGCTGATCGAGCCGACGACGGCGCTGAAGCCGGTCGAGCGATGCCATGAGCGCACGCACCACGTCGCCTACATAGACGAAATCGCGGGTCTGCTGACCATCGCCATTGATCGTGACGTCCTGACCATTGCCCAGCCGTTTCGCAAAGATGGAGATGACGCCGGAATAGGGCGAATGAGGGTCTTGTCCCGGCCCGTATACGTTGAAGAAGCGCAACGCGGTATTGGACACACCAAAAATATCGGCAGCGGCCAGCCCATGCTGCTCGCCGCCCAGTTTATCGGCCCCGTAAGGCGACATCGGTGCAGGCACTGCGCGCTCGGAAATGGGCAGGGTGCGCGCTGCGCCATAGATCGCGGCGGAGGATGCCCAGACGACGGGGATTGCAGGATTTGCGGCATCGCGTGCTGCCTCCATCACCGTCAATGTCCCGGTCAGGTTTGTGCGGTGGGAGCGGACCCATGCCTGGTTGCAGGCTTCGACCGACGCGATGGCGGCCAGATGGATCACGCCATCAACCCCCGCCATGGAATTGGCCACGGCCTGTGGATCGGCCACATCGCCCATAATCAAATCGGCGTTTTCAGGGATGCCTGCTGCCTTGCCGGTGGACAGATCATCAAGGATGCGCACCTTTTGCCCTGCGTTAACCAGCGCATGACAAAGATGGGTGCCGATGAACCCGCACCCGCCTGTTACCAGGATCGTATTGTTATGCTCTTCCATGACGTTCTTTCCAAAACTTCTGCTCTCTGGAATCGAAGTGTCGGTGATGGCGCATAACTTTCTGTATAGTTCGGTGTAAAAAATTCCGGTAAGCGACGTGCAAAAACCCTATTCGAGTGAGTGATCGTCCATGAGCACCGAGACCGCCCTGTGCCTTCTTGCCGCTGGCAAGGGAACCCGAATGCGTTCCGATCTGCCGAAAGTTCTGCATGAGGTTGCGGGATTATCCATGCTTGGCCATGCCCTGAAATCGGGCGATGGTTGTGCGCCTTCACGCATCGTGATCGTGACCGGGCATCAGTCGGAGCGTGTGGCCGATGCTGCGCGCGCGCTGGCCCCTCATGCGAGTTGTGTGGAGCAATCGCCACAGCTTGGCACTGGTCATGCCGTGCAGATGGCCGCACCGGCATTGAAGGATTTTGCGGGCGATGTGTTCGTTTTGTTTGGCGACACACCCCTTATCCGGGCGGAAACGCTGGAGGCGATGCTGGCTGCGCGGCGGGGCGGGGCGGATGTGATCGTGCTGGGGTTTGAGGCGGCTGTGCCGGGGGGGTATGGCCGGTTGATCCTTGATGATGCGGGCGGTCTTGACCGGATTGTGGAAGCCAAGGAAGCGACTGCGGAAGAACTGGCTGTCGATCTTTGTAATTCGGGCGTGATGTGTGTGCCGGGGCCGATTTTGTTCGGGCTGCTCGACAAGGTTACGAACGACAATGCGAAAGGCGAATATTACCTGACCGATATTATCGGCCTCGCCCGTGCAGAAGGCCTCGCCTGTACCGTGGTGCGCTGTGACGAGGAGGAGACTCTGGGCGTCAATTCCCGCGTGGATCTGGCCGCCGCCGAGGCCGCATGGCAAGCGCGTGCGCGGGTTGCTGCAATGGAAAACGGCGTGACGATGCAGGCTCCTGATACTGTGTTTCTGGCTTATGATACGCAGATTGGGCAGGATGCCATTGTTGAGCCGCATGTGGTTTTCGGCCCCGGTGTAACGGTCAAAAGTGGAGCGACGATCCGCGCATTCAGTCACCTCGAAGGCTGTATTGTGGCAACTGGCGCGGTTGTTGGGCCTTACGCGCGTTTGCGGCCCGGCGCTGACATTGGTGAAGACGCGAAGATCGGGAACTTTGTGGAAGTGAAAGCTGCGCGTTTCGGCAAGGGCGCGAAGGCGAACCATCTGACATATGTGGGCGATGCCGAGGTTGGCGAAGGCGCGAATATCGGCGCTGGCACGATCACCTGTAACTATGATGGCGTCCTGAAACACCGTACTGAAATCGGCAAGGGCGCGTTCATCGGTTCGAACACCGCCCTGATCGCACCGGTGAAGATCGGTGATGGGGCCATGGTTGGCGCAGGATCGGCCATTGGCCGCGATGTGGAGGCCGATGCCCTTGGTATTACTCGCGCGCCACAGGATAACCGACCCGGCTTTGCCGCGAAGCTGAAAACCAAGCTGTTGGAGATCAAGGCCCGGCAATCGAAGAAATAACTGACGATCCTGATTTGCAGGCAAGCGGTTGCAACAAAAAGCCTGAATTTCGATGTACGGGAATAGGTGTATCGTCGATCACGTTATGGTAAGGGCGAGACTGTAATGTTGTGTTCAGCCCTGTCGGCTCCAGTGAGGGAATATTTCCATGTGCGGTATCGTCGGAATTCTTGGTAATGGGCGCGAGGCAGCGCCCCTCATCCTTAATGCTCTGAAAAGCCTTGAGTATCGTGGTTACGATAGTGCAGGCGTTGCGACCGTAAAGCATGGCGCGCTTGACCGTCGCCGCGCGGTGGGCAAGCTGTCTGCTCTTGCCAGCCTGTTGGAAAATCACCCCATAGGGGGCGAGACCGGAATCGGCCATACCCGCTGGGCAACCCATGGCGCGCCGACGGAAGTGAACGCGCATCCCCATGCTTCGGGCAAGGTTGCGGTCGTTCATAATGGCATCATCGAGAATTTTCAGGAATTGCGCGCGATGCTGTCGGAACAGGGGCGCACTTTCGTTACCCAGACCGATACTGAAACCATCGCGCAGCTTTGCGATCATTTCCTCGGTACGGGCCTGTCGCCACAGGATGCCGCCGCCGCCACGCTGGCCAAGCTGGATGGCGCTTTTGCGCTGGCGCTGTTGTTCGATGGCGAAGACGATCTGATGATCGCGGCCCGCAAGGGCAGCCCGCTGGCGCTGGGCTATGGCGATGGCGAGATGTATGTTGGTTCGGACGCGCTGGCGCTTGGGCATCTGACAAATCGCATCTGTTATCTGGATGAGGGCGACTGGGCTGTCCTGACCCGTGAAACCGCCACGATCTATGACCGGGACGGCAACCTCGCCAACCGCGAAGTGCGGGTTGTGAATGTAAATTCCGTGCTGGCCGACAAGGGCGAGTACCGGCATTTCATGGCCAAGGAAGTGCATGAGCAGCCTTCGGTTACTGGCTATGCGCTGGGGTCGATGACGACGCCGGAGCGTGATGCAATCAAGGATTTTTCGACACAGCTTGACCTGAGCAAAACACCGCGCCTGACCATCGTTGCCTGTGGCACGGCGGGTTATGCGGGGCATGTGGCGAAATACTGGTTTGAGCAGATCGCGCGGCTGCCGGTGGAAATTGATATTGCTTCCGAGTTTCGGTATCGCCAGCCGCCACTGCCCGAAGGGGGGGTTGCGCTGTTTGTTTCGCAATCGGGGGAGACTGCCGATACGCTCGCGGCCCTGCGGTATGCTAAGGATAACGGACAGAAGATCGTGGCCGTCGTCAATGTGCCGGAATCCTCCATCGCTCGCGAGGCTGATCTGGTGTTGCCGATCCATGCGGGGCCGGAAATCGGGGTGGCATCGACCAAGGCGTTTACGTGCCAGTTGATGATCCTGGCGTCGCTGGCCATTGCGGTTGCCCGTCAGCGCGGGACCATTGATGCGGTAGAGGAAACGCGGTTGGTTAAGGCGCTGTCTGAAGTGCCGCGTTTGTTGTCGGAGGCCATCGAAAGCGAAAGCGAGATTGAGAAGCTGGCCTATGAGCTGGCCAAGGCCCGCGATGTTATCTATCTGGGCCGGGGATCGCAGTTCCCGATTGCACTGGAAGGTGCGCTGAAGCTGAAGGAAATCAGCTATATCCACGCCGAAGGGTATGCCTCTGGTGAGTTGAAGCATGGTCCCATCGCGCTGATCGACGAGAATGTTCCTGTTGTGACGCTGGCCCCGCGCGATCATCTGTATGACAAGACTGTTTCCAATATGCAGGAAGTCATGGCGCGGGCCGGGAAAGTGCTGCTTATCTCGGATGCTTCGGGGGTTGCCCATGCTGGTGAAGGATGCTGGCGGACGCTGACGATGCCCGATTGTGACCCGTTCGTTGCGCCCATCGTTTATGCTGTGCCGACGCAGTTGATTGCGTATCATACGGCGGTGGCCAAGGGGACGGATGTGGATCAGCCGCGTAACCTCGCAAAATCGGTGACGGTGGAGTAGCGGCCTCGGTTTACGTGCCACCCCGTGGGTCGAGCCATGGGGTGACACTTGATTGTTGCAACGCGCGACTTGCTCTACCCCTCTGCCGCGCCTAGGCTTTACCGCGTAAGCGGGGGGGGGAGCCGTGGAGATTGAACAGCGCCTGAAACATATCGAGGAAATCTCGAAGAACGTGCGGGCGACGTGGTTCAGCCTGTTGATCGCGCTGTTGTTTTGTGGCGTGACACTGCTGGATGTGGAAGACTGGGATTTCTTTGCCTATGGCGAGTCGACCAAGCTGCCCGTGATCGGGGTGGAGGTTCCGGTGGTCGGGTTCTTTCTGTCGGCCCCTTTGCTGGTGCTGGCGCTGTATCTTTATTTGCATGTGTATCTGGCAAAACTCTGGCGTGTGCTGGCCCCGCCCTTTGCGGTGGAGGATGCGGCGCTGGACGATCATATGTATCCGTTGCTGTTGGCCGATAGCGCCCTGCGCCTGCGCCCGGATACGCCGAAACGAGATTTCGGCTGGCTGTCCAACCTCGTCGGTCTTGCATTGGGATGGGCTTTTGCGCCGTTCATCCTCGGCGTTTTCTGGGTGCGGAGCTGGCCGTATCACCATGAATGGCTGACGCTTTTTCTGGCGGGATTGCTTGTTGGTTCGCTGGTGATGGCGGTGCGATCCTATATGCGGATGCATGATTGGATGCTTCGTGATGGCGGGAACACGTCTGGCGGCCCCTTCGGATTTTTTGGCTCGACTGCGAAACCGTTGATCGCCCTTATGGTCCTTGGCCTGATCACGGTGAGTTGGGAAAAAACCGAAGGCCCGATTCTGAACGGTTCAGCCTTCCCGATCTATAGCGCCGACCTTTATCGCCTTGAATTCGTGCAGTTGCCTGACGATTGGGAACCTCGTGACCTCGCGTGGCAAAGCCACGAGCGGAAAAACCGCGAGACGGTTGAGAAGGAAATCCGGCGCGATCCGCCCGTCGGGCTGGAGAGGGACGCGGAGGGTGGGTTTGATCCCGATGCCTTCGATGAAGCCGTCATGGCGCGATTGAAGGAAGGGTTCAGGAAACGCCGCGACGTGGCCGTGGCGCGCCTTCGCAAGGATGATTGGAAGCAAGTAGACCTGCGTCGCGCCAACCTGCGGGAAGCCAACCTTTCAGGATTGGATTTGCAGGAAGCGCAAATGGAGGGGGCGAACCTCACAGGGGCGCAAATGGAGGGGGCGTACCTCGCAAGGGCGCAAATGGAGGGGGCGGACCTCACATTGGCGCAAATGGAGGGGGCGAACCTCTTTGAGGCGCAAATGGAGGGGGCGGTCCTCAAAGAGGCGTCGTTTAAATCAGCAAAGCTGACATCGGCGCACATGGACTCTGTCGAAGCCAGCTCTGCTGATTTTACCGGGGCGACCGGGATGACGCAAGAGATG
>CALFFK010000018.1 GCA_937957975.1 uncultured Neomegalonema sp.
CACCGCAAAAACACTGCCGACGAGACAGAAATAGGCCGTTGCCGTCTCCGCCTTTGAAAAATCGTCGAAGGCATCCCACAGCGCCATATAGCCAATATAGAAGAAGAACAGGATCAGCTCGGATGTCAGCCGTGCATCCCACACCCACCACGCGCCCCACATCGGCTTGCCCCAGATTGCCCCGGTCGCAAGTGCGAGCAGTGTAAAAGCGGCCCCAACGGGCGCGGCGGCCTTGGCCGACAGGCTCGCCACCGGATGCCGCCAGATCAGCGCAAAGATCGAGCACAGGCACATAATGAGATAGACAATGATCGACAGCGCCGCCGCAGGCACATGCACAAACATGATCCGCGCACCGTCTCCCTGCTTGAAGTCGGGTGGCACGACGTACAGCGCCTGATACAGCCCCCATAGGGCCAGTACCGCTCCCGCAACCGCCACGACCGGCAGCACTACGCCAGAGACGCGCATGAACTTGTTCGGATTTGCAAAACTCCACATGCGCAGTCAGATAACGCGATCCTGGCGCTTCGTCCAGCGACGGGATGTCACCTTATGGCGAGGCGCAACGCCGCCGCTGAAACAATAGGCGCGAGTGGCAGGGCGGCCAAAGTGATCGCCCCCGACAGCATCAGATACGGCGCGGCGGGCAAGTCCATCGCGCTCGCATTCACGGCCAGTGCGCCCAGAATCAACGTCGGCACGTAGAGCGGCAGCACCAGCACCGCCGTCAACACCCCGCCCCGCCGCATCCCCGCCGTCAGCGCCGCCCCGATGGCCCCGATCAGGCTAAGGGCAGGCGTGCCCAGCGCCAGCGACGCAATCATCGCAGGATAAGCGCCCTCCGGCAGCCCCAGCGTCAGCGCCATGACCGGCGCGGCCAGCAACAGGGGCAATCCGGTCGTCAGCCAATGTGCGATGCACTTGCCCAACACCACCAGTTCCAGCGGCAAGGGCGACAGGGCCAGCACATCCATCGACCCGTCCTCCACATCCGCCTGAAACAAACGGTCCAGCGTCAGCAGACAGGCCAGCAATGCCGCAATCCACAGCATCCCCGGTGCAATTCGGGCCAACAACTCCGGTATCGGTCCTACGCCAAACGGCACAAGTGTCGCCGCAATAACAAAAAACGCCACGCCAAGCGCGCCACCTCCTCCGGTACGAAAGGCAATGGCAAGGTCACGGCGAATGATGGCAAGGAACGGTTTCAAGATTACCACGCTTCCCCATCGAGCACTGCATTATCGCGCACAGGCATATCCGCCGCCTCCCCCGGAGCGAATCCCGCCGGGTCCAGCCGCGCCGCGTCCTCAATCCCCAGATCAATATGCGTCGCCGCCACAACCATACCGCCGCCCGCACAATGCTTTCGCGCCATCTGCGCCACCCGCGCCGCACTCCTGGCATCCAGCGATACCGTCGGCTCATCAAGTAACCACAGGGGCCGCTCTACTAGGGCCAATCGCGCCAGCCCCAGCCGCCGTTTCTGTCCCGCCGAGAGCACCCGAACGGGTTGATCCGACAAAAAGCCAAGATCAAGCGCCTCCAGCGCCCCCTCGATCCGGCCACGCGATGCACCATACAGGTCTGCCTGAAACGCGAGCGTCTCCCACGCTGTAAATGCAGGCTTCAACGCGTCCAGATGCCCCGTATGCAACACCGAATCCACGAACGTCCCCCGATCCGCCCGCAACGATACATCCCCGAATCGTACCTCACCCGTCTCCATGGGCAGCAACCCGGCCAATATGCGCAGCAATGTCGATTTCCCCGCCCCGTTCGCCCCCGCAAGGATCAGCGCCCCACCCTCCGGCACAGCAAAGCCCAGCCCGGTAAAGACAGTACGGTATCCGCGTGTAACGGTCAGATTTTCAGCGACGAGAGTCATGCCGCGAATTGTAGGGTGTTTCGGTCGCAGATGTCAGGAAAGTTTCGCGCCTATCCTCACGTTTCCGGTAGTTTATTTGTGGATGCACATCAATGCGAAGGAAAAGCAACCTGCACTCTGTACCAACACTCAAAGCTATATCGCAGGATGGTCCATTGCCTCAATGCAGCGCCGGAAATACCAACCTGCCATTTGCCTTCATAACAAACCATACGAAGCCCCTGCGAGGGTGACGCGACCACCCGGCCGCGTTAGGTTGGATGAATATCGACGCCGAAGGAGCCATTGCTGTGAAACTCACCTCCACCATCTCCCCGCGCTCCGACGCCTATCGCGCAAACGAGGCCGCGCAGCAAGCGCAGCTCGAAACGGTACAGGCCGCTGCAAAGACCGCTCTTGCCGGGGGCGGTGAGAAAAACCGCCAGCGTCACAAGGAACGCGGAAAAATTCTCCCCCGTGAGCGGATCGCGCAGCTTCTCGATCCCGGCTCGCCCTTCCTCGAAATCGGCCTCTTCGCCGCCCATAGCGTTTACGAAGCCGATGCCCCCGCCGCCGGAGCCATCGCGGGCGTAGGCCGTATCATGGGCCGCGAATGCATGATCGTGGCGAACGATGCCACCGTAAAGGGCGGCGCATATTTCCCGCTGACGGTCAAAAAACACCTGCGCGCCCAGGAAATTGCCGAGGAGAACCGTCTCCCCTGCCTCTATCTCGTGGACAGCGGCGGCGCGAATCTGCCCCATCAGGATCAGGTTTTCCCCGACCGCGATCATTTCGGGCGCATCTTTTACAATCAGGCCCGCATGTCCGCCAAAGGCATCGCACAGATCGCCGTCGTCATGGGGTCATGCACTGCCGGGGGAGCCTATGTTCCCGCCATGTCAGACGAAACGATCATCGTACGCGAGCAAGGCACAATCTTCCTCGCCGGTCCCCCGCTGGTAAAAATGGCTACAGGCGAGGAAGTTACCTCCGAAGACCTCGGTGGCGGCGACGTTCATACGCGCCTTTCCGGCGTGGCCGATCACCTTGCCGAAGACGATGCCCATGCATTGGCACTTGCCCGCCGGATCATCGGCAATCTTGGCGCGCCCACATATGCCCAGGTCAACCGCACTCTCCCCGAAGACCCGGCCCATGATCCGGCAGAGATGCTCGGCGTTGTTCCCGCAGACCTGCGCACCCCCTACGATATTCGCGAGGTAATCGCCCGCACAGTGGATGGCTCCCGCTTCGACGAATTCAAGGCCCGCTATGGCAGCACTCTCGTCTGCGGCTTCGCTCGCATCCACGGTTTGCCTTGCGGTATTATCGCAAATAACGGCGTCCTCTTCTCTGAATCCGCCCAGAAAGGCGCTCATTTCGTGGAATTGTGCAGCCAGCGCAAAACTCCCCTCGTCTTTCTCCAGAACATCACCGGCTTCATGGTCGGCCAGAAATACGAAGCGGGCGGCATCGCCAAGGACGGCGCAAAACTCGTCACAGCGGTTGCCACATCGGCGGTCCCCAAGATCACCGTGATTGTCGGGGGCAGCTTCGGCGCAGGTAATTACGGTATGTGTGGCCGCGCCTATCAACCGCGTTTCCTGTGGACATGGCCGGGTTCGCGCATCTCTGTCATGGGCGGCGAACAGGCGGCGGGCGTACTGGCGCAGGTCAAGCGCGGCGGCTTTGCGAATGCCGAAGAGGAAACCGCGTTCAAACAGCCGATCCTCGACAAATTTGAGGAACAATCCCACCCCCTCTACGCCAGCGCCCGCCTCTGGGATGACGGTATCATCGACCCCCGCGATACGCGCGACGTACTGGGCCTGTCGCTGGCTGCAACCCTGAATGCACCGATAGACGAAACGAAATTCGGCATGTTCAGGATGTGACCCTGCAACAGCATATCCGACGCCCGCGAGACCGTGGTTCCGGCACCCAATACGCGGTTTGCCGTTTTCATTGGGCATGATGCGGCGGATATGCCAGATATTGTCACCAGATGGCGTGAAGCGATCTCCAAACAAAAAATGATTGCAGATTCAAGCCATGACATCCCCCACCGACCCTACCCGCGTCGTATCCGGCCTTGCCATCATGGCCGTCGCCATGCTGGTCGTGCCAATCATTGATGCCATCGCAAAGATCATGTCGGCGGAAATGTCGCCCATCCAGATTTCATGGTCCCGCTTTGCGATCACGCTTGTGGCCCTTGCGCCCTTTGTCGTTATCCGGGGTGGATGGCGCGCACTGAAGCCTCCACAATTCGGCTTGCACATGCTGCGCGGTGCCGGAATCGCAGGGGCCACTGTCTTTTTCTTCGGCGCGCTTGCATCAATGCCAATGGCCGATGTGGCCGCAATCTTCTTCGTCGAACCGCTTATCCTGACCCTTTTTTCCACCATCTTCCTTGGTGAGCGCATCGGTTGGCGGCGTATTCTGGCGGTCGCCATTGGCTTTGCAGGGGCGATGATCGTTATTCGCCCCAGCTTCGCGGAAGTAGGTGCAACGGCGCTGCTGCCGATTTGCGCAGCGATCTGTTTTGCTGGTTACATGACGCTGACAAAAATCCTGTCCGGTACGACAGATTCATGGACAATGCAGACCATGGCGGGGATTTCCGGCACAGTCCTGCTGGGGGTTGTCCTGCTTTTCGCGGACATGACGGGTGCAACGCAGGCGGTGATGCCGACAAGGGAGCAATTCACCTTGCTGGCCTGTATCGCCGCTGTCGCCATCGCCTGTCACACCGCAATCATCTTCGCGCTGCGCCGTGTGGAGGCGGGCCTGATCGCGCCGTTGCAATATCTGGAGATCATCGGCGCGACTTTCTATGGCTTTCTCTTCTTCGGTGATTTTCCCGACATGATGACATGGCTCGGCATTGCAATTATCGTCGGCAGCGGCCTGTTCGTCTTCCACCGCCAGAGAGTCACGACATGAGCGGCAAGATCATCAATCTGCGACAATCCCGCAAACGCAAGGCACGGGAAGATGACGCAAAAACGGGCGACGCAAACGCCGCCCGGTTCGGTATACCAAAGCACGAGCGCGATACCCGTGCGAAGCAGGAAGCAAAAGCCAATCGCGATCTGGACGGTCACAAGCGGGAAACCTGATCACGCTGCCATGCCCCTCGCAGGGGCATGACTGATATTTCAGTGTCCTGTAATCAGAGGAAAAGCTGATAGCTCGCCGGGGTATACGTGAACCCACCAGACCCGTTTTCCTGCACATAGCCCACTGCTGGATAAGGCATGTGATAGCCGATAAACGGAATACCATCGGCGGCAAGCATTCCAAAGACCTTGCGCCGTGTTGCCGCCGCCGCTTCCTTGTCCATGTCGAACTTCACATGCCAGTCGGGCCGCTCCAGCGACGCCACGAAGTGGTTCGCAGTATCCCCCGTAACCAGCACACGCCGATCGCCACTTTCGATATGATAGATCGTGTGCCCTGGCGTATGCCCATGGGCGGCCATGGCTGTTACGCCTGACACAACATCTTCGCCGTCTTTCAGGAACGTCATCTTCTCGGCAAAGGGTTTGACGTTGGATAATGACAACGCGTGTTCCTTGCCAATCCAGTGATCATACTCGGTCGCGTTGGCAACATAGCGGGCATTCGGGAAAGCGGGTTTGCCATCCACCATCAGACCGCCGATATGATCGCCATGGAAATGGGTCAGCACGACAATATCCACGTCTTCGGGGCTGTAGCCCGCCGCTTCCATTTGCGCGCGGGTTTTGCCTGCTGTGGCGCGTTGCGTGGCATCGTTGCCCGCATCGAACAGGATCAACTCTTTCCCGGTATTCACCATCGTCGTGGTAAAGCCGATCTCCATCTTTGCCGGATCGAGGTTGTTGGCTTTCGCAAGTTCGGCCACATCCCCCGCATCCTGATCCTGCCCGAAAATCGGGTGGGGGCCGGGCAGTTGAATCGCTCCATCGAACAGGGTCGTGACTTCGAATTCGCCGTGCTTGAAGCGCATATGGCCAGGACGAGATGGCCCCAGCATCTTCGCTTTCGCGTTCACAGGTGTCGTACCACGAAGTACAAAAGGCGCAGCGAGGGCGCCTGCACCAAGGATCAGGCCAGTGCGTCGGGTGATGGTCATGTTTTCAACTCCCCATTGTATATTTCAGGATTAAATAGACCACCACCCGCCCATGTCATGCATCAAACTTGCGTTTTGGGATCGCATTTTCGTTATCTGCATCCAGATAATCCTGAGTCGTTCGCACGGAAGGTCTGTCTCCCATCTGGAACGGATTGTCAGATTGCCGGAAGACAGCATTGACACGGCAATCATCACACATGCGGATGACGCGGGTGCGTTCGGGGTTATCGAACATCCAATGCTCACCGCCCAGCTTTTCAATGATCCGCTCCACCGTTCCCCGCGAACCGAAAGGTCTGCTACATTCGACACACAGCGCCGGTTCATCCTCATGCAAAACACGCGGCTCCCGTGCGGCATTCGACGGATCGAAACGCGCGGCAAGCGTAATCGCATTTTCCGGGCAGGTATTCTCACAGATGCCGCATTGCAGACAGGCACTTTCCCGAAAACGAAGCTGCGGCTTGTCGGGATTGTCGAGCAGCGCCCCGACAGGGCATTGCGAAACACAGGCAAGACACAGCGTACAGGCACTCTCATTCACCCGAACTTCGCCATAGGGCGCGCCGTCAGGCAGGGCAAAAACCTCCCCCTCTGGCACCAGTGCAGCGATGGAAAGACGCGTGGCCGTGCGCTTGTCACCAACCGGGCTGATCGGCTCATGGTCCAGCACAGTGGGCGTCTCACCATAAAGCGCATCGGTCAGGGCATCCGGGTCATCGCCCTCAACCACGATCAGACGATCCCCCCCGATCCCCGTTCCGTCGAGCATGGCACGCACCAATCCGGCCTGACCGTCCAGCGCATCTGCCTCACCTTCACGCCGGATACGGGTTGGCATATGAATCGTCACCTGCCCTGCCCCCATCCCAAAAGCGGCCATGATCAGATCATGCCCCACCTGTGTCACTTCATTCACGGCAAACGGAATCACGGTCGCGGGTAGTCCCCGTCCATGACGCGCCGCCATGGCGATCACGCCACGGCCCTCCCGCTCATCATGGATCAGGATACGGGGGGCGGTTCCACCCGCCTCACCATACGCTGTCAGCATCGCCTCCATCCGCATCCGCGCATCATCGGGCAATGGCAACGCATATTCCGCGGCCCCCGATGGACAAACCGCCGAGCATCCGCCACAGCCCGCGCAGACCAGTGGATCAATCTTCACCGTCTCGCCTGCCGGAGTAATGGCTCCGGTCGGACAAACATCGAGACAACGGGTACATCCCGGCTGACCAGATCGTGAATGAGCACAAAGATCGGCGTGGAAATTGACATAAAGCGTCTTCTCGAACGTCCCGACCATCTCCATCGCTTGCGGCACCAGCGCCGCCACCGCCAGCGGATCGCCCGGATCGGCGCGCAAATATCCGTCGCGCTTGCCGTGGGCAGGGAACAGCGCAGACTTACCCGATAGATCAACGATCACGTCACAGCCGGATTTGCCCCCGTCGCGAGGCTCCCCGAACGCCAACGCCCCACGGCCACCGGGGATCATCGGTGCGAGGCCATCCACCACAATTTCGAATGCCCCCATCGTTCCGCTGGCATTACGGATCGTCCCGCGCATCACCTCGAACGTCGCGTTCCATGGCAGGATCAGGTCGTCAACATCCGTCACCATCGCCGTAACCGTCAAACTACGCGACAGGGTTTCGGCCATCGGCAGCACCACAGCGGACGCGCCATAAACGAGGCAAACGCCCTCACTCTCCACATCGACAGTCCCTGCGGCACGTCCCGCCCGCATGGTTTCTGCCACCAGTGCAGCGATCTTCGGGGCTGCCTCTGCGCCCTCATCCGACCAAAGCGCCCGGTCACGAATATCCACAGCCCCGGCAAACGCATCGCTCTCCAGGTCATCCGCAATTTCCGCGAATCGCCGCTCCTCCTGCGAACAGGCAACAACCACCGGCCCCTCCGCCATTGCATTGGCCAGAACATCAGTTTCCAGTCGGCACAGCGACGAATGAACCCCTTCCGCCCCCGGACAAGCGGCGCACATCGCTTCCGGGTCGGTAAGGATCGACCCTTCGCAGTCACAGAGCAGTATTTTTGTTATGTTCCCGGCCATGGTGGCCTCCCTGAACGGTTCTTCTTGTGTTTTGCGATTTTGCAGGGGAACTTAGGAGCATCCGGCCACGAAAGGGAAGCGATCCTTTGTCTACCATCATTCGCGAGATCACCATGCATGTCGGCGTCGTCATCCGGCGCAGCCCAAGTATCAGTCGCTGGGCTAAATGGTCGTGGAAAGTGGTCGATGTCCTGCCCGGCGCGCCCGATGCCGACTGGCGCGTACTGCGCGAAGGGAACGGCGTTACAGAATATCACGCCGCCACCTTGCCCCTTACGCTTCATCGTCGCGAGACCGAGGCGTACAAGGTTGCCCTCGCCATGGAGCCGCCAAGCGTCTACGTTGTCCTTCGACCAACCGAACCGGACGACGACGATCCGCATGAGTACAAGGTCTTCCTTGTCACCGCGTCATCCTTCGAGGCACAGGATTATCTCGATTCAGGCGAGGAAATCGTCGAGCAGGTTCCCGCCCCTCCCGGCCTTGTCGCCTGGATCAGGGATTTCGTGGACGAACACCATGTCGAGGAAGAATTCAAAAAACGCCGCCGCGACCGCATTGATACCGATCTCTCTGAAGACGGTCGCGGAGACGCCCGTGTTCGCCAGACCGCTGATGTCTTCCGCGCACCGGGGGCATTGAAACCAAAAGGGACAATCCACTGATGCCTGTGAATCCCAAAGACGATACCGGAAGTGAAGAAGCCTTCCTTTCCCGCTGGTCACGTCGAAAACGAACAGACCCGGTAGAAGAAGCGCCCGAAGAGGCCTCCGCAGACCCCATTGAGGAAATGACCGACGAGGAATTACTCGCCGAACTCGATCTGCCCGATCCCGACACGATGAAAGCCGAAGACGATTTCTCTGCCTTCATGCAGGCACGAGTGCCAGAGCGGTTGCGCCGCCGCGCGCTGCGGGTACTGTGGCGCTCGAATCCCGTCCTCGCCAATCTTGATGGCATGGTCGATTACGGCGAGGATTTCACTGACTCCGCGACCGTGATCGAGAATATGCAAACCGTATACGAGGTCGGTAAAGGGGCTGCCGAGAAATGGAAACGTCATCTCGCCGCCCTTGCTGCAGAAAAAGAAGAAGAGAAAGCGGCAAAAGCCCTCGATACTCCCCCCACTCTCGAAGTCGCCGCAAAACCTGAACAGGAACCAGAGGTCGCGCCCGCTGCCGAAGCGCCCCTCGAACCCGTATCCGTCACAGCAGAGGCAGAGCCGATGCAAGCCGGGACCGTCATGCATGATGCTCCTGCACCCCGGCACATGCGCTTTTCATTCGACTGATACAAACCCGTTGGTTTTTTTGCGCAAATATTGAAAGCACCGACATTCGTATGCGCCATTAACGCCATTAAAATGAATGCTGGCTTCGCTCGAACTCAAAACGCTTCGGCTTTACAAATCCCGCAATATGGGTGACAGTTTGAATGTGACGTGTGCGATCGGAAAATCAGACACACGCACCAAGGGAGTATGATTGCGATGACGGAGGCTACGGCCACGCTTACCCCCGATGTATCGGAAGAGGATGCGCTGCGTGCGCAGCTCTACGACCTTCTGGCTGTTTTGCTTCGCAAACCCCCATCCGACGAATTCCTGAAAAAAATATCCGCGCTGACCGGCGATGATTCAGATCTGGGGCGGGGAATTACCGCTTTATCGCGACTGGCGCAGGCATCTTCTCCTGAGAAAATCGACCGGGAATTTCACCGTCTTTTCATTGGCTTGGGCAGGGGCGAATTGCTGCCCTATGCCAGCTATTACATCACCGGCTTCCTCAACGAAAAACCGCTGGCCAAACTACGCGGCGACATGGCCGACCTTGGCATGGTGCGTGATGCGGCGGCCTATGAACCGGAAGATAATATCGGTTCGCTCTGCGAGATGATGGCCGGGATGATCCTGGGGCGCTTTGGCGATCCGGTTCCACTCGCCCGGCAAAAGGATTTCTTCTTCACGCATCTGGCCTCATGGGCCGAACATTTCTTCTCGGATCTGGAGGGGGCCGAAGGGTCGGTCTTTTACGCGCCCGTTGGCACGGTTGGTGGCGCTTTCATCCAGATCGAGAAACAGTCTTTCCGCATGACGGAATGAACAGGATTTGCGCAGGGACGCCTGCACAGGTCAGGATAGTACGGTTCGACGGAACAATAACGGGAGGACGAAGGGTGTCCAAGAAGGAAGACGAAGCCGTACGCGGTCGTCGCGATTTCCTGAAGCTCGCCACAGTCGGCGCACCAGCGGCGGTTGCCGCAACGGTCGCCACGGGTGGTCAGGCGATTGCCGCCGAGCCGACGGAACTCGGCTACACCGAAACGCCGCACGTAAAGGCATATCTGGATAGCTGCCGCTTCTGAGACCCGTTCGATGGCCCGTCAGGTTGCGTGAACGCCCTGACATCGGCCCCGGCCCGGTCCCTAACGGCTAACTCAGGGAGAGAACCATGCTCAGGAAAAAATCCGTCGGGGTTGCGAAACGCCCCCGTGGATCGTCGATCCTGACGAACATCGCGAACGAGACGGTTGATCGCCGCACGTTCCTGCGCCGCTCTGGTCTTGCAGTAGGGGGTCTTGCGGCTCTCGGTGCAAGTGCTGGTTCGGTGCAAAAGGCCGCTGCTGCCTCACCCGGCACAGGGTCTATCGAAATCAAAAAATCCGTCTGCACACACTGTTCGGTCGGTTGTACCGTCATCGCAGAAACGCAGAACGGCGTCTGGACGGGTCAGGAACCCGGCTGGGACAGCCCCTTCAACCTCGGTTCCCATTGCGCCAAGGGCGCAGCGGTTCGCGAGCACGCCCATGGCGAACGTCGGCTAAAGCATCCGATGAAGCTGGAAGGCGGCGAGTGGAAGAAAATTTCGTGGGATCAGGCGATCAACGAAATCGGCGACAAGATGCTTGATATTCGCAAGGGTCCAGCCGGTCCCGATGGCGTCTACTGGCTCGGTTCCGCCAAACACAACAACGAACAGGCGTACCTGTTCCGCAAGTTCGCCGCCTATTGGGGCACGAACAACGTGGACCACCAGGCACGTATCTGTCACTCGACGACAGTTGCGGGTGTGGCGAACACATGGGGCTACGGCGCCATGACGAACAGCTACAATGACATCCACAACAGCCGCGCGATCTTCGTGATCGGTGGCAACCCTGCCGAGGCGCATCCGGTATCGCTGCTGCATCTTCTCAAAGCAAAAGAGGAGAATAACGCACCGCTCATCGTCTGTGATCCACGTTTCACGCGCACGGCGGCCCATGCAGACGAATACGTCCGCTTCCGCCCTGGCTCTGATGTCGCCCTGATCTGGGGTATCCTCTGGCACATCTTCGAGAATGGCTGGGAAGACAAGGAGTTTATCCGCACCCGCGTCTGGGGTATGGATCAGATTAAGGAAGAAGTTGCCAAATGGAATCCTGAAGAAGTCGAGCGCGTTACCGGCGTTCCCGGCTCCCAGATGAAGCGCGTCGCGCGCACCATGGCCAATAACCGTCCCGGCACGGTCATCTGGTGCATGGGCGGCACGCAGCACACGAACGGCAACAACAACACCCGCGCCTATTGCGTCCTTCAGCTTGCGCTGGGGAACATGGGTACTTCGGGTGGTGGTACAAACATCTTCCGTGGCCATGACAACGTGCAGGGTGCGACGGACCTCGGTGTCCTCTCACACACCCTTCCCGGTTATTACGGCCTGAAGGCTGGCTCGTGGAAACACTGGGCGCGCGTCTGGATGGGCAAGGATGCCTCGAAGGAAGACTGGAACGACGAATACGAGTTCCTGCTTTCGCAATTCGGTTCGCAAGAGCTGATGGAAGGCAAGGGTATCCCGGTTTCCCGCTGGATCGACGGTGTTCTCGAAGATGCCGATAACATTGATCAACCCGACAATCTGAAGGCCATGGTCTTCTGGGGCCACGCGCCAAACTCGCAAACCCGCATGAAGGAAATGAAGACCGCGATGGAGAAGCTGGAGCTTCTTGTCGTGATCGATCCTTTCCCGACCGTGACGGCGATGCTGCATGATCGCGAAGAAGGAGCTTATCTCCTGCCAGCGACGACGCAGTTTGAAACCGAAGGCTCCGTTACCGCCTCCAACCGCTCGGTTCAGTGGCGTGAGAAAGTCTTCGATCCGCTGTTCGAATCGAAAACAGACCACGAAATCATGGCTCTGTTTGCGGATAAGTTTGGCTTTGCCGACCGCTTCTTCCGCAACATTCCGCGCGATAGCGATGGTATTCCTTCGATTGAGGAAACCACTCGCGAGTTCAATGCGGGCATGTGGACCATTGGTTACACCGGCTGGGATCCTGACCGGATCAAGTCGCATATGGCCAATCAGCAGACCTTTGACCGCACGACGCTTCAGGCGGTTGGCGGCCCGAATGACGGGGAATTCTACGGAATGCCCTGGCCATCATGGGGTACTGCGAGCATGGGACACCCCGGCACGCCGAACCTCTATGATATGTCGAGGCCGGTTTCCGAGGGTGGTCTCACATTCCGCGCACGCTTCGGCGTTGAACGGGATGGCGAGAATCTGCTTGCCGAAGGCGTTTACTCGCAAGGGTCGGAAATCAAGGATGGCTATCCTGAGTTCACCATGGCCATGCTCAAGGAGCTTGGCTGGGATAGCGATCTGACCGACGAAGAGCGCGCAATGATCGAAAAGATCGCAGGCGACAAGACCAACTGGAAAACCGACCTTTCGGGCGGCATCCAGCGCGTTGCGATTTTGCACGAATGCGCTCCCTTCGGGAATGCCAAGGCCCGTACCGTGGTCTGGAACTTCCCTGATCCCGTGCCACTGCATCGCGAACCGCTCTATACGAACCGTCGCGATCTGGTCGAAGATTACCCCACCTACGACGACCGCAAGGCCTATCGTCTGCCAACGCTCTATGCGTCGATCCAGGCCAAGGACTTCTCGAAAGACTACCCGATCATTCTCACATCGGGCCGTCTGGTCGAATATGAAGGTGGTGGAGACGAAACCCGTTCGAATCCGTGGCTTGCTGAACTTCAGCAGGACATGTTCGTCGAGATCAATCCCCGCGATGCCAACAATCTTGGTATCCGCGACGGTGAACAGGTCTGGGTCGAAGGTGCAGAAGGTTCCAGGGTCAAGGTTATGGCCATGGTAACTGAACGGGTTGGTGGAGGCGTCGCCTTCATGCCGTTCCACTTCGGTGGGCATTTCGAGGGCGAGGACCGCAGGCACAAGTACCCAAAAGGTGCTGACCCCTACGTTCTCGGCGAATCCGCGAACACCGCAATGACCTACGGGTATGATTCGGTCACGCAGATGCAGGAGTCCAAGTGCTCCCTCTGCAAGATCGAAAAAGCGTAAGGGAGGCATAGACTTATGGCACGTATGAAGTTCCTCTGTGACGCCGAGCGCTGCATCGAATGCAACGCCTGCGTCACGGCCTGCAAGAACGAACACGAAGTACCATGGGGCGTTAACCGTCGCCGCGTGGTTACGATCAATGACGGCAAACCGGGCGAACGCTCGGTCTCCGTCGCCTGTATGCACTGCTCGGATGCGCCCTGCGCCGCCGTTTGCCCTGTGGACTGCTTCTATCAGTCCGAAGAGGGCGTGGTCCTGCACTCCAAGGATCTGTGCATCGGGTGTGGCTATTGCTTCTACGCCTGCCCCTTCGGCGCGCCGCAATATCCACAGGCTGGCAATTTCGGCTCACGCGGCAAGATGGACAAATGTACCTTCTGCGCTGGTGGCCCGGAAGAAACCCACTCGGAAGCCGAGTTCCAGAAGTACGGACGCAACCGGATCGCAGAAGGCAAACTGCCTATCTGTGCAGAGATGTGTTCGACCAAAGCCCTGCTCGCTGGTGACGGAGACGATGTTTCCGCTATCTATCGCGAGCGTGTGGTTGCCCGTGGCTTCGGTTCGGGTGCCTGGGGCTGGGGTACAGCCTACGGACAAAAAGGCGCCTGATAGCGCCAGAACGGAAGGCGGGGCTTTTACAGCCCTGCCTTTCGCGTTACGCTCCTGAATGGAATCAAAGAATTTCTTTCCGCCACCAAAAGAGAGGCGCGATCAGGTTGTTCGCAAATGTCGGCATGCTCACGGTTCCAGGAGCAATACCCGGCTCGACCTGACCCCGTTTCACTTTAACCGGCGCGTGATGACGATTGGGTCTCTGCCATGAAAACGGTCTTCCTGAAACTGTTCGCTCTGACGCTTGCGGCACTCTTGTTCGTAGCGTCGGGCAATACATCCCACGCACAATCCTCTGACGAGCCGGCAGCGGTTGACCGGAGTGTGACGGGGGGTGCACAGACGCTCGAAGACATCCTGCGTCGTCAACGCGGCGAAAATGTACCGCTCGATGCGGGTACAGGAGGGGTGGAAAACGGCTCTCTGACCGGACCACTCGCAACACAGGGCGGTTTTTCGGACAGCGAATTATGGCGTCGCGCCCGGCAGGGGCAGGCATTCTCATCCTCTTCCCAGGACCCCAATGCGGCGATCCTTGTGCAGGACGAGGGCGCAAAATGGCTGGAAACACGCCAAAGCACCATTCCAACCTACACCCTGTACGCGCTTCTCGCGATCCTTGCCTTGTTGACTCTCTTCCTCCTGATCCGGGGCCGCATCCGCATTATGTCGGGTTGGTCATCAATCAAGATCGAGCGTTTTTCCTTTATCGAACGCTTTGGCCATTGGCTTCTGGCAACCAGCTTCATCGTTCTCGCCATCACGGGCCTGTCCCTGCTTTTCGGACGGGAATACCTTATTCCCGCCATCGACTGGGTCCACGCGAAGATGAGCCCCAATGCCATCGAACCGAACTACGGTAAGGAAGTCTGGGCCTGGTTCGCCGGGGTTGGAAAATGGGTACATGACAACGTCGCCTGGGCCTTCATGCTCTCACTCGTGATGATCTTCATCATGTGGTTCTTCCGCAACATTCCCACATGGACCGATGTGAAGTGGATCGCCCAATTCGGCGGTATGCTGCGCCAGCACGGCCATCCCCATGCCCGCAAGTTCAATGGTGGTCAGAAAATCCTGTTCTGGCTCGTCATTATTCTCGGCGGATCACTCTCGGCCTCTGGTCTGGCCCTTCTGCAGCCCTACGAATACACGATGTTCGCTTCGACCTTTGAAAAGCTGAACGCGGCAGGCGATGCTGTTGGCTACCCCCTTGCGCTCAACACCAGCCTCACGCCGATTCAGGAAATGCAGTACGCGCAGCAATGGCACACGATCATTGCCGTCACGATGATCGTCATTATTATCGCACATATCTACATCGGCTCGGTTGGGATGCAAGGCGCGTTCTCTGCCATGGGCAGCGGCAAGGTTGATCTGAACTGGGCGCGTGAGCACCATGATATGTGGGTCGCCAAACTGGAGAAAAAGGGAAAAATTCCCCGCCCTGCCGGTGCCAGCAATCCCAGCACACGCAGTATGCCGCTTCGCGCACCGAAGAAGCCGACCGTTCCGGCGGAATAACCTGATCGCGTCATGCGTTTCTTTTTCTTCGCACTTCTGACCGCCGGTCTTGCCAATCCTGCTCTTGCAGACGGCTACCGGCGGTTCGAGGGTCATGGCGGGCCAATCCGGGGTTTATCGATCTCACCGGATGGCCAACACGCCCTCACTGCCAGCTTTGATAATTCAATCGGCTACTGGTCCCTTGAGGACGACACTGCCAGGCCAGTCTGGCTCGAAGCCCATGAAGCGGCGGCGAATGTCGCCACCTTCTTGCCTGATGGCAATCATGCTCTCTCTGCCGGTGACGATTTCGACCTGATTCTCTGGTCGCTGGATGACGGCAAACCCATCACCACGCTCGAAGGGCACAAAGGCAAGGTTCTCGACCTCTCCATCACGACTGATGGCAAACTTGCGGCCAGCGCAGGGTGGGATGGTGCCATTGGCCTGTGGAACCTCGAAACCCGCGAGCCAATCGCTATGCTCAAAGGGCACCGCGCGCCCGTACAAGCCGTACGCTTCTCCGCCGATGGCGCATATCTCTATTCTGCCAGCTCCGACGGCACGATCCGCCGCTGGACCGTAGCAGACCATGCTTTCGACCGGGTGGAAGTCAGCCATGGCTTTGGCGTGAACCGCCTTGTCATCAATGATAAAGCCGGTTGGTTCGCTTATGGCGCGCTCGATGGCGGCGTCAGGATTGTTAATATCGATACCGGCAAGGAAATCGCTGACATCACCTCCGGTCGCCAGCCCGTACTCGCCCTCGTGCTCAGCCGCGATGGCAATCGCATAGCCATTGGTGACGGCGAAGGCTTCATCCATGTCGTTGACACGCAGACATGGCGCACGATCAAGGATTTCCGCGCTGTCCCGCGCGGCCCGGTCTGGGCACTCGCCTTTGGCCCGAAGGCACAACACATCATGGCCGGAACGATTCTCGATCATGCCGATTTCTGGCCTGTGGAGGGGGCCGCATCGGTCAGTGAGGCCGATGGCCCCATCCGCGACTTCCACCGTGACCCTGCAACCATGACCAACGGCGAGCGCCAATTCGCCCGCAAATGCTCGATCTGCCATACACTCGACGGCATATCAGGTCGGCGTGCCGGACCAACGCTCCATCGCATCTTCGGGCGCAAAGCCGGAACCCTCGACGGGTATCAATATTCTGATGCATTGCTTGGTATAAACCTTGTCTGGAACGACATTTCGCTCGATAAACTTTTCGATCTCGGCCCGGATCATTATACACCCGGTTCAAAGATGCCGATGCAACGAATCGTAAAGCAGGAAGACAGGCGCGACCTGATCGACTATCTAAGAATTGCAACGGACGGGGATGACCCGCAACCGGGGGAGAAGACAGAATGAAAGCCTTTCTCAGTGCCGCCATCGTCATGGTTGGTATCGCCTTCGCCGCCGATTATCTGCTCGGCGGCCCCGTATTCGAGACCGGCGGCATCGTCCTGAAGACGAGCTCTGCCGATGTCTACAAATCGGATAACGTTCGGCTGGACTGACGTAGGATAAACTTCAATCAGGCTGAACCAAAGAACGCCGGGAAATGCGCGGCGTCTGGCGCAATTCCCGGCCCAATTTGCTCGCAGATCACCCTACAGCTGCACCATCCAGCAATCCACGCCGCCGGAGCAATGCGTCAGGCTCCGGTCCCCGCCCCCGGAAAGCGATATACGCTTCCTCCGGGTTTTGTCGTCCCCCGGCCATATAGATATGCTCGGCCAGCGCCGCTGCTGTCTCTGGATGAAAAGCGTCGCCCGCCTCTTCGAACGCGCCGAAGGCATCGGCATCCATCACTTCCGACCACATATAGCTGTAATAACCCGACGAATACCCATCGCCGCTGAAGACATGCCCGAAATGCGGCGTGCGATGGCGCATGACGAGACCGTCCGGCATCCCGATTCGCGCCAGCGTCGCGTGCTCGAACGCCGCCGAATCGAAATCCGCCCCGATTTCAGAACGGTGCAATTCCAGATCAACGATGGCACTGGCAAGATATTGCACCGTCTCTCCGCCCTTGGCAAAGGTCTGCGCGCGTCGCAGCTTGTCGAGCAATGAAGCGGGAATCGCCTCCCCCGTCTGCGCATGATGAGCAAATTTGCCGAGCAGCGATGGCTCCATCAGCCAATGCTCGAAAAGCTGTGAGGGCAATTCCACGAAGTCCCGCGCCACCGACGTGCCGGCAATACGCGGATAGGTCACATCAGACATCAACCCGTGCAGACCATGACCAAACTCATGGAACAGCGTACGCGCATCTTCAAGGGTCAGCAACGCCGTGCCTCCGGCGGCTGGTTTCGAGAAATTCATCGTATTCACGATGATAGGCCGCACCTCTCCATCGAGTTTATGCTGGGTGCGAAACCCGCTCATCCAGGCGCCCGACCGTTTCGAGGGCCGCGCGAAGTAATCCCCGATAAAGATGCCCACATGGCCGCCGTCCCGGCCCCTTACCTCCCAGACCCGCGCGTCCGGGTGATGGCGCGGAGCATCGGGTAGTTCAGCGAAAGACAGGCCGAACAGACGGCTTGCCGTATCGAAGGCCGCATCAATCATCCGGTCGAGTTGCAGGTAAGGTTTGACCTCTGCATCATCCAGATCAAGATCGCGCTTACGCAGCTTTTCGGAATAATGCGCCCAATCCCATGGTTCGATTGGGTGGTTTCCGCCCTCTTCTGCCGCGAGTGCCTGCAACTTTTCGCGTTCGGCCACTGCACTGACGCTCGCACGATCCCAGACCCGTTCCAGTAATGCCGCGACATTCTCCGGCACTTTCGCCATCTGGTTATCGAGCTTGAAATGCGCGAAAGTCTCAAACCCCAACAGCCGCGCCCGCTCCTGCCGCAGCGCCATGGTCTCGGCAATAATATCCGCCGTTGCCGTCTCCGCCCGTGCCGCGCCACGCCCCGTAAAGCCGCGCCATGCCGCCTCGCGCAAGTCGCGACGTTCAGCGAATTGCAGGAACGGTTCAATACTCGACCGGCTGGCGGTAATTGCGAATTTGCCGGGCTTGCCACGATCCTCAGCCGCCTTTGCCGCCGCTTCGATCAATGATTCCGGCAATCCCACCAGATCGGCGCGATCTTCGACCAGCAATTCCAGATCGGCTTCATCCGCGAGCAGGTTCTTTGAGAACGCCGCCCCCAACGCGGCCAGTCGTTCCATGATTTCCGTCATCCGCGCCCGGCCCGCCTCATCCAGCCGCGCACCAGATCGAACAAACCCTTCGTGATACAGCTTCAGAACCCGCGCCTGTTCCGGTGTCAGGCCCAGAGTGTCGCGCGCTTCCCACAACGCATCTACCCGCGCGAACAACCGCGCATCCATATTGATTTCGGCATTGTTCCGGGCAAGAATCGGCGCAATTTCTGCCTCGATCCCCTGCAATTCCGGTGACGTATCAGAGCTGCATAGATTGAAAAAAACCGCCGACACCTTGTCGAGATTCTCCCCTGCCAATTCCATCGCTGTAACGGTATTCGCAAAGTCCGGCTTTGCGGTACTGCTCGCAATCACCTCGATCTCGGCCCGCCATTGTGCAATCGCCTGATCAAAGGCTGCGCGGTAATGGCTGGTTTCAATGCGCTCGAAAGGCGGAATACCGAACGGCGTGGACCAGTCTTCGAGGAGGGGGTTGGACATGGAAATCTCCGGGTCAGGGGCGGGCATAGGTTAAGGTGGCCTGCGCAACAGGCTTATCAACTGACCCGCTGGCGCTGTAGATCAGGCAATCACCCGTAACAAGCCGCCGCCCCAGTTTCAGGATACGTGCTTCGCAGAGAAGGTCTTCATTGGCCGGTTTACGCAGGAAGTTCAACGTCATGTTGGTCGTAACCGTCAGGGCTTCGGGGCCAATCATCGCAAGAATCGCAATATAAAATGTTACGTCGCCAAGCAGCATCATCGACGGCCCCGATACCGTGCCACCGGGGCGCAGATGCCGCGTATCGACCAACAGCCGCACCCGCGCGCCCATTGGCGCAACATTCTCAATGCGCAATTGATCGTAAACCTGTGGAAACTCACGCGCGAGAAAGGCGTCCAGCGCCGCCGCATCAAGGACCGTCCCACTCATGCGCGCGCAATCTTCTGCTCGCCCGGATAGGCCGCCTCATAACGGGTCCGCACCAGCACAATCACGAGGATTATCGCACCAATCTGGTGGATGATTGCATAAAACAACGGCGCACCATTCAGCACCGTGAGAATCCCCCACAACATCTGTCCCGTTGCCGCGACCAATACCCAATCATGCCAGCGTTTGAGCCGCATATGGCCGCTCCTGCGACTGCGGAACCACAACCAGATAATCCCCGCGAACAACAGATATCCGATCATTCGGTGATCGAATTGCACAAGTGCCGGATTTTCGAAGAAATTCTTCCAGAACGGCGTCATTTCAGTGGCTTCCGGCGGAAGAACTGCCCCGTTCATCAACGGCCAATCGGTATATCCCCGCCCCGCATCATGCCCCGCGACCAACGCCCCCGCCAATATCTGTATGAAAGTCAGCGCTCCGATCCCATTGATCGCTGTAACCAACCCGGAAAACCGCTGCCGTCGCGCCACAAGCGTTTCATGCTCAGGCCGTGAGAGTCGCAGCCCGTTCCAGACCAGCAACCCCAGAATGACAAAAGCAATCCCCAGATGAATGGCTAGCCGGTACGGCGCGACATCAACCCGCTCGGTCAGGCCCGATGATACCATCCACCAGCCGACAACCCCTTGAAGCAGAATCAAAAGACCCGGCATTACCAGCCTGCCAGTCCATCCGGCGGGCACGACCTTGCGCATAACGAAGACAGCGAGTGGTATCAGATACGCCAATCCGATGATCCGCCCAAGGAATCGGTGTCCCCATTCCCACCAATAGATATGCTTGAACTCCGACAGCCCCATATCGTAATTCATCTCGGTGAATTCGGGGATCTTTTGGTACTTGGCAAATTCTGTCGCCCAGCCCTCCGCAGAAAGCGGCGGCAAAACGCCAGTCACGAGATTCCATTCCGTGATCGACAGGCCACTATCGGTCAGACGGGTCAACCCTCCGACGACGATCATCAGCACCACGAGTCCCGCCATCGCGAATTGCCACAGGGCGATGCGGTGTCTGCCGCGATCCGGCGCGATGACCGGAGCCGTAATCTCGCGCTGGTTTGTGGTCGCCTCTTCAAACAGGACACGCTTTTTCTTTTCGGCCATTCGTCTCGGTCCTCTCCCGCTTTTCGCGAGTGAACAATAGGCTTGGGGCATCTGCGCGGCAACCGATTGCGCGCCCATGACACAGCCTGACAGGGCCACTGCGCAATCGCCTTCCCTGTATCCGCGCTAAATGTTTTTGCTTATGGAGAATTAACGTTACTTATGCAGTATCGTAATGATCTCAGCATTAAACGTATTACGTATTTAATCAGGTGATAAATTAATTACGCAAATATAGATAATATTACAGAAGAACCAACAAATCGGGGTTCACAGCATGTCGGATACTATCTATTGCGTCTCCAACCCGGATGAGCCGGGTCTTGTGCGCCTTTTTGCGCTACCCAGAACAGAAATGCATCACAGCGGTATTACGGAACATCACATTTGCCGCACTGGAGAACGCATAGACTGGTCGCTCAAAGTCAGTCATGGGGACATGACGCTGAAAGCGTTCCACCGCTCGCTCCGCCGGTATCGCAAAAATCGCGGCAAGGGCGTCTATCGCTGCTCGTCCATGGATGCCCGTGCCGTTGCGATCCGCTACACAACGTTGCGTCCGAGCGTGTGGAACATTCCTTCGCCACAAGTCCGGGACGATGGCCTCGCCACCACGCTCATCGTCGCGTTTCTCCTGAGCATCTTCTTTACACAAGCCGCCGAGCTTGGCACGGCCCCAACTCTTGGGATCACCGCAACGGTTCTCGCGACCCTGACCATTGGCATGGCTATCATACGCGGTGATCGGGTACGATAATTTCTATCCAGCCGCCATTCGCGCGTCACGAAGCGCGCGAAAATCCTCGCCCGCATGATAGGAAGATCGTGTCAGCGGCGAGGCAGAAACCATCAGGAACCCCTTGGCGAAAGCGGATTTCCCGTAAGCGCTGAACTCTTCAGGCGTGATATATCGCTCGATGGCATGATGCTTTTTCGTCGGTTGCAGATATTGTCCAATCGTCAGAAAATCCACATCCGCCGAGCGCAAATCATCCATCACCTGATGAACGGCAACCCGCCCCTCGCCCAGGCCCACCATGATCCCCGATTTCGTAAAGATCGTCGGATCAAGCTCTTTCACCTGCTGGAGCAGACGCAGCGAATGAAAATAGCGCGCGCCGGGCCTCACTGACGGATAAAGCCCCGGCACCGTTTCCAGATTATGATTGAAAACATCGGGTCTTGCCTCAACCACCACCTCCAGCGCGCCATCCTTGCGCAGGAAATCGGGGGTCAGCACCTCAATGGTCGTTTCGGGCCGTTTGCGCCGGATCGCGCGGATCGTGCGCGCGATGTGATCCGCGCCTCCATCCTCAAGATCATCCCGATCTACCGAGGTCACGACCACATGGGCCAGACCCAGTTTGGCCACCGCATCCGCCACTTTCGCCGGTTCAAACGGATCCAGTGCTTCAGGCTTGCCCGTCGCAACATTGCAAAAGCTGCATGCGCGGGTACAGGTATCGCCCATAACCATGAAGGTCGCATGGCCTTGCGCCCAGCACTCCCCGGCATTCGGACAGCCCGCTTCCTGACAAACCGTCGTGAGGCCATGTTCGCGTATAATATCACGGGTCGCAAAATAGCCGGGAGACGATGGCGCACGCACCCGTATCCAGTCAGGCCGGGGTACCGAGACGTTATCGGAGCGATGCGCTTTTTCAGGGTGGCGCAGACGGGGGGGGGCGGTGTCACTCATGCATCAGACATAGGCCTCCACGCGCGCCCTCGCAATGACAACCCTATTCGGCAACCGCTGCTGTCAGGTTTTTCATTGCGCCCTTGGCTTTCATAAGCGCCGGATGATCCGCAGGAACGCCATGCCCCGCCGCCACGGCATCAAGGTCATGGTAGACGATCTGCGTCTTCCCGTCCTCATCTTCATAGAACAGCACACGCAGCGGCAAATCCAGACCCATGGTCGGAGCGGCCTGCATCAGCGGTGTCCCGATCTTCGGGTTGCCAAAGATCACGAGTGTTGCGGGCGACAGGTCCAGATCGACCTTTTCTGCGCCTTTGGCATGATCGACAATCGCAAACACTGTTGCGCCCTTGTTCTCCAGCACTTTCTTGAAGGCTTCGACCGTCTCGGAAACGTTGGTAGAGGCCGTTTGACGAATCATCCCGTCCTTTCCGGCAGCATTCGCGAGGACGGGCGCAGCGATAATCGACGCGGCAAGGAGGCTTGAGACAGCAAGAGAGTACATTGGATTTTCCCGAAATTGCTTCATTCCATTATTATAATACATCGCGCGACGGATCATCGCCATGATGCGGACGGTTCATTTCAGAACAATCACGAAAGCATGATCGCTTCGGCTTCCATTTTTGCGCGCAATTTCGCCAACCCCGCCTCACTCGCCTCCACAATACCGAGTTCTGTCACCAGCCCTGTCACCAGCCGCGCAGGGGTCACATCAAAAGCCGGGTTCACCGCATCCGAACCGGGCGATGCAATCCGCATCCGCGCGTCCCCACCATCGGGAAGTACTCCGTCAATTTCTGTCACTTCTTCCGGTGCACGGTTCTCGATGGGGATTTCTGCCACGCCGTCCCTGACACGCCAGTCAACGGTTGGCGTGGGCAAACAGACATGGAACGGCACATTATTATCCGCCGCCGCCAACGCTTTCAGATACGTTCCGATCTTGTTGCAGACATCCCCGGTTGCCGTTGTCCGGTCCGTGCCGACGAAACACAGATCAACTTCGCCATGCTGCATCAGATGCCCGCCCGCATTATCCACGATCACGCTATGCGGCACACCATGACCGTTCAGTTCCCATGCGGTCAGAAAGCTGCCCTGATTGCGCGGGCGGGTTTCGTCTACCCAGACATGCACATCGATTCCGGCATCATGGGCCTGATAGATTGGCGACGTGGCCGTCCCCCAGTCCACCGTGGCCAGCCAGCCCGCATTGCAATGCGTCAGCACATTCACACGCCCTTTGCGATCTGCGATCTCGCGCAGCAATCCAAGGCCATGTTCGCCAATCCGGCGATTGATCTCCACATCCTCATCCGCCATCTGCGCCGCAAGCGTCCAGGCACGGGCAAATCGTTCACCGGGGGGCAGGGGCAACAGCGCCCCGCGCATCCGGTCAAGCGCCCAGCGCAGGTTGATCGCCGTGGGTCGTGTTGCGTGCAGCGTATCATACGCCGCCCCCAACGCTGCATCCGACGGGTCATCCCGCAGGGCCATCGCAAGGCCATAAGCGGCAGTCACTCCAATCAGCGGCGCACCCCGTACACGCATCACGCTGATCGCTTCTGCGGCCTCATCCATACGCGCCAGGCGCTTCGTCTCAAAATTGAAAGGCAAGCGCGTCTGGTCGATGATCCCTACCGTCTCGCCATCTTCTTCCGCCCAAATCGGCCTCCAGGCCACCCCGTCAATTTTCATGCCTGTCTCCTGATTTTTCACAACCCTATGCAAGATGCAACGTGCCGTCTATCGCGTTATAGTTGCATTTTTATATCGCAGACATGCAAACCCTCCCCGCGAGGGGAGGCTCAGGCGCCATCCGCCACAACCCAGTCCGGCGGCGGCTCCTCCAATACCCAAAGCGCGAGATAATTCAGGTCCGCGAGCATCCTGTCGATCTCGCGCTGTCCCTTCTCTCGATGCCCCGGTGGACGGCCCGGTCGCATCACCCTGACCTTGCGGTTTCCGGTCAGCTTGCGCCGGGCAATACCCTGCATCAGTCGTCGCGCCTGCCCCGGCAAATCATCCAATGCCCGCTGCATCGCTGCGATCCGGCGGTGCAGGTTCGTGCTATCCAGTTCATCTGCGTCGGTCGCAACAGGTTTACGGCCCTGTGGTTCCCACTCATCGAAAAATCCGATGTTCGGTCCCCTACCCTTGCGGCGTTTGCCTTCATTGCCAACCAATCGCCTCGGATCGAACAATCCAAAGGCCGGAACACGCTCGTCATCAGACTGACCACACGGGATTGATGAGCCTGGCGCAACGCGCGGCTTGACGGCGGGAACTGCCATATTGCGCATCACAATGACGATTAGCCGTCGCAAACACGCTTCGGAGGGCAGCAGCAATGCAATCACCCGTCGTTTTGCAACCCGCGCAATCTTTCCGCTTTCCGGCAACATTGAGAGCATAACCGTCAACAGCCCCAACAGGGCCGTCCGATTATGCTCCAAAACACGCTGCCAGTTCATCCACAAATCCGTTTTGCCATCTGTGAACAAAACACATCATAAAAAAGAACAAAAGGCAACAGCGCACGCTTGGATAATCCTGCCGTGTCCCGAAATACGCGTCAGTCGCCCCCGCTCCGGGTGTTGTTGTTATCGGAAGCATCATCTGTATCGTCTTCGATTTCCTCAACCTCCTGCGCGTAAATATCGGCGGCGACTTCGGCCAACACGATCCCTCGCGACTGTATCGGCAACAGGCTCCCTGTTTCCTCCGGGGCCGGGGCCGACCGCTGCGTCATACGATAAATCGCATAGCAGGCGATCAAGGCACAGAGAATACAGTTATAAACGAAGAACCCATCCGGCCCTATCCAGCCCATCATGTACCCGACCACGATAGGGCCAAAGCTCGCCCCAACCCCGTTGATGAATACCAGCCCGCTGGAAGCCGAGGCCATCTTCGAGGGCGGCAGATAATCATTCGTGTGGGCGATCAACAGACTGTACAGCGGATTGGCCACCGCCCCCAGCACCGCAGCCGCCGAATAGATCGCAATCAGGCTGTGCGACAGCAAAACCCCCATGGCACAGGCGATTGTCCCAACAACAGTCACCATCACAATCACCTTGCGCCGGTCAATATGGTCAGACACCCATCCGATGGGGTATTGTGAGACGATGGCAGTGACGTACATCAGCGACACAAACACCGCGACCTGATCCAGCGATAATCCGATTTCACCGGCATAAACGGCGCTCATCCCGAACATGGACGCAAAGATACCGCCGAGAAGAAAACTGCCGGTACAGCCCAGCGGCGACGCCTGCATCAATTCTCTCAGGCTCATGCGGTCATTGTTATCCGCCAACGGTGCCGGTGAGGCGCTGAGCAGAATCGGCGCAAAGGAAATCGAAACAACAACCGACATCAGGATGAAAAGATCATACCCCCCCGGATCAGCAATATTCAGAACGGCTTGCCCGATCACGATGCCGGTCATCTGGATAATCATGTAGGCGGAAAGCGTCTGCCCGCGATTTTCATTGGTTGCCGTGTTGTTCAGCCAGCTTTCCGCGACCACATACACGCCCGAAAACCCGAAACCCACCACCAGCCGCATCAATGCCCATGCCAGCGGCGTGACGAACACCGCATAGATGACGAACGCCGCCGAAATCAAAGAGCCGAGAGCCGCGAAAACCCGCACATACCCAACTCGCCGGATCAGGTCGGGCGCGACCCATGACCCCCCCAGAAAACCGACGAAATACGCCGACATGACGTAGCCCATCGTCTGCGGGTCGAACGCTTCCATCTTTCCGCGCACACCCAGCAATGATCCCTGAAGGGAATTGCCGATCATAAGCAGACCGATACCGAGAAACAGCGCCCATGAGCTGGCAAATACTTTTATCATACACGCTGCATTAGAGTGTCAGGACCATGCGTTGATCGTCCACAAACGACATATTATGCCGCAATCAATGCAATGCAGTGGTGGCGTGAAAGGCCGTTTCACACTCTCCCCATGCACCCTCAGCTCGAAGGCTGTTTTTTCTTCTTGGTGCTCTTTTTCTTTTTGGTAGTGGATTTCTTGCTGCTTGCTTTCTTTTTGGTAGATTTGGACTTCTTCTTTTCCGACTTGGGCTTACTGGAATCATCGGTAGAAGTGGCCGCTGTCTTTTTCTTTTTGGAGGTCGATTTCTTTTTCTTGCTCGTCGTGGCAGCGTCCGATCCACTATCCGAGCTTATCGAGGCTTTCTTCGCCGCCGGTTTCTTCTTCGCTGCGCTGGCTCCACCATTGGGCTTGGCACGACAATGGGCGCTTACATTACTGCCTTTTTTGGTCGTGTAGCCCTTGACCCAATAGCACGCCGTCGCCCCGTCGCATTTATTGCTCGACAGTCCCTTGCAGGCCGACGCCGCGCTGGCACCGCCACTGCCAAGGGTAAATCCGGCAAGCGCGGCAAGTACAACCAAACGTTTCAACATATCAAATCTCCAACAAACGACGCCCCGCCACCCTCATCAATGTCGGATTACCCCCTGAAACGCAAGTCTTCCGCGAACGGCGTTTACACCGTGAGGTCAACGGAGTAGCGTCATCGTCGTACAGGAATTGCATGAACGGGAGAGCCTTCAATGCTGACAGCACGCACCATCCGCGCGGTAGCACTCGGCACTATTGCGACACTGACCACCGCACTGCCACAGGTCGCGTTTTCCGCTGACCCGGAAGTCACACTGACGGTGCATCACTTCCTCAGCCCAAAGGCCACGAACCAGGCCAAGATGATCGAGCCATGGGCAAAGCGGATCGAAAAGGAATCCGAAGGCCGCATCGCCTTTGAAATCTTTCCGTCCATGTCCATGGGTGGCAAGCCTCCCGAACTCTACCGTCAGGTCCGTGATGGCACAGCAGATATTGTCTGGACCGTGATCGGCTATACCCCCGGCGTCTTTCCACGCACCGAGGCATTTGAACTGCCGACAGTACATCGGGGTTCCGCAATCGCCACCAACCTCGCGATTCAGGATAATTTCGACCTGATCGCCGAGGATTTCGAAGACATCCATCCACTATTGATCCACACCCATGACGGCAACGCCCTGCACATGCGACAGCCGGTCGAAGACATTCAGTCTCTTGATGACTTCAAGGGCATGAAACTGCGCACCCCCTCGCGTACCGGCGCATGGATGATCGAGGCGCTTGGCGCCGAACCCGTCGGAATGCCTGTCCCTGCCCTGCCACAAGCCTTGTCCAAGGGAACAGTCGATGGCGCGCTCATCCCCTTTGAGATCTTCCCCCCCCTTAAACTCGCTGAACTCACCCAGACATCGGTAGAGGGGCGCAGCAAGGAACGGTTCGGAACATCCATCTTCCTGTTCGGCATGAACAAGGAACGCTACGAAGCCCTGCCCGACGACCTCAAGGCAATCATCGACAAAAACTCCGGTCGCGATTTCGCACAGGAAATTGGTGAGGTCTGGCATGGGGAAGAAACAACCGGCAAGCGCCAGCAATTCGACAGCGGCGGCACAATCCTGCGTCTCAATCAGGAAGTGACCGACGACATCAATGTGCGTGGACAGGCCATCGTGGATCGCTGGATCGAGGAAGTATCCGAAAAAGGTATCGACGGCGAAGCCATAATTGATGCGGCCCGCACGGCTGTGAGAAAGCACACGAAATGACGCAAATGGCCCTTGTCGCGTGACTGGCTTCATCGCGTCACTCGCTCGCATCTGGGCCATTCTTGGCGGCATAATCCTCATCACCATCGTCGTCGTGACGGTGGTGAATGTAGGGGCTTTCGCACTCGACCGGCTGGCGCGACTGGCTGGCGGGGAAGTCCCCGCCCTGCCTGGCTACGAAGATTACGTGCGCCTCGCGGTCGGTGCGGCGATTCCCATGCTGTTGCCGTGGTGTCAGGCGCAGCGCGGCCACCTCGCCGTCGATCTCTTCCTTGCCCGCGCCCCGGCGGCATTCAAACGCGGCATCGACCGTATCTCACTCCTCCTCATGGCCGCTCTCGCCCTGTTCCTCGCTTACTGGATGGTCCTTGGTCTGCTTGAGACCCGCGACGACGGCACTCTCAGCCCTGTGCTTGGGTGGCAGGAATGGCCTTTCTACATCACGGGAATCATCTCGCTCGCATTATGGTCACTGGTTTCACTGGCTCAGGCAGCAAGCGGCGAACCCGCATCGGAATCCATCCCCCATGCTTGATCGTGAGACTGTCGGCCTGATCGGCCTTGGCGTCCTGTTCCTCCTGCTGGCCCTGCGCATCCCTGTCGGCCTGGCCATGGTCCTTACCGGCATTGGCGGCAATTACGCCCTGTCACAGGTCGCCAGCTTCCTGCGGTTTGAGCCATATGTGAAACAGTTCAAAACGCTGTTCTTCAACTCCGTCGCCAATTACGATCTCTCCGTCGTTCCGCTGTTCATCCTGATGGGGTATCTCGCATCCGAAACCGGCATGTCGCGCGATCTCTTCACGGGGATGCGTGCGCTGGTAGGCCGGGTTCGGGGTGGCGTGGCCATGGCGGCGATCACCGCTTGCGCAGGCTTTGGTGCCGTCTGCGGTTCTTCCCTCGCCACGGCCTCGACCATGGGCAAGGTCGCGCTGCCTGAATTGCGACGCATGAATTATTCCGTGCGCCTTGCAACCGGCACACTGGCGGCGGGCGGAACGCTGGGCATCCTTATCCCGCCCTCGGTCGCGCTCATCATCTATGCCCTGATCGTCGAAGCTTCAATCATCGAGATGTTTCAGGCCGCCATGATCCCCGGTCTGATTGCCGTCGCCTTTTTCATTGCCGTCATCGCCATCATTGTCCGCATCAAGCCCTCCCTTGCTCCGGCCCTCGACATGATGGAACCTGTCGAACGGCGCGACGCATTGCGGCGTCTGTGGCCAATTTTGGGGATATTTCTCGGCATCATCCTTGGCCTTGGCTTCGGCTTCTTTACCCCCACGCCAGCGGCGGCCATCGGGGTTTTCGCTATCTTCGCTTACGGATTGGTCGTGCGCGATGAAACACGCGGCCTGACAATGCCCCGCCTTGGCACAGCCTTGCGCGAAACCGCCGTGACGGCGGGCATGATCGCCTTCATTCTGTTTGGCGCAGAAGTCCTCAAGGGCTTTTTCGCCCGTGCGGGATTACCTGCCGCAATGGCGGATTGGGCCGGGTCCAGCGGCTACGATCCCTTTGTCGTCCTGATTGCGATGCTTGCGATTCTGATTGTGCTGGGATGTTTTATGGAATCGCTGGCGATGATCCTTGTTATCGTGCCGTTCTTCTGGCCAGCACTGGTCGAGATCAACGGCGGCGACTACGCGGTCGCCGAGACGGCAGCCTTCGGCATGACAACCGACGAGCTGAAGCTCTGGTTCGGCATTCTGGCACTTATCGTCGTGGAGCTTGGATTGATAACCCCACCTGTGGGCCTGAACGTCTTCATCATCAGCGCATTGGCCAGGGACGTTCCAATCTCCGAGACATTCCGGGGTGTCATGCCATTCTTCGGCGTGGAGATCCTGCGCATCTTTCTCATCATCGCCTTGCCGGGCCTCTGCCTCTGGCTACCGCGCCTGATGGGAACATAAAAAAAGGCGCGGCGGCTTTCTGCCACCGCGCCTTTTTCGTAAATCGCAAAAACGAGCTTATTGCGTGCCCGTGGTCGAGTTGGCCGAGTTGTCGTCATCATCATCGACAGCAATCGCGATACCGACGACCGCTGCAAGACCGGCTGCACCAATAGCGAGCGGTATGATGCTACCACCAAGACCAGCTGCCTGAACAGGAGCGAAGACAGGTGGGGCCGCTGGAACAGCGATAGGTGCGGGAGGAGGAGGTGGGGGTGGAGGAAGCGCTGCAACAGGTGTGGGTGCAGGCGCTGCAGGAAGCGGTGTTGGCGCAGGCGCACCTGTCGTTCCGAAGAACGGCTTCACGTTGGAAAGCTCTGCGGGAGGGCCGCAATTTTCAATCAGCAGAACACCACCAACACCAGACTGAACATCATTGGCATTTGCCTGACGACACTCATATGTCTGACCGAGCGTGCTGGTATCCAGAGTTCCATACTGTTCACCACCCTCGGCACCGATTGGTGCAGCGGTTATGGCGCTTGGGTCTTTTGGAATCAGAGTGACGCAAGGCTGGCCGTTCGGGCCCAGACCTGTTGCGGGGTTACAGCTCGACAGGGCAGACTGCGCGTTGGCAGAGGAGCCAGCCAGCGCAGCAAACGACACGATACTGGCTGCTATTACAATTAAACGAGACATGACACTTCCTTGTTGTTTTGGCGCAAGACCGCGAGGCCCCGGCATTTATTCTAACCAGCGATATCACGCGGCGACATCACTATCATATCGAAACGGGACAATTAGACGCAAGTTATTCCCGCACCCCATTTTCCGTTCTTTGTACACCTACAGTGCCGACGCGGAACCAGAGCGACACAAAGATGTTTAGTAACGTTTATATCAGATTAATGTAATATAGAACACACAATTATATCCGTTTGAAGCCGCGTCCACCGTCGTCAGAAGCCTCGGGTTTCATCTGAAATCACCGGATTCCGAATCACCCAGGAACGCTAACCGATGAGAACGAACGTTGCTATCATCGGAGGTGGTCCTGCTGGTTTGCTGCTATCGCAAATTCTCCATCGTGCCGGAATCGATACGATTGTCCTTGAACGCCATTCACGGGAATATGTCGAAGGCCGTATCCGCGCGGGTGTTTTGGAAGATGGAACACAAACGCTTCTGCGCCGGGCCGGAATTGGCGAACGGATGGACCGGGAAGGATTGGTCCATGAAGGTTTTTCCATCACCCACCGCGAAAAATCACACCACATCGATTTGACGACGCTCACAGGGCGCAAGGTCATGGTCTATGGCCAGACGGAAGTAACACGGGATCTCTACGCTGCACGCGACACCATGGGCGGCATCGTCCTGCATGGAGTCGAACAGGTCGCCCTGCATGATCTTCAATCAAACAAGCCGCATATTACATTCGGCCATGATGGCGCGGTGCATCGTCTCGATTGCGATTTCATCGCCGGATGCGATGGCTTCCACGGCCCAAGCCGCGAATCGATCCCAAAGAAAAGCCGCAGGGAGTTTGAGCGCGTATATCCTTTTGGATGGCTTGGAATCCTGTCAAAAACCGCTCCTGTTGATGAAGAACTGGTCTATGCCGCCCATGAAGACGGCTTCGCGCTATGCTCCATGCGCAACCCGCGCCTTTCCCGTTATTACATCCAGTGCA
Organism: uncultured Neomegalonema sp.; assembly: GCA_937957975.1. GTDB lineage: Bacteria > Pseudomonadota > Alphaproteobacteria > Rhodobacterales > Rhodobacteraceae > JAHDDY01. Next base: position 31,714 of record CALFFK010000018.1, read on the forward strand.
GCTCCGACGAAGACATCGCGAATTGGCCGGATGACCGCTTTTGGAAAACCCTCCGTAAGCGGCTACCGGCTGAACTCGCGGAGCGCCTGGAAACCGGCCCCTCCATCGAAAAGAGCATTGCTCCCCTGCGTTCATATGTCTGTGAAACCATGCGATATGGCCGTTTGTTTCTGGCGGGGGATGCCGCCCATATCGTCCCTCCGACTGGTGCGAAGGGGTTGAACCTTGCGGCTTCCGACATCCATTATCTATCGGAAGCCCTGATCCAGTGGTACGGCAACGCAGACAGCAGCGGAATCGAGGGCTATGCAGAGCGCGCCCTTTCGCGTGTCTGGAAGACGGAACGCTTCAGTTGGTGGATGACCTCATTACTGCATAATTTTCCTGACCACTCTCCGTTTGAACAGCGTATGCAACGGGCGGAACTGGACTATCTCACAGAATCGAGAGCCGCTATGACAACACTCGCCGAAAACTATGTTGGTCTCCCGTATTGAAATTTTATGGTGTCACGATCCATTTCAATTCCAATCCATGCGCGCTGACCAAGGGTTGCGCTCACTTCTGACGAATAAAGGTATTACCCATGAACGGTGCCCGCCTCCTTACCCGCACCCTGCGCACCGCCGGGGTCGAGACTGTTTTCTCCCTTTCCGGCAACCAGATCATGCCGGTTTATGATGCTGCTATCGACGACGATTTGCGGATCATCCATACACGGCATGAGGGCGGTGCGGTCTACATGGCTGACGGCTTTGCGCAGGTATCGGGCAAGCTGGGCGTGGCGCTCGTCACGGCGGCTCCCGGTTTCGCCAATGCGCTGTCGGCGGTTTATTCCGCCCGAATGAATGAAAGCCCTGTGCTTTTCCTCAGTGGTGATTCGCCCATAGCCGAGCGCGGCAACGCCCCGTTTCAGGAACTCGATCAATGTGCCATGGCGGCCCCGGTCGTAAAGGCAACATTCCGCCCGACAACCCCGACCGAACTGGGCCAGATGCTGGGCGAAGCGATCCGTATTGCCCTTTCCGGTCGGCAAGGGCCGGTTCACATTGCCCTGCCCTTCGACGTGCTGAAGGCCGACGTACCGGATAGCGCCCTGCCCACTGATCTGGCCCCCACTCCACGCCCTTTCGACAATGCCGACGCGGTTACAGCGGCGCTGGCCGAGGCCAGACGCCCCTTGATCCTGACCGGGCCGATGCTCAACGAGGGGCGCGGACAAGGGCGCGATTCGGCCCTGCGCGAAGCAACCGGCGCGCCCGTCATCTGCCTCGAAAGCCCACGCGGTCTGCGCGACCCGGCCATAGGGGCTTTCGCTGAGGTATTACAACAGGCCGACCTGATCCTCGGCATCGGCAAGGTTCCCGATTTCACCATGGGCTTTGCCCGCTCTCCCGCAGTCTCTGATGCCGCCGGACTTATCTTCATTGACCCCGAAGAGATGGCCCTCGACCGCGCCAGAGCACTAGCCGGAGATCGCCTCATCCTCTCCGCTCAGGCCGATCCCGGCGCAGCGGCAGATGCCATCGTGGCAGGGGCACAGCATATCGACCGCCCCGACTGGCTCGCCGCCGTTGATGCGGCACGCTTTCACCGCGACGACCCCTCCACGGCCCCCGGCATCCATCCCCGCACGCTCTGCACTCACTTGCAAGCAACCCTCGACGCGGCTCTCGACCCGATCCTGATCTGCGATGGCGGTGAGTTTGGGCAATGGGCGCAAGCCCTGCTCCATGCCCCCATGCGCCTGACGAATGGCCTTTCCGGCGCAATCGGTGGAGGCATCGGATACGCCATCGGTGCCAAGGTCGCCCGCCCTGATGCGACCGTCATCCTGACCATGGGTGATGGCACAGCGGGTTTCACGCTGGCCGAATTCGACACTGCGGCCCGCGCCAATACGCCATTTCTGGCCGTCATCGGGAACGACGCCTGCTGGAACGCCGAACGTCATATCCAGATCAGGGATTACGGCGAAAACCGCGCCATCGGCTGCGATCTTGACCCCGAAACCCGCTATGATCGCGCGGCGGCGGCACTGGGGTGTCACGGATCGAAAGTGCCCGATGACGCCCGCATTGCGCCCGCCATTCAGGCCGCGTTCGCCAGCGACAAGCCCGCCGTTCTGGACGTTGCCATTGCCAGCCTTGCCGCCCCGGTCTTCAAACGCGCCTGACGCTCACTGTCTGTTGCCGCAACATCATCATCCCGAAACTCGTCATAAAGGCCACATCTGCCGCATCCGCCCCCACGCCAATCCGCGCAATGGTCTCAGGCCCGGCCATTCCCGTCGGATCGACCAGATGCCATGCGTCGTCCAGATAAACCTCCGCAACCGCATGAAAATCAGGCGGTTGCAGGTCGGGCGCATAGACGCTGACGAAACGGGCCGGGATCGTGGATGCACGGGCCATCGTGATCAGGACATGCGCAAAATCCCGGCACACACCCTGCCGCTGCACAAAGGTTTCCAGCGCAGTGGTTTGCGGCCCACTGACCCCTGAAACATAAGCAAACCGGGTTTCGATCCAGTCGCGCAATGCGGCGATCCGCGCGCCGCCTTCGGTTCCTCCGAATTCCGCATTGACGAAGGTCTGGAATTCGTCTGACGGACAATAGCGCGAGGGCATGAGATACCGGACCATCTCACCGGGCAGTTTATATGGCTTGACCTGTTGCAGCGTCGGCAGATCCGGGGCTTCCCGCTCAATGGCGACCCGCGCTGAATAAGTGCAGATAAAATCCCACTGAACCTGTAACCACAATCGACGCCCCACACCGCTTTCCGCTTCGATTGGCCATCCGGCCCCTGCGAAGCCCGTATTGAGCTGCGCCTCGATGATGCGTTGATCGTCCCCTGCTGCCGCTTCGATCTGGAGCAGCAAATCCACTGGCGACGACACCGAATAGTCGAGCCGCACATCAATATCGAGTTCCATGAAAGGGGTGTCTTTCTCAGGAGGAAAGAGAACGTAGCCTTGCCGTTATAGCATGAAGGCGCTACCTGCCACCCATGTTGAAAACCCGTATCATTCCTTGCCTTGATGTCGCCGGGGGCCGCGTTGTCAAAGGCGTCAATTTCGTCGATCTCGTCGATGCCGGCGATCCTGTCGAGGCCGCAACCGCCTATGACGCCGCCGGAGCCGACGAATTATGCTTTCTCGACATCGGGGCAAGCCATGAAGGTCGCGGCACAATGCTTGATGTGGTGCGGCGCACGGCAGAGCGGTGCTTCATGCCATTGACCGTGGGGGGTGGGGTTCGCACGCTGGAGAATATCCGCGCACTTCTGCTTGCCGGGGCCGACAAGGTGTCGATCAATACCGCCGCCGTCAAAGACCCTGATTTCGTTCACGCCGCGTCACAGAAGTTCGGCGCGCAATGCATCACCGTGGCCATCGACGCCAAGAGTGTCGGTGGGGGCCGCTTCGAAATCTTCACCCATGGCGGACGCACCGAAACCGGCATCGACGCAGTGGAGTTTGCCCGAAAGATGGAGGGATTGGGCGCGGGCGAAATCCTGCTCACCTCCATGGATCGCGATGGCGCAAAGATCGGCTATGACATTCCACTCACCCACGCGGTAAGTGGTGCAGTTGGCATACCCGTTATCGCCTCTGGCGGCGTTGGCACGCTTGACCATCTGGTCGAAGGCGTGCGCAAAGGCGGGGCATCGGCGGTGCTTGCCGCTTCCATCTTCCATTTCGGAACCTACACTATAGCCGAGGCCAAGGCGGCCATGGCGGCGGGCGGAGTGCCTGTCAGGCTGTGATCCCTTTGATTCAGGACGAGGAACGACCATGAAAATCTGCGGCATTTCGGGCAGCTTGCGAACCGGCTCCTACAACACGGCGCTCCTCCATGCGGTCAGGGACATCGCGGCCCCGGACCATGAGGTCATGGTTGCCGACATCAGCGATATTCCACTCTATAACGGTGATGTTGAACAGAATGAGGGCATCCCGTCCCCTGTGGAGCGGGTCGCGGGCATGATCCGCGAGGCCGATGCCCTGCTGATCGTTACCCCCGAATATAATGCGGGCATCCCCGGCGTGTTGAAGAATGCAATGGACTGGCTGTCGCGCATCAAACCCGGAATCTATAACGGCAAACCAACGGCTATCATGGGCACCAGCCCCGGCAATCTCGGTACAGTGCGCGCACAGATGCAGCTCCGCAATCAACTGGCCAATCTCAACTGCCGTACAGTCGCGCAGCCGATGATCTATGTCGGCCATGCGGGCAAGTATTTCGACGAAGGCCAGAAAGGTCTGGACGACACCACGCGCGGCTTCGTCGAAAAGCAACTCGCGGCGCTGGCTGCTCTCGTCAGGGCATGAGCGACATTCTTTCCCGGCTGGAGGCAACAATCCACGCACGCCGCGACGCGGGTGATGCTGCCTCGTCCCACACCGCCCGACTGCTGGCCAGGGGGCCAGAAAAATGCGCCGAGAAGTTCGGCGAAGAATCAATCGAGGCGATTATCGAGGCGGTGAAAGGTGATCGCGAAAAACTCACCACCGAAGCGGCGGACGTCCTCTATCATCTGCTCGTCATGCTCGCGTCCCGACGGGTTCCACTGGCTGATGTTCTGACGGTGCTGGAGGGGCGCGAGGGACGTTCGGGACTGGAAGAAAAAGCCGCCCGTCAGCATAAGGCTTGATAGCACAAAATAAGAACATATACTGGAGCGAGTCGCAAATGAGGAGAATCCCCGATGCCTGCTCCCGATCCAGTCGTCGATGCCATCAACCGAGGATTACAGGCGATGATCGCCGACGATCCAACTCTCACGCCTCCACCGGAAGAACCGAAACCAACCGGGTTTGGAGCCTTGTTGCGCCGCTTGCGCTCTCGTGGGCAACAAAAAGGCTGACGATCACAGTTGCCGCGTTCCTGACCATCACCGGATGCTCAATGGGCGATGCGCCCCTGCCACCCGCACCTGCGCCCGATACCCTGCGCATCGCCACCCATAATGTGCATTACATCTGGCTGGGGCGCGAAACCGGCCCATGGTCGGTGGGCGATTGGGAAAACCGCAAGGAAAGCCTTGATCTCGCCTTCAAGGCGCTCGATGCCGACATCATCGGCTTTCAGGAAATGGAAAGCTTCGCGCGCGGCTCGGTACAGCCGGTAAACCTGACTCTCGACTGGCTGGTACAGCGCAACCCCGATTACCGCATCGCGGCGGCGAATGACCCGGCGGTCTTCCCTTCGACCCAGCCAATCCTCTACCGCCCGGCGCGACTGCGGGCAGTGGACGAAGGGTGGTTCTTCTTCTCCGACACGCCCGATACCCTCTATTCCCGCACCTTCAATGGCAGCTTTCCGGCCTTCGCTTCATGGGCAACCTTTGAGGATCGCAAAACCACCCGCACTTTCACCGTCGTCAATGTACATTTCGATTTCTCCAGCGGATCAAACCGGCTCAAATCGGCGGAACTGGTGGCCGGGCGTATCCGCCCCCGAATCGAGGCAGGCGAAACCGTCTTCGTCATTGGTGACATCAATGCCAGCGCAGCCAGCCGCACAGCCCGCATCCTCTGGGAAACCGGCCTCACCTTCACGCCCGTGAATGGCTCCACCTATCACTGGAATCGGGGGCTGAACGTCACCCCCGCCATAGACCACCTCACCGCCACGCCCGATGTCGAGGCAACCGGAGACGCCATCATTCTACGCCGCCAGTTTGACGACGATTGGCCAAGCGATCACTACCCGGTACTGGCTGATTTCAGATGGAAATAGTTCTTAATTATTGAAAAGCAGATACTTGCTCATGCGGGAAAAAAGTTCCTCGACCTGTTCATCGAACCATCCACAAAGGCGATAACGTTGATCTTTCTGGCTCGCATAATTGGCCATCCGAACCCCGTCAGTTTCCGAGGTCGCTTTCGCCAGCGCCAGGGCATTTTGCCGTAAAATATCAAAATATTGCGCATCCTCTTCGGAAAACATGAAACGCGCCTGCTGGGCAATATCGGATAACTCATTCGCCGAATGCCACGAAATCCCTTCATCCCTGCCGATACGCGAGATCACAGTTTGCGTCGCTTTGAATATCTCAAACCGCCGGTCAAATGTACGCTCACGTAATATATCGCGATTCGTCTTCCAGAGATTCCAGGCGATATATGCTCCGAAAATGGCAACGATTGTGATAGCGAACGCCGATACACCCATCGTCCAATGCGGCTGACCTGTCATAGTGCAGCGTTCCACGCGAATCGTTCAGCATACTGATACATACGGCGACCTTTACAATGACCCCACGGATCATCCGTATACACCATAAAAAAGATTTTAGCGACTTTTTCCGATACCATGCAAAACTGTAACATACTGTAAGGTTGTGGGCGACTATCACTCGCTTCACTGCCGAACATTCCATCCAGCTTGCATCCTCAAGGCAACGGTTCAGAAAAGGGGAGTGTATCACCCCACCTTTCGGCCAAGGTTATCTCACATCTGTGAAAGAGAAAATATAATTTGAATCAATGCGCTACCGCCGCCGCCACGCTCTCGTCAATCATACGACCTTCTGCGAAACGGTCCAGCGAGAACGGCGCGGCCACCGCATCCGGCTCCCCCTTCGCCATCGTCGCGGCAAAACAATGCCCTGACCCCGGTGTGGCCTTGAAGCCCCCCGTACCCCAGCCACAGTTGATAAACACGCCCCCCACTGGCGTCTTTGAGATAATGGGCGAACGGTCGCCGGTAATATCGACGATTCCGCCCCATTGGCGCAACATCCGCAGGCGCGAGATGATGGGAAAAGTCTCGACAAGAGCCGTCACCGTCTCTTCGATATGATGGAAACTGCCGCGTTGGGTATAGTTGTTGAACCCATCCGTTCCGCCGCCAATGACCATTTCGCCCTTGTCCGACTGGCTCATATACCCATGAACCGTGTTCGCCATCACCACAATATCCATGCAGGGCTTGATCGGTTCGGAAACCAGCGCCTGTAGCGCCACACTCTCGATAGGCAGACGGAAACCGGCCATATCCGCCAGCCGCGAGGAATTACCCGACACGACAAGGCCAAGCTTTTTGCACCTGATCTCGCCCTTCGTCGTCTGAATGCCTGTCACGGTGCCGCCATCGCTATCGACGCCGGTAACTTCGCAATTCTGGATGATGTCGATGCCCATCTCATCCGCAGCCCGCGCATATCCCCACGCGACCGCATCATGCCGCGCCGTGCCGCCACGCGGCTGCCACAACCCGCCAAGAACCGGAAACCGCACATTGGGATCGAGATTGATGATCGGACAGATTTGCTTCACCCGTTCCGGTGTTGCCCATTCCGACTTGATGCCGTTGATCCGGTTCGCATGGAAAGTGCGCTGCCATGCACGCTTTTCATGTTCGGTCTGGGCCAACATCAACACACCGCGCGGGCTGAACATGATATTGTAATTCAGCTCCTGCGACAGCGTTTCATACAGATCACGCGATAGCTCGAACAAGGCGGCAGAACTGTCCTGAAGATAATTCGAACGGATAATCGTCGTATTCCGCCCCGTATTGCCCCCACCGATCCAGCCTTTCTCGATCACGGCGATGTTGGTGATACCGTGATTTTTGCCGAGGTAATAGGCGGTCGCCAGACCATGCCCGCCACCGCCGACGATGATAACGTCATATTCCTTCTTCGGCTCCGGCGAGCGCCACGCGCGCTCCCAGTTCTGGTGGCCGGTCATCGCGTTGCGTGCCAGCGAGAAGATCGAATACCGCGCTTTCGGATTGGGTTTCACAGCGCATCTCCAACATCATCGGGTCAAGATTGATAAGATATATCGTCCTTTCGGTCTTCCTGTGAGGCTTCGCAAGCGCCTATCAAGATCAAGATTGCGACATGAACGCGCGTCCCATACGGGCAGTGCTTGTTAGGAACGGATGGGGGCGATAGGTTTATGGCCTGATCAAATCTGGAGCATACGCAACCCGTGTTCATCGTTCTTGCCGGTGCGCTGGCCGTCATCACCGCCTTCGCCCTTGTTGTTCCTTTCCTGCGCGCTGGTGCAGCGTCGGAATCGCGCGCTGCCTATGATGCACAAGCCTACCGGGCGCAATTGCGCGAGGTGGATCAGGATGTATCGCGAGGCGTTCTTACCGAAACCGAAGCAGAGGCCGCAAGAATCGAGATTTCCCGTCGTCTGCTCACCGCAACCGATGCGATTGAAGCTGAAGGCGGTGCTCCCGCCGCCCCGGATGATCTGCGCACACGCCTTGGTATCGGGGCGGCAATCAGTATTCCCCTTGTAGCGGTCGCGCTCTATCTCGGCATTGGTGGCGCGGGTCGCCCGGACATGCTGCTCGACACCCGCACAGATTTCGCTGAACAAATGGCGCAACGCCCGTCGCAAAAACGCGCAGAGGCGATTATGGAGCGCAGCGGCTTCACGCCCCCTCCTCCTCCCCTCGACACCCCCGAACTCCAGCGTGCTGCCGAAATGGTGGAACAGGTCGAGGCTGTTCTGGAGCAGCGGCCCAACGATGCCACGGGCCGTCTGCTTCTCGCTCGCACCCAGATGCGCCTCGGTCGCCACAGCGAGGCATGGCGCAACTACGAACTTCTGCTCACCAAGGCTCCCAAACCGGATATGAATCTCCTGGGTGAGACAATCGAATCCATGGTCGCGGCCACGAACGGCTATGTTTCCCCCGAAGCGGAAACAATCGCCACGCGAGGGGCTGAATTTGCCCCCGATGACGCGCGTTTTCGTCACTACAAGGCACTCGCGCTCTCACAGCGCAACAAGACCGAAGAAGCCCTGGGTCTCTGGACTGAAATGCTGAAAGACTCGGAGCCGTCGGATACATGGGGACCGATGGTTTATGGCTATGCCAGCGAGGCCGCCGAAAATCTGGGTGTTCCCGCCCCTCCCCGTCCCGTCTGGATGTCAGGCCCAACGCAGGAAGACATGGCCGCCGCAGATGCGATGTCAGAAGAAGACCGCGATGCCATGATCGACGTTATGGTTACAAGTCTGGCCGAGCGGTTGGCCAAGCAGCCTGACAATCTGACAGGCTGGCTGCGCCTCATTCACTCCTACACCATACTGGGCGACACGGAAAAGCGCGACAAGGCCATCGAGACGGCACGCAGCACGTTCGCTGATGATGCAAAGGCTCTCGAACAAATCGAAGCTGTCATACAATGACGCTTGCCGGAAGCGCCGCTGAATTTCTGGAAAAGGTCGGCCATACAGGCGCATTGCTCGGCCTCGACCCCGGCACGAAAACCATCGGCGTCGCCATCTGTGATGAACGCCGCACCCTTGCCTCGCCGCTGGAAACCATCGAGCGAAACGGCCTGCGCCATGATCTCGAACGCCTGCGCCAGTTCGTTGCCCAACGCGAAGCCATCGGGATTGTTCTCGGAATGCCCGTCAATATGGACGGCACTGCGGGCCGCCGCGCCCAATCCGTGCGCGCCTTTTCGCGCAGCATCGAAGAGGCGCTCGCCTTACCTGTTATCCATTGGGACGAACGCCTCTCCACCGTCGCGGCAACCGAAGCGATGATTGACGCCAATGTCAGCCGCGCAAAACGCTCGCCTCGTATCGACGCCGCCGCCGCCGCCTCCATCCTGCAAGGCGCACTCGAAACCTTCGCCGCAGGCACGATTTCCCGCTGATCTCGCATCAAGACAGGATTTCTGCTACCTTCGCCCCATGAACATCCAAACGAAGATCAAGGCCGACGACGCCTACCATGCCGATTTTACGGCCTGGCTCCTC